>CAIRHD010000101.1 GCA_903878265.1 uncultured Bacteroidales bacterium | reverse complement strand
TGTTGCACCAACGCCAATACTCACAGGCGCTGCCAACGTAACACAAGGGCAGGTAATAACCTACCAAACGGCTTACACCCCTGGCAACGGCTACACCTGGAATGCCAGCCATGGCAACCCCGAAATCTGCTTCCCTAACCACAACTGCTTAACCCTTACCTGGGATTTCCCTTGCGGGGTAATAGCCAAAGGCTATGTAACAGTTACCGAAACCAACATGACAACAGGCTGCTCCACAACAGCAACCATGTTGATTTCGATTACGCCGTAAGGATTTGTAAAAATGAAAGTAATAAGTCGGGGTTTGGCGTTGAGCTGGACCCCGGCTTTTTTGTTTTACAAAAGTGTAGTGGCGACTTTTTCTGTCACCCCGGACACTTTGCTGTTTGATGAAATACCTATTCGCTGTAATTTAATTGCCTCTGGCAGTACCCCTTCTACCTCTGAAAGTACCCTCACTACTTGTTCGGTGTAGCATCGCTACTATACTCAAAACGGGATAAATTGTCGCATTTAGATTTGAAATTTTTACCACGGAGGCACGGAGTTCACAGAGTTTACAGAGTTTACTCATAATTGCTTGTTTTTAAAGGAATTCGTGATATCGCTTCACTGAGTTCACGGAGTTCATTCTCAGTGCTTTTCTTCGTGTTCTCAGCTACATATTATTTTGATGTGCCGGCTTATTACTTAACGGAAAATTGATTAGAATTTACTTCTTGATTGGTATTATTGATTTGAATACATTCTCTTTCTCTTACTTTTTGCTTGATCAAAAAGTAACAAAAAATCAATGCTTAATATAAAGTTTACACATCTGTACACCTCGGTAAACACCTGCAAAACAAGGCTTGAAAGTTGGGAGCCGGGGCCGGGGAGTAGGTGAAGCTGTGTTTTGCTACGCACATGCCCGCGCGGTTTACCTTCGGCTACATCTGCGTAAAATTTCTATAAGGCCAGTCCTTAAAACCTAGAAATCTACAATATTTACCAGAGCCTTCCGATCCGGTTTTGCCCCATACAAGAACTATCTTACGAAGGACAGGAATTATAAAAATACGATAGCGGTTCTTAGCTGGAGGTATGTGCGGAAGGGCATGTGCGCAGCAATACACTGCAACGACAAATGCCTGGAATTGTGCCACCTTTCATGCCTTGTATTGCGGGAAGATACCTCCGGATTAGAAACGCATTGTATTTTAATAAAGCCTTGACTTTTTCGTTCTTTTGCGTCAAGGCAAAAGGACAAGAAAAAAAAAACAGAAATACATTCAGAAAAAACTCTTAAACTCTTAAAGCCCTTCAATACATCAAAATAATATTTAGCCGTGTTCTCCGTGCCTCTATGGTCCTTTTTTTTGTGATTATATATCGCAGATTTTATCCCATTTGCAGTATAGTTTGGAGTACCCTCACTACTTGTTCGGTGTAGCCCCGCTACCTCTGGAGGTACCCTCACTACATCAGGAAGTACCCTCAATACTTTTGGAAGTACCCACGCTACATCATCGGTGTACCCTCGATACATCATCGGTGTATCCTCGCTACATCATCGGTGTACCCTCACTACTTGTTCGGTGTACCCTTGCTACATCATCGGTGTACCCTCTCTACATCATCGGTGTACTCTCGCTACATGCTCGGTGTATCCTCGCTACCTCTGGAGGTAATTGCGCTCCCTGTTGGCTTTATCCGAACTGCCTAATCGTTATATTTGGACTATCTTGCGAGTTATTTTAACTACCCTTTTTTTGATAGGTAAGCTTATGATATTTATTGCACTACACAATTTCGATGGGCTTACCTTTGATATTCCTTTTGACAATTCAACTTGCGCTCTGCCTTTTCCACTACTTTTGCAGTGATTTAACTATCGGAAGCGGTATTTCGAGGGCGGTAAAACTACATAGTATGGCAGGAATTTTATTTGATGAAATCGTTTTTGGCCCCGTGAAAAGCCGCCGTTTTGGCGTTTCGCTTGGTATTAATTTATTGCCTTTGCACGGGAAATTTTGCTCCTTCAACTGCATTTATTGCGAGTGTGGGCTGAATGAGGCGAAAAACAAAGAGAAGCCTGTGCTCTTTACGGCTGCCCAAATCAACGCTTCGCTGCAAAGCCGTTTCGAAGCCTTAAAAGAAGGCATGTTAAATCCCGACAACATCACTTTTGCTGGAAATGGCGAACCTACACTACACCCTGAATTTGAGACGATTATCGAAAATACAATCCTATTGCGCGACAAGTTTTTCCCACAAGCCCATATTACGGTGCTGTCGAACGCTACCCGCCTCACCCATGCCAATGTAAAAAGGGCGTTACTGCGGATTGACAACAATGTGTTGAAACTTGATGCGGGTTCCAACAGTACGTTTTTGGCAATAAATCAGCCAACATATCCAATAACACTTGAAAAAATAATAGAAGAGCTAAAAGGTTTCGGTGGAAACCTGGTGATACAAACCATGCTTATCCGCGGCGAAGTAGAAGGTAAAAGGGTGGATAACACTACCGAAGAGGAACTTACGTTATGGCTTGGGCATATAAATGAAATAAAACCCAAATTGGTGATGCTCTACCCTATCGACAGGCAAACTCCATACAATACCCTGGAAAAAGTGCCCGAAACCGAATTTCAAGCCCTGGCAAAACGTATTGAGTTGTTGGGTATAAAGGCGGAGGTGTTTTATTAATTTGATAATGTGGTAATGCGATAATGTGGTAATGCGATAATTTGAAAATGTGGGGATGTAAAAATACAGTAATGCGGTAATTTGAAAATGGAATAAAGTAATTAGAACGGTCGCCCCTCTCCTTGTGTCTCCTTGTCGCCCTGTCGCCCCTCTCCTTGTCTCTCAGTCTCCCCTCTCCTTGTCTCCCTCTCTCCTTGTCTCCTTGTCTCCCCTCTCCTTGTCTCTCAGCCTCCCCTCTTCTTGTTGCCTCCTTTGCTATCAAACAAAAACCCAAACAACACAACTTCCTATGCTTAACTACGAGCCAAAAATACTGCTTGCTTTCGCTGAGACTTTGAGTGGGAATGAGGAAATATTTGGCTGGTTGATGAAAAACGGCTATCCCGAATTGGGCGTACTAAGTAAGTGTATGCGTGGCAGCGAGGATGCTTTTAACTGGCTGATGAATAACGGCTACACTCACTTTGGTGCATTGGACCGCGCCATTGATGGCGACCCAAACGCTTACTTATGGTTGAAAAAACACGATTTTCACATTTTGGCCGTTTTAGCTGATGCCTGCCACTCCGAACCCGATGCCATAGATTATTTGAACCGCAACAACCTGCCTATCTTTCTGCTTATTGCCCGAAAGTTTATTGCTTTCCGCGACAGCCAAACATTTGATTATCACAAGAAGAGATTCTGAAATTGATTTGTTTATAACAAAAAAAAACACTGTCAATTATGAGCAGTGGTTTTCTTTCAATCGCTATCAAATTAATTTTATCCGCATTTGCTATACCCGCAGCAGGTACAGGCCATGCAGCCTTCTTTATAAACTATGGTATTTTTCTCTTTGCATTGTGGACAGCTGTGGCCGGTTTGTGTGCCGTCGGGGATAAACTTTTTAAGCCCACGCACCACGCCGTTTTTCCAGGTAGTGATGCTGTCGTTATCGAAACTCAGGTTGTCAATCAATTCAACTACATAAGGCAAAGGCATGCCATGGCGCAAAATCCCCGAAATTAGTTTGGCATAGTTCCAATAGTCCTTTTTGAACGAGCGCGACAACCCGCGATGGGTTACACGGTAACCGTAGCTGTCTTCATATTCAAAATCGTAACGTGCGGCGGTGTTTTCGTCCTTTTTGGTGCGTATTACCCAACCCTTTTTTACATAGTCGGGAATATAAAAATCGGAACTTTTACCGGTAAATATTTCATAGGGTTTGTTGTTGAACAAGCCCACAAAGGCAATCCATTTCACATCCTCGTTCATAAAACGCACCACTTCTACCTCAAGTTCTTTGGGGCGAGGTGGCGCTTTTGTTTCCTGGAACTCGCTGATCTCTTCTTTCTGCGCATCGTTGCTGATAAGCACTCCGGAACGTGAGCCATCGCGATAAATTGTCATGCCTTTGCATCCGCTTTCCCATGCCGTTAGGTAAACGTTGCTTACCAATTCTTCGGTGGCATCGGCAGGCAAGTTCACTGTAACGCTGATCGAATGGTCAACCCATTTCTGGATTGCGCCTTGCATTTGCACCTTGGCAACCCAATCAATATCGTTGCTGGTGGCTTTGTAATACGGCGATTTTGCAATAATGGCATTCAAAGCGTCATCGCTCATATTAATGGCATTTTTGATATCGTAGCCGTTAATTTTCATCCATACGAGGAACTTGGGGTGAAAAACATTGTATTCTTCCCACGAATCGCCAACTTCGTCAACAAAGGCAATTTTCACGTTTTTATCGTTGGGGTTTACCTTGCGGCGACGTTTGTAGCTCACCATAAATACCGGTTCGATGCCGGATGCCGTTTGTGTGCAGATGCTTACGCTGCCTGTGGGTGCAATGGTCAACATACTGATATTGCGGCGGCCTTGTTTTTCCATTTTGGCATACACTTCGGGCGCGGCTTCGCGAATACGGTTGATAAGCGGATTGTTGCGCTCACGTTCCATATCGAAAATGGGGAAAGCACCACGCTCGGCTGCAAGATCGGAGGAAGCACTGTAAGCCTGTATTGCTAGGGTTTTGTGTATTTCGACGCTGAACTTTGTTGCTTCGTCAGCACCGTAGCGCAGGTTCAAAGCGGCTAACATATCGCCTTCGGCAGTTATGCCAATACCTGTACGGCGGCCTTGAAGGGTTTTTTCGCGGATTTTTTCCCAAAGCAAGCGTTCGGTACGTTTGGTTTCTTCGTCTTCGGGATCGGAAGTTATTTTGGCAAGGATTCCGTCAATCTTCTCCATTTCGAGGTCGATAATATCGTCCATGATGCGGAGTGCGTAACGCGAATGTTCGGCAAACAATGGCATGTTGAATTTCGCCTGCGGTGTGTAAGGGTTTTCGACATAGCTGTACAGGTTAATTGCAATCAAGCGGCAACTGTCGTAGGCACAAAGCGGTATTTCGCCGCAAGGGTTTGTCGAAAGGGTTTTAAAACCAAGGTCGGCATAACAATCAGGAACCGATTCGCGGATGATGGTGTCCCAGAAAAGGATTCCAGGCTCGGCAGACTGCCATGCATTGTGGATTATTTTGCCCCAAAGCCCTGACGCACCAATTTCTTTTACTGTTGTAGGTGCAGCCGATTCAATCGGATATTGTTGTTTATAATTGCTGTTGCTTTTTACGGCACGCATAAAATCATCGTCGATACGCACAGAAACATTAGCTCCTGTTACTTTTCCTTGTTCCATTTTAGCATCGATAAAGCTCTCGCTGTCGGGATGTTTTATGGAAATGGAAAGCATCAAGGCTCCACGGCGGCCATCCTGTGCCACTTCGCGGGTGGAGTTGCTGTAGCGTTCCATAAACGGAACAATGCCGGTGGAAGTAAGGGCACTGTTCAAAACACGGCTGCCCGAAGGGCGTATATGCGATAAGTCGTGGCCAACGCCACCGCGGCGTTTCATAAGTTGCACTTGTTCCTGATCCACTTTCATGATCCCGCCATAGGAATCCTGGTTTCCATCGTCGCCGATAACAAAACAATTGGATAGGGATGAAATCTGGAAATTGTTGCCTATGCCAGCCATTGGGCTGCCTTGTGGAACGATATAGCGGAAGTTGCGGAAGAGTTCGAATAGCTGATCTTCGCCCATTGGGTTAGGATATTTTTTCTCGATGCGGGCAACTTCCGATGCAAGACGATGGTGCATATCGTCGGGTGTACGTTCGTAAATATTTCCATCGCTATCCTTAAGGGCATATTTATTCATCCACACACTTGCTGCAAGTTTGTCGCCTTCAAAATACACTGTGGCGGTTTCCAGCACTTCTTCGGGGGTGTATGCTTTCATTTCTACAATTACAGGCTGTTCAATAATTTGTTTGTTCATTACTTGTTCTGTTTTTTGAACGTTAGCCAGTTCTGGTTCCAGAGCCTGCTTAACTACCACTGGCTCATGGATTTCGGGCCGCTGGCGTTGTCCTAAAACTTTACCATAAAAATCATTTTTTGCACTCTCCCCTACCTGGGAATCTAATTGTGAAAAAAGATTAACATCCATAGTGATCTCCGTTCTCTATTTAAATTTAAAATAAACCCCTGAAAACCAACAATAAAACTTGTTTTAAAGATTAAAATCAGGATTTACAAATTTACACTATGCTTTATGAAATTATCAAATACAGTTATTAACAATCCCCTTGTTAGGAAGTATTAACAGCTTGTTATAGTGTTATTTATACCCTTAATAACTCTCCAAACCCTTATGAACCGTGGGTTTCAGGATGCTTGATTCTAAAGGGGTGTAAGGATGCGGATTTTACTTTGAAAAAGCAAGTGGTTTTTCAGGTTTTGGTTTTGGGACGAGGTGAGGTTAGAAAAGAGAAGGGAGACAAGGCGAGAGGAGACAAGGCGAAGGGAGAAGGCGAGAAAATGATCCTGTAGGATGAGGGTGTTTGGCTGAAATTCATCCTATCCAAAACAGTTGATTGCAATTTGTTTCCCTACTTATGCTGTTCCCAAATCAATTTTGTGCCAAAACCAAGTCGGTTATGTGTCATTTTAATAAAATCGGGCGTAATTCCCCAAAGGGTCAATTTCTTAAAACCTGCAACCGGGAATTTTTTCAGATAAGCGTTGTGAGCCACATCGTAGAGTTCGTCCTTTAGCTCTGTGGCCAAACCTGTAAATTGAATCCCCTGTATTTTCCCAATCATGGTGGTTTCGAGTGCTATTGCCCCAGAAACAAAAGGCTGTGCAAGCAATTCGTTTACATGCCGAGTACCATGATCGGAAGTAAAAATGAAGATGTTCAATTCGTCAAAATACACATAAAAGCAAGTGCAGGTATATGGAACATTGTTGGCCGCTGTTGCCAAAGTAAAAATATGGTGCTTATGGATAAAGTCGGTTATCCTTTTTTCAGGGAAGGGCATTTTTTAGGTAGATTGTTTTTTACTAAAAGCTAATTCTTTATCCTATTGCCTTGGTTAACAATTATAGTCTTACACTATTTTATTTCGGTGCAAATCAGCATCATCCGTGTAATCCGTGTTCCAAACTTTTGCAACTACAATATTTTTCGGAAACCAACTACTAAAATCAAACATGAGTTTCTTTAAAAATCAAGGCTTAACGAAAGGTAAAAAATGTACGGTTGTATAACCTGGTCTTCAATCCCCCACGCCCAGTCGGCACGCAGGAAATAACCGAACAAGGTGCTCCGCAAACCGAAACCATATCCTGCAATAAGCGGATCTTTCTGCACTTTTACAGTTACGAGTAAAGGCTTCTCGTATATGGTGCGCGTGTAATAAGTGTTTTCTTCGGCAAGTGGGTTAAGCCCTTGCCAGGCTGAACCAATATCCGTAAAACCTACGATTTGGAAGTTGTTCAGGAATTCGGAACGCAAGGGTTTATTCAAGAAATACCTAAACACAGGGAAACGCAACTCCGAACTCAACAATGCAAAAGTGTTGCCACTCCTCACATTCTGCTGGAATCCCCGCATACTGGTGGCAAGGGTTTGAAACGCATAATTCTGGTTATAGTCTATTTGATATTCGGAATTAAACTGTGGCGACAACCAATTATCCACGCCTCCCATGTAATAAAGCAGCCGGTTTTTCCCTAAGGAAGTACTACCGGCCAGGCGGTTGGCCCAAATAAACGAGCGGTGGATGCGGGTATAGTTCCTTACATCAAACCCTACCACAAACATATTTACCGATTGCTTTTTCACCAATTGGTAATATTCGCCAAAAACCTTATACCGGAGGCCTAACATCAGGTTGGTACCTATTTCGCGGGTATTGTCGTACACCAATTCGCCTTTGCCAATAGCCCAAACGCTTCCATCGTAGTTTGTGCTGGCCGTAATGGCATCGTCAGCCAGTTCGTAGGGCTTGTCGTATTGCACCGATAAGGTTCCTTTAAGTGCCAGCACTTCCGTAAATGGATACCGGAGTACATAATTTGCTTCGTGTATACGGTGCCTGGTAATGCGGGGCCTTGCAGCGGCACTAAAGGTTGCGACATCGAAACCGGTGCGATGAAAATATACTTCTTTGTCGAGGCGGCGCTTCAGATCCGCATATCCAAACAAGAACTCGTTATGCACCAAATTCATATTTAACCTAACGCCGCCAATAATCCGGTAATCTTCAAGCAGGTCAGTAGCTCCCAACATGAAAAGTGCATTGGTAGGCGAATTTTGATAAATCGGCCCCGAATATCCTAAATAAGGCTGGTAACTTAGGTTCAAGTACGAAAAATCGAGCTGGCTTACCAATTGATTGACCGAATATTCCACATTGTAATTCCGTGGCTTTGGAAGTTTTATGATGCCTCCGGCATTTGCGGGCAATAAAATGATTGTACGCTTTAACCCAGTTCTGCCTGACGTTACATCGCCCGAAATCTGATAATTGTTTATATCAACACTTGTGGTATCGATTTTAACCGGCGAAATATCGTTTTCGTAAACAGCCACAAAGCGTTTCCTTTTCACTTTAATTTCGGGATTGGCTTTCTTTATCGCCTCTTCTTCTTTTTCCTTAATTGCTTTGGCTTCGAGAGCGAGCATATATTTCGATTGCTCAAGGTTTTGAAGAGGGGTTATTTTGCCAAGAGGGATTTCGCCGAAATAAATATGGTATTTGTTGTTCTCAAAAACCATTTCAGCCGTTTTCCGGCCAATAAAACTAACATCCTGCGAAAGTATGCTCCTCGAATAATTTGTAAGCGGGAAAGTTTGTGTATAGTACCGATAATGTACCGTTGTATCAACATAAGCTACAGTGCTGTCGAGTTTTGCAGCATATCGGTTGTACACACCGTTGGCATCGCTGAGGTAAGTAAAATAACCGGGGCTGTAGGAAGCGGGTTGAATCTCGCTGGCCAAATTGGTTTTGGTGACCCGGTTCAGCACCAAGCTTTTTGAACCTCTTTCGTAAATAAACAGGTCGTTATTGGCCATTCCATCATACGAACGCATATTTTCTTTTACAAAACGGATGGTATCATCGGGACGGTTGGAGCTGAAAATAATCGAATTGCTTTTAGCCAAAAACCTAGGGTTCATATCGTTATACACATCCTGAGTAACTGGAATAGCCGTGTTGGCGGCAATATTGTAGAAATAAATATCCGATTGCCCACGCTGCACCCCCGACATTACAAACGAACGCCCGTCAGGCGAATATGAAAAATCGAGGATTTTTTGAAAATTGAATAGATTCTGGTTTTGCCATGTACGGGTTTCCATATCGTAATAATACAGGAAAAGCTGGGCTTTATGCTCAATAATCATGGCGGCAACATTTCCTGTTGGGTGCCAAGCCAAAAGTGGGTACGAATAATCGACTTTTTCGTCGGTACGATAGCCTTTGCGAAAAATCTTCTTCTTTTTCCCCGTTGCCAAATCTTGCAGATATACTTTATAAAAACCTTTATCGTTTACCGAAAAAAGGATTTTATCGCCATCGGGGCTAATCTTAACATTATCATACACCTGATCGCGCTTCAACTTAAAGGAAACGCTGGGGTTATAGGGATTAAAAGCAGTTTGGTCAACCGTATAAGCCTGCTTGTACCATTCGTACCATTCTTCGATCACATTCTTGAACGAAATACCAAGTACATACAAGAAACCGCTTTCCACGCTGCGGTTCACGCGCGTCATGTAGGCAATATTGGCAATATTTTCTTCACCATATTTTTCGGCCACAAACCGCCACAGCGAATGTCCGGCAAGTACGGCATCATCATCGATAAGGTGGTTGAACCGTTTGAATTTTTCGCTCAGGATGCCATCCTTAACTCTATTGTCGAGTTCGGTATCCCAATTTCTGCTGTAATACGACACCAGACCGTCAATATACCACGATGGCAGATTTATAAGCGTACTGTTTTTTACCTGCGAGCCAATAGACCCTCCGTAAATAATGTTTTCGACCAACAATCGGGTGATGCCGCCACGGATTTGCCTGTCGAAATGGTTGAGGTCGCCATCGAAATAAAGGAACACTTTTGTACCAATTATGTGCGTGATCCCTCCGGTATTGTATTGGGTATGGTTCATCAACCCAATGTTGCTTTGTTTAAGGTCGGAATAAGTGTTATAGACGATAAACTGAGTTTTTTTATCCAATGTGGTTTCGAGTTTTTTCTCGATTTCCGGGATATATTTCCCAGAATAATCGGCAACATGTTGCGCAAGTTCCTTACCATTGAGGTTATAATAGACGTCAAAATTGTTGAAACGGAAATATGTCCAGAGAAAATCGGTGTATTGTACACGGTTTTTCCCAAAGCTTACCTGCGAACCATTATAGAATTGCGCATAAGTCGAAAAAGAAAAAAGCCACATAATCAGCATTATACAGGTTGCCCTGAATGCTTTTGCGATTAACCCCATAGGTGGCGATTTAGTGCGTTTGGTGCTATTTTTCACACCGCTAAATTAATAAAAATCGTAATTATTCACCGTATTAAAGTTATTCTGTGTTAAAAGTACTTAAAGTGCCTTGAGTGCCTAAAATGCCTAAAGTTAATGCCATCACAAGCTTTTTATCCCAACTTTTCGGCTAAGAGTACTTTTTTGCCATCTATTATTAAGTGTGAAGATTCCTTTAAAACTATTTGTGCCTAACCTGGACATGCCAGAAAAGTTAAAGTGCAAAGTCAAAGTGCAAAGGTCAAAAGTCAAAGTTAAGGCCATTGATGCAAGCACTAAAAAATAGTGCCGGAATTGATAGTGTCGTAATTATTTTGAAAAATTGAAATTAAGTGCAATTTTTGGTAGTCAAGCACCTTTGACTTTTGCCTTTTAACCTTTGCCTTTTGACCTAAATCCTAAGCGGCATTTCAAAATTATATGCCAAAAAAACATCAATTTGAAAGATTGGATACTAAGTACTTACAAGCAAAGCAAATAAAATTAGTATGCAACTTTAGGCATTTTAGGCACTCTAACCTTTAGGCACTGTATATTTACTGTAAAACTATTGTTGATAGTTTAAGTATTTACTATTGGATAAAATGATAATTTTATCACTTCAAAAAAAACACAATTATGGAAAATACTGTTAGCAGTTTTGTTTTTAATTCTTTTGGCGTGAACACTTACATCGTTAACGACGATATGGGCAAATGCCTGATTGTTGACCCTGGCTGCCAGTACAAAGGCGAAGAAACCGAGTTGCTGGGATTTATTACTGGTAACAAACTTACACCGGTCGGCATAGTGAACACGCATTTCCACATCGATCATATTGTTGGCAATACGTTTGCTTGCAACACATTCAGCCTCAAGCCGCAATGCCATAAAGAAAGCAAATTGTTTTGGCGCACAGCCGCTGAATTTGGGTCGGTATTTGGCATAAATGTAGAAAACCTTATTATCCCTACCGATTTTATTGAGGAGGGCGATAAAATTGCTTTTGGGAAAGGGTGCCTTGAAGTATTATATACACCAGGCCATGCCGATGGCAGCGTTTGTTTGGTAAACCATGCTGAAAGGTATGTGATTTCGGGCGATGTTTTGTTCCGCGACAGTATTGGCCGTTCTGACCTGCCCACCGGCAATTTCGATATCCTTTACCAAAGCATTACACAAAAACTGTTTGCCTTGCCTGACGATTACACCGTGTATCCGGGACATGGACCAAAGACCACTATTGGCTACGAAAAGCAAAACAACCCTTTTTTACGGTAGCCAGAAGCAGAATCGAAAAAATCAAAGCAGTATCACGAAACTTATGCCTGATTGCGATTGGGCATGTTTTTTTTGAAAATGAAAACCCGGAAGCTTTAGTCTTTAGATGACCAAAGCTTCCGGGTTTATTGTTGCTGTTAACGAATTTACCTTGTCAGTACCATTTTGTTGACTTTCGTAAACGAGTCGGAAGCTCCTTCAAAAATAATCCTGTAGAAGTAAACCCCGGTAGCCATATTCAACTTGGCTGGATCCACCACTACTTTGTGCGAGCCGGCATTGTTGTTGTCGTCAACCAAAGTACGGATCGTTTTTCCGCTCACATCGGTCAACAACAATTTCACATGACCAGCATCAGGTAGGGTATAAACAATACTTGTGTTGTTCACAAATGGGTTAGGATAATTGTACATCGTAAATTCCAGAGCGCCTTCGGGGCTGATAACATTCGCCATCTTCAAACCGAAGTCATCATAAGGCTTGGCTAAAATATCGGCAAATTCACTACCAGCAACAAGACTGAAAATACTGGTAGGCTCTCTCATTTTAACCTTGGCCATCATGTTGAGACTCAGTATCAAGTCATCCGTGTTCACCTTCATTGGCTTGGTATCTGCCCAAGCAATTGAAATTTTCCCATCGCCAAACACATACTTCATACCTTCGATTGAACTTGCAATATCCATTATTTCGAAACGATCGGCATCATAAGCCATAAACAAGGTCATGGCTCCAAGATCAGCTTCTTTATTGCTACGGATAGTGTAAACAAAAGGTTCGCCCATCGGAACTGTAGTAACACCATCTTCGATAACCGACAATGTGTTTGCAGCTTTGTATCCAACAGGTATAAACGAACCGTTGACATCACCCACACAAAGAGCTTTAAGGTTAACAGCAACAGCTGACCCTAACAAGGTAATTGTTGTGTCGGTGATTTTCCAATCGCCAGCCGGATACGAATTTATCGATCCAATGGTCCTCAATTTAATATAGAGTGCATCGAGGGCTGTTTTGGTACGGCTACCATTAACATCAGCAACTGTATCTTTCAAATATGGTAAAGGATAAGAGTTGATAACATTCAATTGGACGATCAAAGCATCGGTTGCATTATTGCCACCCCAAGTGCCATTATAACTACCAGTTAACCTGTAAGTGCCATTCGGAATGTTGGAGAATGTGTAATAACCTGGTTGGTTGTTGGCATAATTTGACCCTGTGGTCGCATAGCCAACAATGGTTCCGGTAGCTGTGTTGCGCAATGAAACCACTACCCCATTAAGGCTTGTGCCATACTGGTTGTTGTATGTTACATAACCCGATAAGTTACCAACACCTGAGATAATGTTAACAGACATGGTTGCTGAACCAGTACATCCGTTGTAGGTTTCATAAACCGTAACTGTGCCGTTGCATTGCGAGCAACCAGTCCCCCAGGTAACAGTAATACAATTTGTCCCATTTCCGTCAGTAATGGTTCCGCCTGTAACATTCCAACTAATCAAGTGGCCTGCTATTGCTGGTGTACAGTAAACCGTACCCGACTGACCAACTGTTACCGTTGCTGGACCTGTTAGTACCGGCGAAGGGGCCGGGCTTACAAACACATTTTTTGTTGTGGTCAATGTACAGCCATCGGAATTGGTAACCACTAAAGTAACCGTTCCTTCACCGCAACAGCTCCACAACACATTGATGCAGGAAGTGTTTGACCCGCCAGTAATCGTGCCACCAACTACTACCCACTGGTAAGTAACAGGTGCTGTGAATGTGCCGCCAATTGTAGCACAATACCCTGCTGGCGATCCTCCAGGTGTACAGCAAACCCCATCAGGTCCGGTTATTCCAATTGACCACTCGGGTTTTTGGGTTACTGTCCAACTCCCTGATAGTGAGCAGGAATTGGCATCGGTTACCGTTACCGTATAAGTTCCGGCAGAAAGAGCAGTTATGCTACCAGTTGTGAGGGAATTGCTCCACAAATAGGTGTATGGAACAGAACCTCCCTGGTAGGTAACATTTATGGCTCCGGTACTTGTTGCATAACAACTTTGTGTGGCCACACCATTCAACGACAGTGCTGGTGGTTCGGTTATTGTCCACGACCCAGTGGTTTTGCAAGAATTGGCATCTGTAACCGTAACCGTATAAATCCCTGCTGTCAGGCTTGAAACATTCTGAGCAGTGGCATTGTTGCTCCAAGCATAACTGTAGGCGGTTGTTCCACCAGAAACAGAAATGCTGATTGAACCTCCAGTACCACCATGGCAAAGAACATTTGATGTAACTATTCCATTTACAGTAAGTTGTATTGGCTGTGTAACAGTCCAGCTTCCTGTGGTTGAACAAGAGTGTGAATCCGTTACGGTAACTGTGTATGTTCCAGTTGTGAGGCCAGATACATTTTTAGAAGTTGTGCTGTTGCTCCAGTTGTACGAATACGAACTTGTTCCACCTGATACGGTAATGTTTATGCTTCCTTCGTTGCTTCCATGGCAAAGCACGTTTTGCGATACATTACCATTTACGACAAGCAGCTCTGGCTCGGTTACTGTCCAACTTCCTGAAAGCTTGCATGAATTAGCATCGGTTATCGTTACTGTATAGGATCCTGCTGTTAACCCCGATATATTCTGGGTGGTTGCTGTAGTGCTCCATAAATAACTGTAAACACTTGTACCTCCTGAAACGCTGAGGTTTATTGAACCTTCGTTGCTTCCTTTACAGAGGACTTGCTGCGTTACCGCACCTTTCACGGTAAGCGCATCAGGTTCGGTAACGGTCCAGCTTCCAGTGGTTTCGCACGAATGTGAATCGGTAACTGTTAGCGAATATGTTCCTGCTGTAAGACCCAAAATATTTTGAGTTGTAGCATTATTGCTCCATTTGTAGCCATAAGCTGTTGTACCGCCTGAAACAGTAATGGCAATTGCGCCTTCATTACTTCCTTTGCATAACACGTTATGCGTCACAACACCAGTTACTGTCAAGGTGGCCGGTTGTGTTACCGTCCAATTGCCGGTTGTAGCACAATTATGGTTGTCAGTAACTGTTACGGTATAAGTTGCAGCACTTAAACCTGAGATTGTGGCTGTGGTGGCGTAGTTGCTCCATAAATAAGAGTATGCTGTTGTGCCTCCATTGGCAGTTATTGAGATAACTCCTTCGTTTCCACCGTTGCACAATACATTATGCGTTATGGTTCCATCAACAGTGAGCACATCTGGCTGGGTAATCATCCAGCTTCCGGTTGTCAGACAGGAATTGGCATCGGTAACTGTAACCGAATAAGTTCCAGCAGTAAGGCCAGAGATATCTTTGGATGTAACATTGTTGCTCCAGAGATAAGAATATCCAGCCGTTCCATCAGAAACTGTGATGTTGATTGCTCCTTCATTTCCGCCATGGCACAGTACATCTTGTGTTACAGTTCCGTGTACAGTAAGTGCATCAGGCTCTGTAATTGTCCAATTTCCATGGGTATGGCACGAATTGGCATCAATAACTGTTACTGTATAAACCCCTGCGGTTAGGGTGGCGAGGTTTTGTATCGTTGCACCATTGCTCCAGAAATAGGAGTAAGGTATTGTGCCTCCGATAACTGTGTAGGTAATTGAGCCTTCGTTACTACCTTTGCAAAGGACATTATGTGTAACGGCACCATTAATGGTCAAAACATCTGGTTCGGTAATTGTCCAACTTTCTATAAAAGTACACGAATGGGCATCGGTAACCGTAACCGAATAGGATCCGGCTGTCAGGAAAGTGATGTCTTGTGTTGTTTCGTTGTTGCTCCAGGCATAACTGTATGCGGCAGTCCCACCACTAATAGTAAGGTAAATAGCACCTTCGTTGCTACTTGTACAAAGCACGTTGTGTTTCACATAACTTACCAAAGTGAGGGCATCAGGTTCGGTTACAGTCCAATTGCCCGAAATGGTGCAGGAATGTGAATCGGTGACTGTTACGGTATATGTACCAGAAGTCAAACCCGAAATGTTTGCTGTAGTAGAATTGTTGCTCCACAAATAGGAATATGCGGTTGTGCCTCCACTGGCTGTTATGGCGATAGCACCTTCGTTTCCTCCATTACAAACAACATTGTTGGTAACAGTACCACCAACTATAAGTAAATCGGGTTCTGTAACTGTCCAGTTTCCTGTGGTTGAACACAAATGCATATCGGTTACAGTAACGGTGTATGTACCAGCGGTTAATCCTGAAATATCCTTTGTAGTGGAATTGTTGCTCCACAAGTAGGAATAAGCAGGTGAACCATCATTAGCCGTGATTGAAATTGCTCCTTCGTTATTGAATTTGCAACGGACATTTTGAACAACATTTCCTGAAACAGTAAGCAATGTTGGTTGCAAAACAGTGGTTTGGCTGGTTTTAGTACACCCAAAGTTATCGGTTACAGTTACTGAATAAGTCCCAATAGATAAACCGCTAACAGTATGAGTGGTTGCCAAATTGCTCCAGGAATAGGAATAAGGTGTAGTTCCACCAGAAGCAGATACAGTTACAACACCATCGCTAAGCCCAAAACAACTTACGTTCGATACAACCGAAGCAGTGGCACTAGGGTTACGGTGTATAGTAAGAACCATGGCATCCGATGCATTAGGACAAGGCGAACAAGCTGTGAGGCGCATGGTCAAAGTTACCGATCCTGCAAGAATATCTGCGGTACTTGGTGTATAGGTTGGGTTTTGGCTACCTGCATTATTGAAAGTACCAGTTCCACTTGTTACCCATTTCAAACCTGTTTGATGGCTTGCAGTAGCATCTGAAATCGTGTAGCTGAAGCCTTCACAAATCATGGCATCTGCTCCGGCATTTGCCAAAGGCACACGACTGATACAAAGTTTCATGGTATCGTTTACCTGTGTACAAGGCGGAGCAGCTCCGAGATGCATGATAAGATAAACACATCCAGCATCAATATCAGCCTGACTTGGGGTGTAAACTGGGTTCACCGCATGGATATCTGAGAAAGTTCCAGTGCCGCTAACAGGGGGAACAAGGTTAGTCAACGATTCCCATGTAATGCTTGTATAAGTAGATGCCGAAGCTGTACAGAGGCAATATGTGCTTGTTTCGCAAATGGTTGCATCCGGTCCAGCATTTGCAACAGGGCTTTTCTGGATGGCGAGAATCATGCTGCTTACCACCGGTGAACAGCCCTGAACACTGTGTGCCGTAAGGGTAAGGTTTACATGGCCAAGAACAATATCAGCAACACCTGCAGTATAAATCGGGTTCAGCGATGTTGAATTATTAAAGTATCCATCACCTGATGTACTCCATGTTAATGAAGTATAATTGATCGCTCCTGCATCAGCCAAAAGGTAACTTGAGCCTTTACATATTGTTGCATTGCCTCCGGCATAAGCTGTAACTTCCGCCGGTTGAGTAATAACAACGCTTGCTATTGCCATGCAATTGTGGGCATCAGTAACAGTTACGGTATAGGTGCCTGCAGTCAAGCCTGTGGCTGTGGCAAAAGTCTGGCTGTCGTTCCACATATAGCTGTAAACTATTGTCCCGCCAGTGGCTACTACCTTCGCAGAACCATTGGACTGTCCGTAACAACTGACATTATTTGAGTTTGTAATATCAGCGATTAACAGATCTGGTTCAGAGATAGTGGCAAGGGCTACTGCACTGCAGCCGGTAATACCTCCTACAGTTATCGTGACTTGATATTGACCTACAGATAAACCTGTAGCCAGGGAAGTGGTTTGACCATCACTCCATTGGTATGAATATCCACCATTCCCACCAAAGCCGCTTACTGTGGCTGTACCATCAACAATTCCATGGCAACTTACGTTCGTGCTCGCGGTAATGGTCGCGGTTACACCCGTTGGGTCGCTGAGCAATACCGTGCTTTCTTTCGTACAGCC
>CAIRHD010000100.1 GCA_903878265.1 uncultured Bacteroidales bacterium | reverse complement strand
GTTTTTTTTCATAATGATGGGGTTAAGTTGGTTTGTAAATTATTTGACCACAAAGAAAAGCCAAGTTTTTTGATTTTAAACTACTGAAAACCAATGAAATGAAAATATTTTGCCCCAAACGTTCCCACAAACGTTTGGGGTTCATAACTTTCAAAAAAGAATTTTTAATGCGGATTGAATTGTGATTTATATTTTAAGGTAAAGAAATCCAAAAAACCGAAATATTTTTTTAAATAATTTGGCTTCCCATTACGACAACTGTTTCAAATAGAATTAGTTATAATCGAAATTGATATTTGTATTAGGTAAATTGGTTTAACAGTTTATTCCGGCTACCAACAAAATATTTTCACCTACTATATTTGCCCGTAGAACCCAAAAACGAAAATTGACTATCCTTTTTGAGGAAGGCTAAAAATTGTTTTTAAAATACTTACCGATTTTTTAATTTTACCGTAGGTTACGTTCGGGATTAATAAAAACAGAAAGTGAATATCTACTTGTAAATCAACACTTTGCTTATGAGGATAAATACGATTAAACTGAAAGATATTGCCAAAGCACTCAATGTATCTATTTCTACCGTGAGCCGTGCGCTAAAAGATCATCCTGATGTTAAGCCCGAAACCATTAAAGCGGCAAAGGAATTAGCCGAATTGCTGCATTATAAACCCGACACCAATGCGCTCTCGCTTCGAAATAGGAAAAGCAAAATAATCGGCTATATCACACCCGAGATATCCTCCTTCTTTTTCCCTTCGGTATTGAAAGGGATTGAAGAAATTACTGATAAAAAAGGATATAGTGTTATGATTCTCCAATCCAATGAATCGTACGATAAAGAAGTTGATTGTACCGAAACCTTGTTAGCTAACAATGTGGATGGGTTAATTATTTCAGTTACAAAAGAAACCAAGATTTTCCATCATTTTATAATGGCTAAATTTGGTGGTGTTCCCATTGTTTTTATCGATAAAGTTCCGAATGATTATGATGGGGATAAAATTTCTGTGGATGGCGAAGATGGAACTTTTAAAGCTGTTGAATATCTTATAAATAGAGGATATACGCGAATTGCTATCGGATTGGGCAATCAAAACATTTCTATCTCGAAAAACCGTTTGAATGGCTATCTGAGGGCATTAATAAAGTACAATATGCCTGTAAATGAAAACTATATATATAATAGCGATAATACTGTAGAAGCTGAATTCCTCACAAATAAACTACTTGAATTGCCCTCACCTCCCGATGCTATTTTTTCGATCAGCGACCAGGTGGTTGCAGGAGTGATGATTGCCATAAATAAAAAAAACCTTAAAATACCTGAGCAAATAGCCGTTGCGAGTTTTAGCGATGAACCATTTTGTTACATGTTCAACCCACCCTTAACTACGGTTACCCCTTTAGGATATGAATTGGGCAAGGAATGTGTACAGCTTTTAATTGAACGGATTGAAAGCAATGAGACTGATTATGAGCCTGTAGTTAAAAAACTGAAGACCGAACTTATAATAAGGAAATCAACGTAGCATTGCGTTAAAGGATATTTTAACCGCCAACATAAAGCTAAATCAGTATAGTTTGCACCAATATCGGGCACAATTGGGTAAAGACAAATATATAAACAGGAAAACATTCATTAGGCTGATAACTTTTGGCACAGCTACCGCATTTGTTGCGCTTTGGGGCAATATGATTGGCAAGCAGAAACAGGTAACCGCAAAACCGGTTGTAACCAAACTGAATACGGCAAAAATGGGGAATGGCATTTATTTCTTCGATAGGTTTGTTGTGATTAAATCTACGGGTTCACTTAAAGTGCTTTCAAACCGCTGCACTCATGCAGGTTGCCGGATAAACCAGGAAATTGCCGGAGAGTTGGTTTGTCCATGCCATGGTTC
>CAIRHD010000099.1 GCA_903878265.1 uncultured Bacteroidales bacterium | reverse complement strand
TGCCTGCAAGCAGTCAGGCTTCCGATAAATCCTTTCTCGACGCCTGTCTGTTTTCATGCACTTCAAGCTCTTTCAGCTTGAATTTCGATTGCAAACGAACTCCGATTTTTTTAAGGCTGTGTTTTTACAATTACATATAACATCTATGTATACCTAATCAGTTGTGTTTATTTCGGTATTAGTTGTAACCGGTGTATTTTATTTGTATCTGTAATTCAGCGGTTTGCAATATTTTGTTTCTATGTATGCAGTTAAAAATTTAATCGACAACTATCGTTTATATGTGGTTATAAATGGGTACAAGCGTTTTTTAAAATATACTTGCAAACTGTATATTGTTTATTATCTTACCAAAGGTATGCTGTATTTTGGCCAGGCTTGCAAAATGGTGCATTCAATTGGGGATATTTCTGTCAGTACGTGTATAACTCCGGCTGGTACACATCTTATTTTTCAGATTTGTGCCGGTAAATATTTCATTGGCATTTACAACATACTAAGCTACACAAAAAAGCAGTTTACGACGAGTACATTTTTTCTGGGTTTTGTGCAAATGTTGTACGACAAATCAATACGAAACTCTCTTTTTACTGAGGTTATTTCCCATCAAACGCCTCCTTAATCTGCCCAAGCCCCTGTAGTAATGTCGCTTTTGGGCAACCAATGTTCATACGCATAAAGCCATCGCCGCCAGGGCCAAACATAATGCCTGGGTTTAGCCCGACTTTGGCCTTTAGTAAAAAAAAGTCGTTGAGGTCGTTGTCGTTCAGCCCCATTTCGCGGCAGTCGAGCCATACCAGGAAGGTAGATTCGGGGCGGATGACTTTAATTTTGGGTAGGTTTGTGGCAACGTATTCTTCAAGGGTTTCGATATTAAGCATTAAATAGGCCATAAGTTCGTCAACATAGGTATCACCATGCAGGTATGCTTCTTCGGATGCTATATTGCCAAATAGATTGCCGCCGCCAATGTGCAGGTGGTCGAGGGTGGCGTTGAATTTGCGGCGAAGGCTGTCGTTTTCGATAATTACCGATGAGGTTGAAAGCCCCGAAAGGTTGAATGTTTTGCTTGGTGCTACGGTTGTTATTGTTTGCAAACTGATTTCCTGCGAAAGGCTTGCCACCGGAATATGTTTAAACGGCTTGTAAATGAGGTCGCAATGTATTTCGTCGGAAATAATCAACACATTGTGTTTTAGGCAGATTTCGGCCATTTGCATAAGTTCTTCACGGGCCCAAACACTACCGCCTGGGTTGTGCGGATTGGAAAGGATAAGCATTTTTGCACCTTCTTTCGCGAGCTTTTCGAGGTTCTCGAAATCCATGCAGAGCCTTCCGTTTTTCATTATCAATTGGTTGTAAACCAATTCGCGCTTGTGGTCGGTAACAGCGGCAAAAAACGGGAAATATACCGGTGGTTGTGCAATTATTTTGTCGCCGGGTTTTGTAAATGCAAGTACAGATAGATTAACAGCCGGAACTACACCAGGGCAAAATGTAAGCCAATCGCGCATTACCTCCCATTGGTGGCGGCGCATGAGCCATCCTATCAGCGAGGTGAAATAGCTTTCTTCGCGCATCGGATAACCGAAAACACCATGTTCGGCTCGTTTAATTATAGCATCCGTAATGTATTTTGGGGTGAGGAAATCCATATCGGCAACCCACATTGGCAGCGCATCGTCGGCTCCAAGGAATTTTCCCATGCCATCGTATTTGATGCACGAGCTGCCTTTTCGGTCAATTATTTGGTCAAAATTAAAATTCATTGTATTTTCAATTGATGGGGAAAAGTGAAGGTTAAAGGGCAAAGGTTAAAGGGCAAAGTTAAAAGGCAAAGGTTAAAAAGCAAAGGTCAAAAGTTGAAGGTCGAAAGTTGAAGGTCGAAAGTTGAAGGTCAAGCGGGTTATAATTGCAAAGCAGTATGGTTCCTGTTACCAGGAAAATTAAAAAAAACCTTTAAAAAGTTCTGTTATATGTGGTGTTGTTTTGCAAAGCACTTTGCACTTTGACTTTTGCCATTAACGCTTTGCCCTTAACACTTTGCCCTGAATAGTATTTGCTTACTGGTTTTTGGTCATGCTTTCGGGTATGGCTATGATAAAATTCGCCAATCCTTCCGATTCTTTTGCAAGCTCGTCAATATCGGCTTGCTCAACCGTGGATATGGTTACAATTTTGAGTTTCGGATTTGCTTGTTGCAAGTACCATAAAATGCTCTGAAACCTGTCGCTGTGGTAGCTGCCGTTAAAGTGTAGGAAAGTTTTGCCGGGCACTAAATTCTGTAAAATAAAATAGGCCATGGTGGCATCTTTCATTGCTTGCGCCTTGGTAATGTTCATGGTAACATGTGTGGGAGCATCGCCCATCATTTTAACCATATCGGCATAGCACGCCAGAGTTGAATCGTAAGCAACTGGCAAGGGCGCAATAAACTGATAAGCATTTTTATCGAGGGTGTTAAGTGACTCAAAACCGCTTTTGTTTACCATGCTTGCATAACGCCGGGGTATGTTGGTGGCTATAAAACTCAGACTGCTGTCGCGTGCAAAGTTGAGCAAGCGTTTGTAATCGGTTTTATAATTTGGCCAAAGCCGGGCTTCTGCTTCAAAGTTTTTATCTTTAATCAGGCCTTGAAGGTATTCATTTACCATCAACTGGTTATCCGATTCAAACATTTCGGCACCTAAAATCAGGTTTTTGCCGGTTTCGGCATATAAATCGGCTGTAAGTTCGTATTCGAGCCAATGGCAGATGGGGTTATCGTGCAATTCGCCAAAGAAAACAATATCTGCACTGGTAGCATCCTTTAGAAGCTCTTTGTAAGAGGCACTTTTCCCATTCTGATCGAATAGTTTGTATGCTGGTTTGTCGTTTTTCATCGAAAG
>CAIRHD010000098.1 GCA_903878265.1 uncultured Bacteroidales bacterium | reverse complement strand
TGAGGCAATATCAGCATCATTAGCCCGAAATCCCCCTCCATCTCTCTGTATTTTAGGCTGTTCCGCCCTGCATGGGCTGAACAATAGGCGAAGCCTTGTTAACCTTTTGTTAACCTTTTTTTTCTTCTTGTTATCCTTTTGTTAACCTTTTTTTTCTTCTTGTTAACCTTTTGTTAACCTTTTTTTTCTTCTTGTTAACCTTTTTCTAACCTTTTGATTGCATAATTCTCATTTTTTCATTATAACATTGTAGCGGATTTTATCTGATGTTTTAGCCTGGCAGATTTGTGACGCACCACAGGAGTAAAGTTTCAGGTAAAATTGATAAAACAGCTAAAAGACATTGAATCATAATTGCCAAATTAATTTCCTGAGTATCCATTCTAAAAACAATGCACTAATGAAAAACTTTACAAAATTTCTGGGTTCCTTAATCCTCATGCTGGCAGCTACAGCATTGCTGGCACAAACCACCCCCACTGTGTACAACAACGGCGCACACATCGTGAGCCAAAGCGGTACAACGTGGGTGCTCTCGGGTGGCGACTTCACGCTGAAAAGCGAAAGCCCCACCGACCTCGTTACCCTGGCCAACCTGAAAATTCAGGATGATGCCTCCCTCACGCTTACCCCTGCAAGTTATCTAACGGTGAGCGGTACACTTACTAATGCAAAAGGCACCGATGGGCTGATTTTGCAATCCACAGTTGACGGTACCGCCTCGCTGATTCAAGCTACCAACGGTGTTAATGCTACCATCCAACGGTACACTACCGGCAATACAAGCCTATCGGCCAATACGTATCATTTGGTTTCGGTGCCGCTTATCCCTGCAACCAACTCAACTGCAAACCTTTTCTTGGGAGGTTATCTCTACGATTTTAATGTTGCCGGTAATGCCTGGCATAGCATGGGGAATTTAACGACCACCATCCTTGACGAAACCAAAGGTTATATGGTTTACTCGCCCGAAGCTACGCACACATACTCCTTTGCCGGAAGTATAAATGCAGGGAACTTCAGCCCAACGGTTGTTTATGCCGGCGAGGGCAACAACCTGGTTCCAAATCCTTATCCAAGTGCGATTGACTGGAATGCGGACGGTTGGACAAAAGGTGGAATAGCAAATTCGGTTTATCAGTGGCCATCGGGAGGCACGCAATATGTAACGTATGTTGGTGGAGTTGTAACACCGGAAGGCACGCTAAATCCCAATATTATTCCATCTGGTCAGGCTTTTATTGTAAAAGCAACCGGAAGCCCGACCTTAACCATGACCGATGCGGTGAGGGTACACAGCAGCAGGGGTTTCTTAAAATCGGATGAACTGTTTGCCGACCTGCTTCGGATTAAAGCTACCGGAAACGCAATGGCTGATGAAGCCGTAGTGCGCTTTACCGAAAATGCAACTACATCAGCCGATGCC
The DNA here is from genome assembly GCA_903878265.1 of uncultured Bacteroidales bacterium. GTDB lineage: Bacteria > Bacteroidota > Bacteroidia > Bacteroidales > UBA4417 > UBA4417. Next base: position 661 of record CAIRHD010000098.1, on the reverse strand, counting down.
GATTATGATGCCTGGAAAATGTATGGCAGCGATGGCGCACCGCAACTTTACACCCTGGCCTCCGACAACGAAATGCTGGCCATCAATAGCCTGCCTTACCTCGAAACAGCTTACACTGTGCCATTAAATTTTGAGATGAAGGCAAATGGGCCGGTAACTTTCACTTTCACCAATATCGAAAGTTTCGATGGCTCGGTAAGCATTTACCTTAAAGACGAACTTGCCAACCAAACCACAAACCTTCGCAACCAGCAGGTTTACACCTTTAATCACAGTACTGCCAATGCCGCCAAGCGTTTTAAACTGGTATTTGGAGGAGCAATTGGCGTGGATGAAATTGCCGCCGAAACCAACAAAATGTGGATTTCGGGAAGTACGCTTTACATTACAGCACCTGCGCTTACCGGTGAAAAAGCTTTGGTGGAAATTTTCAACCTTTCGGGGCAGAGACTGATAAGCAAAACCATCGTTTTGAGCGAACTTTCGACCATGGGGCTTAATTGGAAAGGTTTTGTGGTGGCAAAACTTACCAGCGGACAAACAGTATTAACAACAAAAGGGATTTTGATGGAATAGGTTTTTTACCGCAGAGGTGCGCTTAGGGAATACATGCGGGAAACCGCAAACAAAATTCGGAGGTACCCTGCTATACACTTCACCC
>CAIRHD010000097.1 GCA_903878265.1 uncultured Bacteroidales bacterium | reverse complement strand
GGGATGTGGGATGTGGGATGTGGGATGTGGGATGTGGGATGTTCGATGTGGGATGTTCGATGTGGGATGTTCGATGTGGGATGTTCGATGTGGGATAACTATTTTCCAATAACCATTAACTATTTACCTTTAACTACCCCTATGTTTTAAAGATTTCTTCGGCATCGGCTTCGGTGATTTCTTTGCCGGTGAATACTATGCGGTTTATTTCCTTTAGGGTTGCTTCGGGGAGTTTATGCAGGTTATCCACATCGACTTTTACCGTGTTGGTGTTGTTTTGGATTAGGATATAAAAGGATTGTTTTTCAAGGCGCCTGGGATCTTCAAGGTCGGTAGGTTTTTCACCTATGGCTTTTAGCAGGTTGGCATGTTCCATGGCTATTATTTTCCTCGAGGATGGCGACCCATCATTGTTGCATTTGGTGATGTTGGCAACGATATCGTTTATTAACCAGGTATGCCAAAAATCGAAGTCGAAAGTATGGAGCGAATTAAAGAGTTTTGCTGCCAGACGGATATCGTTATAAGCGGTGGAGAATGAGATTTCCGGGAATTTGGCGCGAAGGATGGAAATGGCATTTTTCTGGACAGGGTTTTTGTCCAGGATTTTTGCTGCTGACAATACCCGGTCCATGTGGGTTTGTTGCATGGGGGAAAGGGGAGATGAAGCAGGATCCAGAATGTGGGCTTTTATTTGTTCGTAATTGGTTTCTTCGAGGGAGGTTCTCATTTTAATTCGGATTTCGGATTTCGGATTGGGGATTTCGCGGATTAATAAGGATTTTACAGATTATTTAGCTTTCTTGCTTTTTGCATGATCAAAAAGCAACAAAAAATCTAGGCTTTATAAGGTTGCTTGCGTTTCTAAAGCCGAAGGCATCTCCCCGCAATACAAGGCATGACAGATGGCACAAATCCATGGTTTTGGAGTTGCTGTGTATTGCTACCCACATGCTTTCGCACATACCTCCGTCTAAGAACCGCTGTCGCAACCTTATAAGGCCGGTCCTTTCGAAGTGGAATTTACTTTTGGATAGACCGGTATGGAACATTGTTTGAAGTGGTTGAGATGTTGAGTTGTTGAGAGGTTGAGTTGTTGCCAGGTTGGGATTAGAGTTGGGATTCTTTGAAATAGGTTACAAAGAGGGTTTGGGCGGGGGTGCTGCCGTTCAAGGCGGCGTTTTTGATGGATGTGCGGAGTTCTATTTCTGAACTTAGGCGCCCGGTGCAATAGGCTTTGTGGCCGGTGCCAATTTTGTTGGTGATCAGGTCGGTAAAATCGTCAGGATCGACCTCGATATTGATTGCAATTTGTTCCGGGCCAAAATAGAGGGCGGCCATTTCTGTGATTTCGTTAAGCTGTTCCTCTGAGAAATGCATCGTTAAAGTTTTTAAGGTCGAAATCAAAGACGGCAGGATCCGTGAAGATAATGCCTCGTTCCATCTTCGGGTTATCGGTAGCGTTTTGGCTGGTAACGATGGCCAATTTCCAATTGTCGTTCCAGAGCAAAGCGATTTTTGCGTGTACGGAAGTACAGCGGTAATTGAAGCAGCTTGCAATGATCTGGAATGGTTTAGGGCTTATACTCCTTACCCTGTTGTCCAGTATCAGCTTGAAGGAAATTATTTTTTCGTTTTCGATATGGTTTTGAAGCTGTTGTATGCTTTTGCTGGAGAAGGAATAGGAGGTCATGGAAAGGTTTACCGGACCAGTTTGTTTAATAATGTACATTATCAGTCTGACAAGGTTAAAGTTGCCAAAGCTGTAATAATGTGTGTTTACTTTAGGGTTAATCACACCGATTGCAGCAGTAAGGGATTTGTCCATATCAGAAACAAATTCTGCAGGTTGTGGGGAATCTTCGGTAAAGGAAACTGGTTGAAGTTTACCTGTTTTTTTTGTGGCTGGTTTATTTATGGATGGTATAGTTCTCTGCGCCAATGGTGTAGGTTTAGGGATTGATTTTGTGGCTCTGAGCATGGATTATTTGTTAAGAACTCACCCCCCGCCCCCTCTCTTTGAAGGAAAAAGAGGGGGTGGATTGGTGGTTAAGTTGAGATTTTGCTTCGTTGTTCAATGCTTCGCGTTCAAGATTCAAAGCTTTGAGTTTAATTGTTGTTGATGGCTACGAAGATTGGGATTGATACATTTTCAAGGTTGTTTTCAGGGTTTTCACGAAGGGTTTTAAGTGTTTCGTAAATGGTTTGGTAGGTGGTTCCGATGTCGTCGAAAAGGATCAGCCTTTTGTGGTTGGGCAGGGGTTTGATTTGCAAAAAATCAGGTTTGAATTTCTGTTTGCTACGGGCGATCATGAAGTCGGGGAAGAATTCAATATTGATCAATTTGCTTGTGCGGATGCAAATTTCAGTGGCAAAGTGATAGCCTAATTTTTCTGAATGGGAGCGTTTAGGGGTGGTGATAAGCAGGTGGTTATGAAGGTTTGGGAAATAGTATTTTATCAGATTGGCAAAAATTGGAGCCAGGATATCTGCATTAGCAATATTGGCTTTGAATTTTTCGAGGTTTTCCGTTTTATAAAAGGCAATGATAAACAAGTCCTTGCGGGAAATGAGGCTGAATTTTGTGTAATGGATGTAATCGTTGTATGAGCTTTCAGCATCGCTTCCGGGATCTTCTTGGGTTTCTTCAGGAACCGTTTTTTGGACAAATACGGAAGTGGATTTTATGAGCATGGGTTAATTTGAAAATTTGAAAATTTGAAAATTTGAAAATGGGTTGAGGGGTTGAGATGTTGAGCTGTTGAGTTGTTGAGGGGTTGAGTTGTTGAGTTGTTTGTGAACTCACCCCCTTCCCCCTCTCTTTATCCTCATCCGCCCTTTGGGCACCTTCTCCTTGAAAGAAGGAGAAGGGAAGCGGAAGAGAAATTTTTGAAAGAGAGGGGGTGGATTTGTGCTGAAAGCAAAAAGGGTTTGTGTTGCGGATGCGAACTAAACCCTTTATGTATTATGGTTTGATGTTAAGTTAGGTCGTGGAGTTTGCGTTCAATGGTTTCAAGGGCTTCGGTTCGGCTTTTCATCCTGAGTTCGATTTTTGTCCGCTTGGGGCCTTTGGGCATAGGGTTTAAATTGTTACCTTTTTTGTTTTGCTGGTAGTCGAGCATGTGTTGATCCTTGCTTAACAGGGATTGAATTTGTTTTTTCAAGTCTTTCAAATCCTGCAAATCGTCCGGGAGATCGGGAGGATTCGAACTTTGAGTATTCTTTGCAGTTAGGGCTTTGATATCCGGGATGATGCCATTCACATAATATTCCTCTTTTGCCTTGTACATAGAATCAATTACCTGAGAGCAATCGGCGATCTGGTCTGAAAACTCCTTTCGTTTTTTGATCATTCCTTCAGTATTTTCAGAGGGGAGTTCTGCCATAGCTGAATGAAGGATTGCCCTGGTTTTGTAAGCATCGGCATGTAGTTTAATCGCACGTTCAACCTCTGGTGGCAGTTGGTCTTGAGAGAGGGTTTTAGTATTTTTTAAAACATTATTAGATTCTGGTTGGTGATCCTGAATGGCGGAATCATTCGTGGGTATGGCTTTGTGGATTGGCAGGTCATTATTCAGACCTGCTGCCTTTAGGAGTTCATAGCGAAGTTTTTCCGTGTATCGGAGCGGACGACCAGCAATGATTTTTGCCATTTGTTTGTGGGCTGGGCATGAAGCAAGCAGGTTTACACCTTCGTCATAATCACAGCCTGCTTCCAACCATTGTTTTACTTTTTCCTGCATGGTTTTTTTTGTGAGGGTTTTGGGATTGGTTTTTTGGGGTTGGGAGGTTGAGTGGTTGATGGGTTGAGTGGTTGAGTTGTTGGGTTCATGGCTTTTTGGCCTTGCTTGGTGAGTTTGAGGTATGAGAAACCATCGTTGTACAGTTTTTCCAACACATCAAGAGGTAAGTTTTCCCTGAAATCGAGAGCACCGAACTGGAATGTTATCACAATTCCAGGTTCGATGCCAACGAGTCTGTAGTATGGGTGGAGCGACATAACCCAGTTTAGTTAGTTTACATGAAGGTAACTGATCCTGTAGCTGTAGCTCCGACCGCATCTGTTACGGTAACGGTATAAGTACCTGCGCTTAGTCCGGTAATACTTTCTGTGGTTTGAACAGGGGTGGTATCCCATGAGAATGTGTAAGGAATTGTCCCACCAACAGGCATTGCCAGAGCGGAACCGTCATTCCCTGCAACGGTTGGGTTTTCACCAACTACGGTAACTGAAAGCGGTGTGCCCGAAGCAAGTGTCAAAGGAATGGATCCTTCGTACACATAAACATTGGAAGTTTTGTACACAAATTCCATTGAAATACCACGGCGGCCAGCGGTTTCTTTTCCTGTACCGGCACCATCAGGGGATCCGGTGAAGATGGCTGCGCGGACGGCATCGCCCATCAGGAATTTTTGGTTGTTGTTGTCCGGGACAATGAAAACAAGGTTGTCGTTCTTAACGGAGTTAAGCAGTCCAAGGAGTTTAGGCTTCAATCCGGGATTGAAAAGCGAAAGGTGCATGACGAAGCTTTTACCATCGAGTTCACCAACGGTTTCAATTTTGAATTCGCCGGTGTCGTCCGTAACGTACATTTCGAACATGCGTTTGCCGGGCTTCATGGTAATGTCGCCGGTTAGGGTTCCGAGTGCTTCGAGTGTTGTTGCATTTGTAGGTTTTGTGGGCCATGTAGCCACATCAGAATAGAGGCCGAAAAATATTTTCATGCCGATTCCGCCCATATTTTCACCTTGAAAAAGGTCTTTGGTTATGTCAGTAAATTCCATTTTTGGTTAATAGTTAATGGTTATTCGTTATTGGTAATTAAGAGGGTTGAGTAAAGCCGGAGTGGGTACCGGCTTTTTTACGAGTGAGGACGAGGGGTGGAAGAGTTAAAGTTGATATGTTCAATGGTTCAATGCCTGCGGCGTTCAATGCTTCGCGTTCAAGGTACAATGCTTTGCGTTCAAGGTTCCAAGTGCCAGGTTCCAAGTGCAAAGTGCTGGGCGTTTGTTAGCCTCCGGCTTTTTGGAGGTTTGTCCAGACGGCGGCATCTATGCCGAAACCGATACCTTCCCACCAGTCGCACATAAAGGAAACGTTGCGGCGGTATTCTTCGATGCGGATGTTGGTTTTGTTTGGACCTTTTTTAGTTAGGTGCAGGATATTGGTTTGCGGGGTGGCAAAAATTACATCCGTACCTGATAAGGATGGTAGCGGAATTACAGTCTGTGGGGTAAAATCCACGCTGTTTGTTACTTCGCCAGATGTTTGCAAGGTGTAGAAACCTGCGGCACGTTTGTCGCGCAGGTAGGCACGGTGCCATTTTGGCGACACACAGATATTCATCTTCACACTTTGATAGACTTCAGAAATCCCATCGGTAAAACGTTCGATCTGGTCGAAGATAGAGACGGCATTGAGTGGCTGGATGTTGATGCTGTTGATGGTTTCAGCATCCACTCCTGTTTGAAGCTGTTTGATGATCCCGTTCATGGATTTTCCTGTTGCACCTGCTACTCCCGGAGTTGGTGCGAGGTAAACGCCTTTTCCATATTCGTTTAGCTCCATGTCCGAATTGATTTTTGAGAGGTATCCCATTTCGGGGTACTCAATCAGGAATTTTATCAATGGCCAGGATTGGCGGTCCACGCTTGAACCGGCTAGGAAACCGAGCCATGTGGCTTCGATGTCATCGGGGTTTACTTCTTCGTCAACTTTGAATTGGTAAAGACGAAGTTCGTTGGGGGTGAATGCGGCTGCATTTTTGGGTGTCCATCCTTTTTGGAAGGATTGCACAATGTTGCCGACGGTGAGTTGACCAAGTTTGAAAACTGTGTCGTCAGTTTTAATGGGTGTGCAGATTCCGGGTGTAACAAGTCCCTGGCTTAACATGCCAAGGATTCGTTTCATGTTCTGTCCGGAGTTTTCGTAATACGCGCCGTAGGCGGTCTTGATTTCGGAGACGTTCATAGTTGGGGGAAGGGTTTAGAGGGTTACGAGTGTGTGGTTCGACAGGCTCACCAACCGTGGTTGGGGTTAGTCGATTTGCATGTGGGGGAGGCTGTTGAGTGTGGCCCAATCCACGCCGTCGTCAGAGGCGGATGGGTCTGAAGCGGTTTTAATGCCGACGGGTGCGGTGGCAGGTTTTTTGGAGAGGATGGTGCGTATGGCTTCCACTTTGGATGTGATATCCGGGGCGGCAGCGATATCAGGATGGATTTCATTCAGTGCGTTGGTGGTGGCAGAAAACGCGGTTTGGGCAATGGTTAGTGCATTTTCTGCATTTCCCAGGGCTGCTTCTGCATCTGCAACGGCTGTTGAAGCTTGTTTGGCTTCGGCAGACAATGAGGCTGTGATGCTCTGGATTGAATTTGCATCTTTTACCAAACGAGCTTCGATTGCCTCAAGTTGCTGGGTATTTAAGAAGGCGCCTTCATCTGTGGTTTCGATGGCTGAAACTTGTAAAAGGGCGATGAGCAAGGGTAAGTTCATGGTTGTTGTTTTTGGTTTGTTATGGTTTGAATTGGGTTGAGGTGTTGAGTTGTTGAGATGCTGAGCTGCTGCAAGAGCAGTGACAGCTGCAATGGCAATATCCAATGATCCTATTTGGTCGATCAACCCAAGTGCAAGGGCTTCATCGGCAAAGAATACTTTTCCGGTGAAAACGGAATCGGGCAGATTGGGGCGGTTGGCTTTTACGGCTGCGATGAATTTTTCGGCCAAAGGGTTTAGCTGGTCGTTCTTTATTCCGGTGTAATCCCCTTTGAGGGCATCGGTGAAAGTTTTGTTTTTATCCTGGGATTGGTCGGCATTGATTCGATGAAATTTCACGCCTTCTTGTTCCCATCTGGGTTGCATATCCGCAAATTGCACCATTACCCCAATGCTGCCTATTTCGGTGGTTGAGTTTTGGGCGATTACAACGGAAGCAGAAGTGCCAATCCACAATGCAGCAGAAGCCATAAGCCCATCGATGAAAGTTACGATGGGGGTTTTGCAGGTTTTGATTTTATCGGCAAAAGCCTGGGTGCCGTCCACAGTTCCGCCGGGAGAATCAATATAAAGGATGATGCCAGAAATGTTGTGGTGCTGGTCGGCATCCAAGACCCGGCTGCCGAGTGTGTCCATTCCTGCGGAGAGAACACCGCAATCTTGTTCGTCGTCCTTCATCAGTGGGCCGCGGATTGGGATAATGGCTATGCTGCCTTGGGGTGCGTCGTCGAAAGTGGAATATTTGCGGTTTTGGGTGGATGCATGGATGGCATAAGGAAGAGAGTTCTGTTCTTCCGTGTATTCGGTATCCGTTGAGGATTCGAAATCGAGGCCGTTTATGAGTCCGGCAACAATCCCCCCGTGGGCCATAGCGAAGCGGTGGTCTATGGCCCAGGCTGAACGGAGGAGTGCGGAAAGAATACGAAACTTCATTAACGTAAATTTTCAGCAATGTTACTTGCTGAAAAACACGTACGAAAGGACATAAAATGAAGAAAACAGGCTTCGATTTTGCTTTTTAGACAGGAATAAGCGGCATTTGAACAAAATGAATTGTTGATGTAAGCTGACCGGAAATTGTCAATTCTGAGCCGTTACGGTCGGAAGGGTTGGCAGCGGAATCGAAACTAAAGTTAAAATTCAGGCTTTCGTTTGTATTTCCGATCAAGAAACAAGTGCCTTCGCTGTTTTTAATGACAACTAACACGTTGTTGTAAAAATTGAGTTTTGACAGTTCTGTGATTGAATCAGGATTTAAACCGGCAAGGAAGGCGGTAATTGTGTGGTTGTAAAGAAAACCGGACCGGGTTTGAACCGTTTTGAATGTATGGCGAATGGATTCCGGTGCACATTCAATTTCGATGGTAGGATCTTCGCCTGAGTAAAAGATATTTTCTCCCAGTACGGAATGAACGAGGGAAGCCGGGATGACGAAAAGAGCGGTATTTCCGCCGAGGGTAATTTGTTTTTTCAGGGTTGTCATGGCATGCAAGTAATAATGCGAAGTTGTCCCTTTTCTGGACAACTTCGCCAAGAATAATTATTTATTTTGGTTGTTTTCGTAGTGGATTATAGCCGGTGGGAGCAAATTTCCAACATCCGATAAACTGATAAGCAACAGGTTTTCCAGTTTGACAGAGAAATCCTTTGTATAGGAAAATTTCGCGCTCTTGTTTACCGAGCGCGAATAATTTTTCTTGATGCTGTCAAATGGCCAAATATCTTCGGTAAAGCCAAATTTATTTTGAAAAGTGAGGATGGCATCACGCTCGTTCATCAGGGTCATGTAGAAGCTGATCATGTTTCGCATCAGGAATTTGGCCTGGTGTTCCATAAGCTTACCGAAAGAAATAATATCCGTTGGGGAAAGCTCCCATCCATACCTATAAAAGTCGTCCTGGGTAAGGATGATTTTTATGCTTTCCGAATATTTACAAAATGCGGTTTTTTCGTAAACCGGATTATTGCGCCGCGATGGTTTGGTAAGGCATTTACGGAAGCGATCATTAATGAATTTGTTGGATGAAAAGTTTGCAGGGTTTCCATAATTGAGGACGATATACTGTTTAACATAAGGCTTTACCGGTAATTCCAGGAAAAACATGAGATAAGATTGTATTAAAGGATGTGGGTGACTTTTGTATTGGCAATGTTTATGTGTGTGTTGTCTCAAAGGCTAAAACCAGCCGAAAATCCACAATTCGGTATTTTTGCTGTACGGTTTTGAGATGCTTGTATTGGGGACTTTTTTGCAGAGAATTTTGAAATCGCGTTTTAATTCCGGGGATGGGTTCCTGACAAAAAAGACCAGGTTTTCCCATCCCCAATCACTTTTTTTACCAAAACCGTAAACGGTATTTTCTTTCGGTTTTTTCAGATCTTCGTCGTCCCATTCTGCCATATCTTCGGGCCATGAAGGGATATCTTTTATTTTGAGAGCGTTCAACACCTCATAGGCTTTTTCAACTGCGCTGAAACTGAGTGCCATATTTTCTGTGTATAGTTGTTTGAAAATTGTTTGAGTAAATGTTGCTGAATGAAAGGTAATAAAACTTAGACGTTAAGTAATCTGAAAATTTCAAACACTTCTTTGCCGGGATTATTTGTAATCAAATCATCGATTTTTCTCAAAGGAATTGATAATCCGAAAAAGCAGGTGCTTGATAGCCAATTTCTTTTGTAGTCCATTTTATCAAGCAAGGTTATTTTCGTTTTGATTTTGGCATTATGGGCATCCACTTCTTTAAAAATCATTTTGAGTAGGCATCGGGCATCAGCCAGATCTTTATCTTTCAATTCATCCTGCAGGTTTCGGTATCTTTCAGGATCAACCCAGGATCTGCGTTTCCCGATTTCTTCGGAAGCCCAGTATTTTACGACCCTGAATCTAAAAATGTCTTTTTGTTCTGTGTTCATAGGATAGGATTAGTATGGTTTTGTTGCTAGAATACGGCTGACCCGCATGAGGGGAAAATCTATGCTGAAGCTTTTGCAAGCAGTTTCTCGTTTCGTGTTCATAAGGCTATTTTCAAGGTAGCAGCTAAATCAATGAATTCATAATTGAGGGCTTTGGCCAGGGAGTGTTCCATGACTGCCCCTTTGCTTTGCCGCCAGTTATCGAGAAGGCAAATTTTGTCGCAATTGGTAAGCAAGGCGGTGATACATACTTTCATGGCAGTTTCCCAGGGTGTGGCAGGATCCACCAGTTTCATAGGATTGACAACTTTATAACCGGCTGCTTTCAGGTCCGTTTCAGCCTGGTTGAAATGGTAAAGGGCTTCAAAGCGTTTCATGTTCGACACTTTTCCGGCGATATACACTTTTCCGGTTCCAGTTGTCTGAGGGTTGGAAATTTGCTGCACCGTGAGAAGCTGTAACTTTTCAATTATTCCCGGTGCCATATCCAGAATAGCATCTGGAGCAATGCGATTCTGCAAAATGTCCGTTAATCCGAAAATGAGTGATTCTGTTTTCATTATTCACAGGATTGTAAAATTTCAATGAGTTTTGGCATTTGGATGTTGGCATACGTGCCGGTATTCAAATTTTTAATGGTATGGATGACGTCGTAGATTCCAGGTCCGGTGGATTCGCTCCCTATAACTTTGAAGTGGATGCCGTCTTTTGAAAAATCACAACCGCAGAGTGACCAGACGAGTTGGTTCCCTAATTTTGGTTTGTGCAGAATTTTGGCTGTCATATTTTATTTTATTTTTTTTTGCCACGTAGGATATATATTTTGCCAACTACACAAACTACAACAACTACACTTGTTAACATGCTGATTTGCAATTGATATAGCACTTAGAAAGAAACTACAACTACTCTTTATTTATATTTTTGTAGTTTAAAGTAGAAATTGTAGTTCTGTGTAGTTGGTTTTTAGCTGTTTGTAGTTGTGGTAAGTGGTTGATAGTTAGTTGTATAAATGCCTGTAGTTGGTGTAGTTGATGTAGTTGGTGTTTTCGTGTCAATCTGAGGCTGTTTATTTATTTTAGGAGGGCAAGAGATCCGTCACATTTTCTTTTTGCGTTTCTTCTTTTGGCTCAACCATATTACTTGACAGATTGATTTCCAGTTTATCATATTCGAAAGCCATGGCTGTTGTCACTTTTCGTTTTTTCAGTGTATCGCCGTTAAGCTGATGAATATCCTCAACAATACGTCCGTTATCCTCGACCCTGAAGGAGACTGATAACTTTTTTCCCAAATACTCTTTGCTATGTTGCAAGTAATATTCAAGGGTTTTAAGAGGAAGTATGTTTTCCCTGCTTTTATTTCCATGGACCCGATAAAGCTGAAAAAGCCGGCTATGATTGATATAGACCACATTTTTCGCCACTAGCCACTGCGCATCCATGGTATCCGTTTTTAACCGGTCCACACAATCGATCCGAAAATCTACGTCCTCTTTAATAAGCCCATCATTGGCCAAAAACTCAACGATGCTCCAAAAGATGGATAGTTCGTTGCTCTTTTTTGTTTCCTGATTCTGGCTAACAATAAGGGTGCTGGCAGCTTTAACAAGTGAATCTTCGGTAAAAGGTACTTTGATGCGGTGCATCAGGGTTCGGTAGGAGGCGATGATAATTATCCAGTTGCGGAAAATCCGGTCTTCGATGATAACCTTGTCTAAAAGTGTAGTAAGATGCTTTGATGCCTGCTGATAGCTTTCCATGAAATTGGCGATGAATTCATGACGAAGGCTGAGAATTTCGTGCGTGATATGAGTGAGTCCTGTTTTTTCAATTTCTTTCAGGGTGTTAAAATCAAGTTTCTCCCGGTCAGAATATTCAACTTTTGTGAAGCTGAGGAATAT
>CAIRHD010000096.1 GCA_903878265.1 uncultured Bacteroidales bacterium | reverse complement strand
GCCTTTGGGAATTGCTTTTCTTCAAAACAGGAAAAAGCGAGTGCACGGTTGAGGTCGTTGAACGAAAGTGAATCCATGGCCATAATTTGGGTGATTTGCTCAATAGCACCTTTGTAATCTTCCGTTTGGATCAACATATTGGCATACCTACGCTTAGCTGCAATATTACTTGAGCTTAAGTCGAGATATTTCTTGAAATTCTTCTTCGATTCTTCCTGATTGTTTGTTTTGGCATAAAGGAATCCCATTTCCAGATAAGCGGGTGCAAATGAAGGGTCAATTATAAGTGCATCCTGATAGTACGACAAGGCATCCTGATAACTCCTGATACGGGTATAAAGTTGTCCTAATCTTACGCGTGCACGGGTTGACTGAGGCGAAAAATCCTGCGATCTCTTGTAGTTTTCTGCAGCACGGCTACCATTGTTAAGTGTATAAAACCAATAGTCGCCACGGATAAGGTAAAGTTCGGGATTTTTACTGTCGAGGATTTCAGCCCTGCGCAAAAAACCGAAAACCAATGCAGAATCTTTGCTTCCTACCTCAACATAAGCATCGGCCAACCTTACCAAAAGTGTTGCTTGATCTGGTTTTGTTAAAGTGGATTTTACTTTTTTGGCTGGAAGAAACGTCTGTGCTTTCGCGAAATTTTCGTCTGCTACTGTTTTATTGTTTTGAATAAGTGCAACTTTCCCTAAGCCAACATAATTGAGGGGTTCGTTTGGGTTTGCTGCAATACCTTTATTGAAACGTTCCACTGCTTTTTTTGCAATAGACTCAAAAGGTATATTGGTTGGGTCGATAAAATAGGAAGCTAACTGATTTTCACCACTATAATAATAATACTTTGCATTTGCAGGTTCATTTTTGCTCAGTGTGTTGAAAGCGTTGTCGGCTGCCTCAAATTGTTCCTGATAGGTCATATTGAGTGCCGAATTCAAATCCTGCCCAAATGCTGTGCCTCCAATTGCCAGTAAGGCAATCCCGGCAAGGGTATTCTTAATAGTTCTGGTAATTCGTAACATGGTGTCTCCTCCCTCGAAATGAAAAATTAATCTTTATTTATTTGAATTAACCTTATTGGCATGGTAGCAGGAACTAGCCCTGATTTTAAAATAATCCGTTGACCCTGATCGCCTGCGACAAAACTAGCAAAACCCGTGCCAAGACCTGAAAATGTTTCCCTGCTCACGATGTAAACATCTCTGCAAAACGGATAAGAACCTTCCGCAATGTATCCCTGAAAAGGCTTGCAGTAATTTAAGCTATTTGTTCCTACCTCCACTACGCGAACATCTTTCAAGAAAATCTCCGAAACGCTGTCCTGAGTATCGCTTATCCAATTTACACTGATAATTCCAAGTGCACTTGGGTTTTCTTTCACATACTTAATAACCTCTTCGTTGTTGTTTACAGCAAAGCAATTCTCGGGGAAGTTACCTGTGAGTGCAAACTTTTCGCGAAAATAACGTACATTTCCTGATTTATTGTTGTCGAAAACAACATTAATAGTGTTATTTGACGACTTCGGGTTTAATTGTTTCCAAGTGCTGATTTTTCCTCGGAAAATATCGGCAAACTGTGCATCAAGTAATAATGTATCCGGATTATTTCTGTTCACGATCAAAGCAAGTGCATCATGGGCAATTTTGGTTGTACGTGCAATGAATTTTTTAGCCAAAAGATAATCCTTTTCCTCTTTTGTTAAATCACGGGTAAGAGCCACTGTACGGACGCTGTCGTTCATCAGGTCGGCCAAAACATCGAATTCGGGTTTGTAGTGAATTGTTAGCTTTGCATCTTCGTACAAAGATTGGAACGTATAAGCCTGAGTATCAAAAAGAAGCTGGAAGGATTCATCGACACTGATTTTGATATTGCCACGGGTTGGTGTTTCGCTCAGAGGTTGAACGCCCATAGGATTGTGGCACGAAGCAACTATGATTGCCAAAGTGGTCAAAGTCAGAAAAAATGGTTGTAACAAAATGCGGTTCATGTCCTTATACTTAATTAATCATTGGGATCAGTTTTTTTTGTCCTCATTTTTACCAGCCTAAAAAAACCATAAGCGACAAAGAAAAATGAGAATGCGAATTTTAAAACTGCTGGAATGTTTGGATATACACTTGGTAGGAAGAGCATTACCCCTAATCCGATATAAACAAATGCCATCAGATACCCGAAGCCAACCATGAATTTTGAAAACTTATTTTTATCAAATAACATAGCAATCTCTTTATCTCAATCTCAGTATTATTTTCCAACAGATTCATCCGAAAGTTTAACGCCAACTTCAAATTATTTTTATTTTACCCCTGAATTTTGTCAACGCTTGACCCCTCAATGAGTATCTAACATTAAAGAATTCCGAGCCAAATAGACAATGCAAAAGTAATTTTTTTTTCAAAGTAAAAACTTTTTTTTTAGAAGCTGCCAAATCTCAATATCCTGTTGATATTTTTGTTAATAGGTAGTGAAAACAGATAGGCCACAGCTTATTTCAAGAAAAATAAATATTCTTTTTTATTGTTGAAATTGAGGTACTTGAGATAATTCGATGCATTTCGGCCAGATTATTGTCACAATATATTTTCGGGTTTTGCAACTCGCAATAAAAGATTGCTTCAGGCTTCTTAATTCTTTGTGAAATATTCTTGTAAATTCTATTTAACACGTTACTTTTGCGGCAAAATTGAACAGACAAATCAACAAACAAATCAACAAACCAATCCTAAATTAATTTACATGAAAAAAAGTTTCCTGCTCATTGGAGCATTAGCCTTTATGCTAGTTTTGGGATGCACCAAAACAAACAAGAAT
>CAIRHD010000095.1 GCA_903878265.1 uncultured Bacteroidales bacterium | reverse complement strand
GAGGTAAAATCTTTGTTTTCCCTCGAGCGGAGTGCCTAACACAAGACTTGTCATTCCCATCACGGCATTCATAGGTGTCCGGATCTCGTGGCTCATATTAGCCAGGAACTGCTGCTTGAATTGCTCCGATTTTTCGGCTTTTGCCCGCTGGGTTTCGGCTTCATCTTTCTGCTTGCGGATTTCGGATGTAGCAACTTCAATGTCATTTTCCAATTCTTCCTGGCGTTTTTTGAAACTGGCAACCCGCCAACGATTGTATGCTAAGAGAAGCAGCAACGCAATTAACCCATAACCCGTGCGTGCCCACCAGGTTTGCCACCAGGGCGGTGTAATTGTAAAACTGTAGGTACTGATTTTGCCAAATCCACCATTCAGCAGTTTCGCTTTAACCTGGAATATATAATTGCCCGGATCGAGTTTTCGATAGACAGCCACCCTTTCTTCGGCCGGAATCGACCATGTTTTATCATACCCAAACAGTTGGTAGCTGAAGAGCACATTGCCTTGTATGTTAAGGTCGGAGGTGCCAAAAACCAGCGAAAGTTGATTGGCATTATACGGGAAAACCAGGTTTTGCGGCAGCAGTGTGAAGTTCTGTAAGGAATCAAATTTAAGTTTTGCCAGGTTAATATTTAATCCGGGAAGTACCCAGCTTTTCCCTTTGCGGATAGAATCCTGCAAACTCCGGTAATCAACATTCTGTTGAAAAATGTTCAGTTTCGTTATCGCAACTAGCGGAGTTTCTTTTATTTCGAGCAGGTGGTCAACGTTTACCGAGCCGGTCATTTCTTCGTTGCTGAACCACATGGTTCCATCGTCATCAAAGGAATACGAAACAGGCGTAAATAAAAGGCCATCTGAAGAGCCGATTTGCGTTCGTTTCCCATTTTCAATGCAGGTTAATTTCCCATTGAGTATCGCCCATATCCTGCCTTTCCGGTCAGTTTTCATGAATTCCTGCAGTCCTGTTTCAGTAAGGTCGGCACCTGTACCGATTTTCAGGTTGCCATCATTATGTAATTTAAAATGTTTTCCATCGTACGTTACTATTCCGGCTCCCAAATAGGAAATGAATATGGTTCCGTTCGCATCGGCCACTATCGCATTAATGCCTATTGCGCCATCTACGCGCAAAATACTATCCAGTAATGGGTACCTATAAAAATGCTTTCCGTCATATTTCAGCAGGCCGCTGTTGCTCGCCCCAATCCATATGTTTCCCTTTGGATCGCAGAAGGTTGTGTTTATTCCTCCCAAATCTGAAAATGCCGGATTTTCACCGTAACCTATCAATTTATCCTTTGTTAGCCGGAGCAATGAATAACTCCAGGATGAAAACCAGATATCTCCGTCTACGCCATTTCCTACGTAGCCAAAACATCCCCAGCTCGATTTGCCGTCAATAAGCACTGATTTTATTTTGCCCCGTTCGATAACCCCTATTCCTTCGCACCAGTTGGAGAACCACAGCCTTCCCCGATCATCTTTGGCAACACCATTGGTTTTAAAACCAATCCCGGTATAAGTTACGGCCTTGTCTTTTTCCAGGTACGTGTATTTTTCAAGATTTAAAATGAGCCGGTTATCCTTGTCAATCGGGAAAACCCCTTGTGTGCCGGGTATGGGAATATACTTAAATTCTTTCAACCTCATACGGTTCATCTGTGAGCCCATTGCCCATATATTGCTATCCGGATCACGTGCCAGTTTCATAATCATCGTTTCATTCAAACCTGCTTCCTTATCTATTTTTTCGAACTTCATGCCATCATAAAGCAATAGGCCGGAGCCAACTGTTCCGATCAACAGCTTATTCCCTTCAGTTCCCATCAGGCCGTAAATAGGTGAACCCATTTCTGCCCCAAAATCATAAGTGGTTAAAGTATCATGGTTTAACATGCTGATCCCGGCAAGGTAATGTCCTAACCATATTTTCCCATCCGGAGCCGCATAAATGGCGTAAACATAAGTAGATGGCAGGCCGTCTTTGAACGAATAATTTACAAAGGTTTGGCCGTCAAATCTGAATAATCCGCCACCCTCGGTGCCGAACCACATATTCCCGTTTTTATCTTCCTCAATGGAAGCTACTCCGATTGCTTTTATCCCTTGTTCCTTCCAATAGTGAATAAAACCTTTTCCATTGTAGCAGTAAACTCCATCCCCGCGAGTCCCGAACCACATCTGCCCTTTCGAATCCTTAAAAATGGTATAAACGCCGTGGTTAGTAAATCCCTGCTTCTCTGAAAAAGTATAGAAATATTTTCCGTCGAAATAGGAAGCCCCATCGTATACGGACCAAACATTACCCTGGTTGTCAATTTCAATGCTTGTGGCCGATTTTAATGCTCCCTGAGCGGCACCATACGATTCCATATAATCGCCTTGTATGTGAGAAATCTCCAACCCGCTGGCAATCCAGGCCGATCCATCCTTGCTCCAGCAGATATCCTGGGCACGCTGGGCAATATGCTGAATATCATACAAGCCGTTTCCTGAAAGTTGTAAGGGCGCAATCTTTTTAAAGGTAGGATATCCGGCAAGTTTTATTGTCGGTTTGGCCTCAGTGAAAACTGGTTTTTTGAAATTCTCCATTTTCCTTCCAAATACGCCTGCTTTGCTGCTTACTTTCACTTTGCTCAGAAACCGTTTTCCGGGCGATTGGATTTCGCTGATTTTTTTTAGCGGGACGTCTTTCGTTTTTAAGGAAAGTTCGACGTGCGATGTGTCAGGGTATACTATAACCGAATCCGGGATAAGAATGGGGTTGGGTGTTAATTGCATTGCGTTGGCACTGTCGGTGCATATTACGGTGCCGCTTGCTTCTTTCACGCAGACTGTTTTTGACTCGTCTATTTTCTGTTGCGAACAGGAAAAGAGGAAAATGCAAAAAAACAGGATTGGATAAATGGGTTTCATAAAATGAGTGTTTTTAGGTAATAACAATCCATTAGCAATTTTCAATTGTTTCATTTTCAGCAATATGTAAAATCGAGCCATGCTCCCTAATGTATTGGCACGTTGCGATTCAAATCCTGATGGTTTCGTATCAATAGAATATTAACGGAACATCGCCCAACAGACCTTTTGATTCGCACGGTAAATATATACAATATTTTGATTATATGTTTTTAATTTTAGCAGCCATTGTTTGTATGCGGTTTAAGGATACAGCTTATCTTTGCTCTGATTATGCTCTGTTATTCCAAAGCAGATGATTGTAAACAACACACTTTAGATATTAGATTGAAACCATGGAAACAACAAAAATTAATGCAATAATAACTGGTGCCACAGGAATGGTTGGCGAAGGTGTATTACACGAATGCCTGAGCCATCCCGATGTAGAATCCGTATTGGTAATAAACAGAAAACCATGCGGAGTTACGCATCACAAGCTGAAAGAGATTATCCACACCAATTTCTTTGATATTTCACCTCTCGAGAGTCAACTATCCGGCTACAATGCCTGCTACTTTTGCCTGGGCGTTTCGGCAATTGGCATGAAAGAATCTGATTATCAAAAGCTGACATACACTTTGACTATGCATGTTGCCCAAACCCTTAGCAAACTAAATGCCGGAATGGTATTTTGCTACGTTTCTGGTTCTGGAACTGACAGTACCGAAAATGGACGGATGATGTGGGCACGGGTAAAAGGCAAAACCGAAAACGACTTGATGAAGCTGCCATTTCGATCGGTTTATGCTTTCCGCCCAGCTTTTATGCTGCCGACCAAAGGTTTGAAAAATGTTTTACCTTATTACAAATATGTTGCATGGCTGTACCCGATGGCTCGTAAACTGTTCCCAGATTATTTCGGAACGCTGGGCGAGGTCGGAATTGCCATGATCAATGTTGTCAAAAATGGGTATGATAAACTAGTGCTCGAATTGAGGGATATCAGGGCGTTGGCCGGAAAGTAATTTAACACATTTCTTATGAAAAAACAATCTGCATTTTAACACAACCTAAACTATAAAATTCATGGAACAACCAAAAAAAATATACTTTTGCACGAAATAACCCCTCAACAAAACAGTATGAAAAAACTACTTGCCGGCAGCCTGCTTTTGGCTGTATTGTTATCAGTTATATCCTGCAACACAAAAAAAACAGATGGTTACACCCTCAACGGAACCATTTCCGGTGCCGATACCGGATGGGTGCTTTTGATAAAACGCGACGAAGGAAAAATGATTACTGCCGACT
>CAIRHD010000094.1 GCA_903878265.1 uncultured Bacteroidales bacterium | reverse complement strand
TCGGATGTTCTCTTGTTCAAATGTTCTCTTGTTCAAATGTTCTCTTGTTCAAATGTTCTTTTGTTCGGATGTTCTCTTGTTCGGATGTTCAAGGTTCAATGCTTCGCGTTCAAGGTTCAATAGCTTCGCGTTCAAGGTTCAAAGCCCCGGGCACTGAGCTTGTCGAAGTGCCATGCTTCGCTGGGATTTCCGTCAGGGCTTCACCCAAAGTGAAACCCTGACTTGCGTTAATGCTTCGCTGGGATTTCCGTCAGGGCTTCACCCAAAGTGAAACCCTGACTTGCGTTCAGATTGCTCAAATGTTCAATTGTTCGGCCACTGAGCTTGTCGAAGTGCTCGCGTTCAATTTCAGAAAGGGCTTCACTCAAAGTGAAACCCTGACTTGCGTAGCCCGCGGTATCAAAAACTTGCCCCGCACAGCTTACCGAATGCAGCTTTGCTAGTGAAAAACTACTCATACAATCCCTCTATTTCCATTATTTAACAGAATATTAACGTTTTATGCTATTCCTTTTTATTAAGTAGTATTTATTTACTAATTAATATTTCTATCTTTGCCCCGACTCGTAAAACCCCATAACTGATTTGCCGCTTTGTTTACACGACTATTGCAATTTTAAAGGCCAGCATCAATCCCTTCAACCATTAAATAACAACAAGCATGAAAACAATTAATTCATGGACTAAGGTACTTTGTCCATACTTTACCAACGGCCTATGTATTGCCCAAAAACCACTTGCACCATTAGCAAAAAGCGTAAAACTACTTGTGATGATGATGGTGGTGGGGATGGTTTGGGGAAACGGGGCGTGGGGAGCGACTCGGTATTCTGTTGCAACTGGCAACTGGAATTCGACCTCAACATGGTCAGATGCTATAGGTGGAGTATCTGGATTTAGTGTTCCAGTGGCTGGTGATGTTGTTTATATTGAAAATCTATATGTTGTTACAGTAACTGCCGATGCACAATGTACAACATTGAATTTTGCTGAAACCTCTCCAATAGGTGTACCTTTGGGTGTAAGTTCGGGTGATCTTATTGTAAATAATGGAGTTACACTCGCTGTTTCAGGAGCGATTAAATTGAACCCCAGAAATGCAAATCTTGTAGCTTGTTCAATTTCAGGAGCTGGAACATTATCATGTGCAAGTGTTACAGTAGGGGGAACAGGAGCAACGCCGGTCGGCTCGCTGACCGTAATATTAACTTCAACAATTGCAACATTTACAATTAGTGGGAGTTTATCTCTTATAGCAGATTATGATGGCAGTAGTAGTAATATTATAAAACCTTGGTTTTATTTGAATGAAGGTTCAGTAACTGTAAATGGGACAATTTCCCCAGATACACCAAGCCTCTCAGGTTTAAGTTTGGGTTTCAGAATGGATCAGGGTAATCATACAGGAACGCTTAATTTGGGGGGATCTGGGCCTTGGGCGACTGATGTAGACATATCAGCACCATGGGGAAGTGGAAGCGTGACGTATACTGTTGCTTTAAATGCCATCGGCACCACAGTAAATTATAATGCTGCCGTCGGTCAAACAATAAACAGGGTACCGAATAGTGGTACGATGACTATATCATATTATAATTTAACACTTTCTGGTAGTGGGAATAAATCCTTGCCAACTAATGCTGTTGCAAATGTAAATGGTACCCTTTCCATGCAAGGCACTGCTGCAATGACAACAAAAGCACCCACTTTTACTTCTACCAGTACTTTGGAATATAAAGGCTCGTCTGCTCAACTCACAACAAATATTGAGTTTCCGGCTTCCAGTGGCCCAAAAAATTTAATAATTGATAATACAAATGGCGTTACATTACATGCTGCAAGAACAATCAGCGGCACAACCACTGTGAATAATGGGTGTACATTAGCTACTAATGCAACTTTTACAAATAGTGGAACAGCAACTATAAATGGTACTTTTCAGTTAAACTCTGGTGGATGGGCAACAGGAACAGCTTTTGTTTATGGCGCTACATCAACTCTTGTATTTAATTCAGCAGCTTATGGTGTGAATGATGATGTGTACTGGCCTACTTCCAATTCGCCCTATAATGTTACTGCGCTTCAAACAATAACCATGAATGTTGCGAGGTCAGTTAGTGGTACTTTTCAGACTTCTGCAGGAGTTACTAATGCTAATAATTTAACGTTTAATGGTATTGTTAAATTAAACACAGGAGGCTTCTTAAACACAAGCGCACCAACTTATGGATCTTCTTCCACGCTTATTTATAATACTGGTGGCACCTTTGGACGAGGCTTTGAATGGAATTCTACCTCAGGAGCTGGCTATCCTGCCAACATTCAGATAAGCAACAACACAACATTGAATTATCCAAATGGAAGCAATGCGGCGAAAAGCATTTCGGGAAATCTGACTATCGATGCCGGGTCTTCCTTATTTATGGATTACGGAAGTCCTGCAATTAATAATCCTCTGACTATTGGCGGGAATCTAGCAAATTATGGTTCATTATCTCTTGGCGATGCAGTTGGTGGGGATTTGAAGATTTATGGGAATATAATTGATAATGGGAATTTTTATGCCAATAACAGGGCAATATTCTTCAATGGAGGCAACACCCAGGTAATTCAAGGTACTGGAGTTTTTGATATTTCGTATGTCAGGATCAATAAGTCAGCCGGAAGCGTTCAATTAGCCACAAACCTAACTTGCGAGGGGCCAAATGGCAATAACGCCATGGAAATTGATGGTACTGCAAGCGTGCTTGATTTAAATGGCTTTACCCTTTTTCTTGGCAAAGCTGGTGTAGCATCAACCTACAACAGTGGAATTGCTTCTCCCGGTGTTATTAAAGGAAGTACCTCTTCAAATATTTCAATCCTTGGTACTGGCGCTTTGGGAACAATAAGGTTCGACCAAACCACACCAGGCACTACTAATGCACTGAACAATCTTACGATCAACCGAACATCAACAGGTACTGTAACCCTTGGAAATGCATTGGTTGTTGACGGCACACTCACCCTTACCGAAGGCGCACTCAGCGGCTCACTCACTTATGGTATAAATGGTATATTAACCTACAACGGAACAAGCTATTCCACTACCAGCGATGTTGAATTCCCAGCCAGCAGCGGTCCAAAAGATGTAAATATTACTGTTGCCAATGGATCCGGCTTATCTCTTCATGCAAACCGCACAGTTGCTGGTAATCTTACAATTGCATCAGGGCAAAAATTCATAATTCCGGTCTTAAAAGGGCTTACTGTAAATGGTGCTCTTGCAAGTTCAAATAATGCTGATCTGGTTATCAAATCGGATATCACAGGAACAGGTTCACTTATTACAAGTTCAAGCCCGGCAGCAACCGTGGAGCGCTACTTAACAAATTATAGTTCAGGAACTGATAAGATGTTCCATTTTATATCATCTCCCGTTGCGGAACAAGCCATACGCACCGAGTTTGTAACAACGCCGATTACTGCGGGCCACGATTTTTACAAGTTTGACGAAGTAAGCTATATGTGGATAAATTCCAAAGCAAATGATGGTTTATGGAATGTTGATTTTGAATCTACTTTTACTGTTGGTAAAGGTTATATGGTTGCATATCCTACCGCCCCGGTTACCAAGTATTTCAAAGGCAACCTAAATGCAGGCGATTTTACTACTGGCAGCAATATGCCGGCACTTACTTATACTTCAGGTAAAGGAAATGGATGGAACCTGCTCGGCAACCCTTATTCATCTGCCATTGATTGGGGAACAGTAACAAGAGGTAATGGAGTTGACGATGCTTTGTATTATTATAATGCTGCAGCACAGAATTACCAGTATTATATTAAAGTAGCAGATGATAATATTACTGTTGGTGGTGGCTCGCAATACATTCCTGCCATGCAAGGTTTTATGGTACATGCCGCTTCAACCGGAACGCGAACCCTTACCATACATAACACCTATCGTGTGCATGAAGCCCAAACTACCTATTATAAATCGGGCAATACCGTTCCGGGCAGCCTCTCGTTAACAGTTTCGGCTAATGGATACCAAGACGAAGCGTTTATGTACTTCAATGCAAATGCTACCAATAACTTTGATGGTCAATACGATGCATACAAGTTAAGGAGCTATTCCGAAATGGTTCCGGCTATTTATACCATTGCAGCCGATGGCAGCGAACTTGCCATTAACGGAATGCCCGAACTGTCTGAAAATTCGACAATACCTGTTTCGTTCGTAGCTGGTAAAGATGGGGAATACACACTCACCGCCAATTTGCAAAACTTACCTAACGCCCATGTTTACTTGGTTGACAACAAACTTTCCAAAACGCAAAACCTTTCGGATAACCCTGTTTATACATTTACTTCAGCTACTATTGACCAATCTAACCGTTTTAAGCTCACTTTTGGTTCGGTAGGCATTCCAGAAGCAGAAGGTTTAGAGCCACTGCGCGTTTATCTGGATGGCAGCAACCTGAATATTATCGGAGCATCAATGGCCAATGAGGAAATCCGTATCACCAATATGTTGGGTCAGGTTGTACTTCGTGGCAAAACCAACGGCAACACGCTTACTACGCTTAACGCCAATAACCTGAAAAACGGGGTTTATGTGGTAAGCCTTATAGGTAACGGAAAAGTGTCAAGCGGAAAGTTTGTAAAGTGAAAAGTGAATAACGAAAAGTGAACCCTTCGAGTGGTTTTTTCAACCCTCGAAGCGGTTGCTTGAATAAGTGAAAAGTGAATAACGAAAAGTGAATAACGAATAGTGAAGAGTAATCCCTTCGGGCGGCTTTTTTCAAATTAATAATAGTTTTAGTTAACCCATATAATTGGCGCAATGAAGTGATTGGCCAATAGTTCTGTATCACGCATAAATTAACCAACTAATCCAAAAACCTAATGAAAGCTAAATTTTTACGACTGATGCTATTTACGGCAACTGCCATGTTGTGCATTTGCATCAATTTCACCGCTCTTGCGGCCAACCGTTATTCTGTTGCTGTAGGCGACTGGAATTCAATAAACACTTGGGCAGCAACTTCTGCCGGTGCGGCAGGGGCGAGTGCTCCGGTGGCCGGTGATGTGGTATTTATACAAAGTGGAAAAAGTGTTACCGTAACTGCCGATGCCGCAGCAGCATCTGTTACTTTTACGGGAGCAGCGGCAACATTGACCATAAATTCGGGGTTTACCTTAACACTGAGCGGTGCTTTAAAGCTAAACCATAACCTGGATAATGCTACAGCTTGTAGCATAACAGGTGGAGGCGCTTTAGTTTGCGCCTCGGTTGATGCAGGTTCGTACCTTGCCCTCAACGGCGATTATTCAGCCATAATGACTTCAACTTTAAATAGTTTTACCATCAATGGCAATGTAACAATATATGCCAAAGCAAGTGGTTCCAATTATGCCCAGGCAAGTTTCAGGGTCGAAGAAGGCACGGCAACCGTGGGCGGCCAAATAACAGGGACAATTGATTTATCGCCTTGTACTGGCACCGTGAGGATGACTACTGGCACGGTACAAACAGGAACTTTGGTTTTGGATGGCATCACTCCATGGGGAAACCTTACCAATGTTACCACAACACTTAATGGCACTGCTGCAACGGTAATATATAATGGAAGCTCAACCCAAACCATCCACGGCACAACCTATACCAATTTGAAGATAAACACAGGAGGCGCAGCCACATTGGGCGGGCCAACAACCATTAGCGGCATTTTGTACATGACACAGGGAAGCCTGGCTTTAAGCACCCACACATTAATATACGGTGCATCTTCGTCGCTACACTACAATGGTACCGCGCCACAAATTGTTAGTGGAGAATGGCCTGCTACATTTGCAAAAAATGTGACAATTTCAAATGCAAGCGGCGTTTCACTCAACGAGAATAAAACATTTAACAGTACCGGACTTATTACGGTTAGCGGTTCCCTGAATTTCGGCACACATTATATAGCAGGTACGGGGGCGTTTACACTTGCTGGGAACGGAACACTGGCTTCGGCTTACGTTACTAACAACGAGGGATTTGGAAATGCGTTGGATAACACAAAAGGCTCTATCCGTGTAAGCGGCAGCCGGACAATGGGCACAAGCGGCAACTATATCTTAAACGGCACTGGCACCGCCCAAAATACCGGGACAAACGTGCCAACTGCTGTCAACAACCTGAAAATAGATAATGCTTCGGGTGTAAACCTTTCGCAGAATATTGTTGTAAATGGCACATTATCGCTTACTAACGGCTTGCTCACTCCTGGCATCAACACACTTACGGCATCTGGAACAATTACAAATGCAAGCAGTTCGAATTATGTGAATGGGAAATTGGCGCAGGTTTTCGGTGCAGTTGGTTCAAAAGTTTTCCCTGTTGGCAAAGGCGGCAATTACAGGCCTGTAACACTCAACTACACTGCGTTAACCGGTAGCAGTACAGTTGCAGTGGAGCAATTTGAGGCAACCATACCAGGTTTGGCACCTCCTAGCACTTTCAAATTTAATACAAGATACTGGACTATAAGCCAAAGCGGTGGCAGTGCGTTTAACTATACGCTTACCCTCGATGGAACTGGTTTCACGCCGACAGGCACTGCAGTAATGCTCAGGGGCGATGGGGTCACAAACCAAGCTTATGCAGTTGGTGCTCCAAACTATACAAATATTGCTGGGTTTACAACTTTTAGCAGCAACTATGGATTAGGCGATATGACCAATCCTGCTGTTTTTAATGTTACTGGAACGGGCACATATTGCTCGGGCACTTCAGGAACTCCTATTGGACTCGATGGTTCGGAAACTGGCGTTACCTACACACTTTATAAGGACAACATAGCTCAACTGCCTACTCTTGCAGGTACAGGTTCGGCTATTACATTCGGTAACCAGCTTGCCGGAACCTATACGATAAAAGGCACCAATTTTAATGGCACTACTACCATGACAGGCAGCGCGGCTGTTACAATGAACGCCGCACCAACTGCTTACCTGGTTAGTGGTGGCGGTTCGTATTGTGCCGAAAACCCAGGCGTAAGTGTCGGCCTTTCAAATTCGGATTTGGGGTTTGATTATACTTTATGGCGAGGCGCATCAAGTCTTGGCAGTTTGAACGGCACGGGTACGGCATTGGATTTTGGGTTGCAAACACTTGGTGTTTATACAATTGTTGCCAAAAATATGGCCACGCTTTGTACCAATCTTATGACAGGAAACGCAACCGTAACACTTAACCCGGTCAGTATCGGGGGTACGGCAGTTGGTGCGAACGCATCCATTACAATAGGACAATCAACCGGCAATATTACTTTGGGCGGACAAGCAGGCAGCATTACAAAATGGCAAAGGAAAATCGGTGATGGTGGTTTTGCTGATATTGCCCTTTCAGCCGGACTAAACCCATTTTCGGAAATCCCGGCCCAGGTTGCAATTTATCAATACAGGGCAGTAGTTCAAAACGGAACTTGTGTCGAAGCGTATTCCTTGCCAACCAGTATTACCGTAAATAACACGCCTTTAACAGCTTTGTGGACTGGAATTGTTGACAGCGATTGGAAGAAAAGCGGCAACTGGAATCCTGGCGTTCCGGGAGCAAATACTGCGGTAACCATCCCATCGACTGCGCCCAATTTCCCAACGGTTTCTGCTGCCACTTCTGTTGCAAGCATAACCATCAACAATGGAGGCTCGTTTATAGGCTCCGAATTCCTTACCTCTGGAACAAGTACTGTTAAGCGCACATTTGTCAACAATAAATGGCATTTCCTTTCTTCCCCAGTGGTTTCATCCACTTTTGGAGGTGTGTTTTTCCCTAACGCATTGCTTGTATGGGCAAAAGAATGGAACCCAACTACTAACGCATGGGTTTACAAAACCGGGGCGCAATCCTTTGTTGTTGGTAAAGGCTATTCGGTAGGTACATCCGCACCGCCTGTTACCGCTACCTTTTTTGGAACATTCAACAGCACTGCCGTTACCATGCCACTCATTTTCAACAGCAGTGTAAACCCAACATGGAACTTGCTTGGCAATCCATTCCAATCGGCCATCGACTGGGACAACCTTGTATTGACGGGAAGCGTGGGCACTTCGGTAGCCGTGTATAATGGAACAAACTATGTGTATTGGAATGGAACTGTCGGTGAACTTTCAGGAGGGATTATCCCTGCCCAAAACGGTTTCTTTGTAACAACCACAGCAAACGGGGCTTCGGTAACTATTCCGCTGGCTGCCCGTGTACATAGCAATATCCCTTTTTACAAAGAAAGTGTTGCCGATGTGTTGGCACTTGAGGTTATCGGAAACGATGCTAATGACAAAACGTATATCCATTTCAACAACAATGCCTCCAATGCGTACGACAGCCAGTTCGATGCCCTGAAAATCTGGAAACTGGAGGATGCACCAGAGTTGTACAGCACCACCAAAACTGATAATCTCGCCATAAACGAACTGCCTTTGGAAGGAAACGAAATTGTAAATATTGGCTTTAAATGCACGGTTTCGGGAGAATACAGCCTTAATGCAACCGGAATGGGAAGTTTTGATATTTCGACACCCATACTGATTGAAGATACGAAGAATAATTTCATTCAGGATTTGCGTACCAATCCAGTTTATACGTTTGTTTATTCTGCCAACGAAAATGCTGACCGCTTCAAGTTGCATTTCAAAACCATAGATGGAAACAATGACCCATCGAACAACGGGATTTCGGTGTACAGCGAACAAAACAATGTTGTTATCACCAACATTTCCGGCCTCCAAGGCGAAGTGTGGATATATGACATGATGGGCAGGGAATTAATCCACAATAGCTTAAGTGCCCAGATACAAACCAGCATACCATTGCAAGTATCATCTGGCACTTATATGGTAAAAGTGGTTAATGCAAAAGCAACCGTAAACCAGAAAGTATTTATCAGGTAAACTGAATTGAATTGTATTTTATTGTCAGGGCTTTACATAAAGTGAAGCCCTGATTTTTTTATGCCCTCACGGTTTCCTAATCCCACATCCAACATCGTACATCCAACATCGTACATCCAACATCGCACCTTCCATCCACCACAGCAATTAATTGACTACTTTTGCACCCCAAATCAAATTCATGAACAAGCTTATCCGTTACTTTTTTCAGGGGCTTTTGCTTATTTCGCCTCTGGCAATCACTATTTATGCCCTGGTTGTTTCTTTCGAGTTTGTTGATGGGCTGCTGCTAAACCAATTGTATAAAATAACCGGCATCAATATCCCTGGGCTGGGATTGGTGCTTATAGTTAGCTTGATTACGCTTATCGGTATTATTGGCAGTTCCATCCTGATAAAACCCATCCTCAATTCGCTGGATAAAATCATCAGCCAGGCACCTCTTGTTAAAATCATTTACACCTCTATAAAGGATTTTATGTCGGCATTTGTGGGCAAGGATAAAAAATTCACCGAACCTGTTCTGGTAAAGGTCAACAAGGATTCCGACCTCGAAAAAATGGGGTTTGTTACCCAGCGCGACCTTACGTCGCTTGGCATCGAAGCCAATAAAGTAGCGGTTTATCTTCCACATTCGTACAATTTTTCGGGCAACTTGTTTATTGTTCCTGCCGAAAACGTAAAACCTTTAAATGTCAATTCCGCCGAGGTAATGAAATTTATTGTCAGTGCAGGCGTTACAGCAATTCCGGGAGTGAAAGGGGAATAGTTGATGGTTAATGGTTAGTGGAGAATAGTTAATAGTTAATGGAAAATAGTTAATGGTGGTTAAATATTACCCAATCCGAAATCCCCAATCCGAAATCCGAAATCCGCAATCCGAAATCTGCAATCCGCAATCCGAAATCTGCAATCTAAATTAGGTCTGATTATGAAAAAACCCCTTATACTTATTACCAACGACGATGGCATACATGCATCTGGCTTGCGTTTTTTGATTGAAACCATGCGCCCCTTGGGCGATATTTTAATTGTTGCCCCCGATAAACCACAATCAGCAATGGGCCACGCGGTTACTATACTATCACCGCTTCGGCTTCACCGTATTGCCGAAACACCTGGCTACAGCGAGTACAGTTGCAGCGGCACTCCAGCCGACTGCGTTAAATTAGGCGAAAAGGTAATACTGCGTGGAAAACCCGACCTTATAGTTTCGGGCATAAACCATGGCAGCAACGCTTCGATCAACGTATTGTATTCTGGCACCATGGCCGCGGTAATTGAAGGCGCTATGGAAAATGTGCCTGCCATCGGGTTCTCGTTGAACGATTATTCTCACTCGGCAGATTTCAGCCATTGCGCCACCATCATTACTTCGGTAGCAAGCAAGGTGCTTAAAAATGGCCTTCCCGATGGTATATGTTTAAATGTGAACATCCCGGCACGGAGCGAAACACCCATAAAAGGCATAAAAGTTACCAAGCAGTCAAAAGCTTTCTGGGATGAAAATTTCGACGAGCGCAAGGACCCGCACAAACGCGACTACTATTGGCTCAGGGGCGAATTTATAAACCTCGACCAATCCGAAGATAACGACCATTGGGCCATCAACAACAATTATGTGAGCGTGGTGCCCATACAAATTGACCTTACCGCACACCATTTAATCGAGGATATTAAAACTTGGGACTTAGAAGCTTAATCTATGGATATTAAAAAATGGTTGAATACCGATAAAATTTCGCTTGGGATTATCCTGGGGTTGATTGTTCCTGTACCGGCTGCGCTGTTTTTTGCCTTGCTCCTTCGGCTTTCGCAAAATTTGTTGCATGTGTTCAGTACCGTCCGCGATATGGATATTTTGCTTTTGGGATTTGCCGTAAACCTGATCATAATGAGGTACTACATCGTAAAACTCAAGTTCTACCAAACAGGTAAAAGCCTGATGGCATTAACAGTAATTATGATTCTGCTGTTCATGATTTTCCTGAAGAATAGTAATTTTGCATTCCCTTTTTGAAAGAATTGCGGATTTCGGATTGCAGATTTCGGATTAAAAATGAATGGCAATTTTGCAACTATCAAAACACTTTAAGTACTTTAAATACTCTAGGCACTCTAAATACTCTAGGCACTCTAAGTACTTTAGGCACTTCCCACAACTTCCACAAAAAGCAACAATTAATAAGAACAAGATACCAACCATGAAGTACTACATTATAGCCGGCGAAGCTTCGGGCGATTTGCACGCATCCAAGCTTATGCGTGGTATAAAGGCCCGTGATACCCAAGCCGAATTCCGGTGCTGGGGCGGTGCTGGTATGGAGGCAGAAGGTGGCATCATTATAAAACACTACCGCGAACTGGCTTTCATGGGTTTTCAGGAAGTATTGCTCAATATAAGGACTATTATTCGCAACATCCGTTTCTGTAAAGAAGATATTTTGACTTGGAAACCAGATGCTGTAATTTTAGTCGATTACCCCGGTTTCAATATGCGCATTGCCGAATTTGCCAAGGCTAAGGGCATGAAAGTGTTTTATTACATTTCGCCACAGGTTTGGGCTTGGAAAAAACACCGCGTTCACAAGTTACACCGCATTACCGACCTTGCTTTTGTAGTATTGCCATTCGAAAAAGAATTCCACGCACAATATGGATACCACGTTGAATTTAC
>CAIRHD010000093.1 GCA_903878265.1 uncultured Bacteroidales bacterium | reverse complement strand
TATTAAAAATGCACCTGCAAAACCATATTCTTCAGTTATTATGGCATAAATAAAGTCGTTGAACGGATTGGGGAGAAAATTTTTCTGCATACTGTTTCCGGGAAGTTTTCCAACAAATCCACCGTTTGCAATTGCAATTTTCGCTTGCTCTACCTGAAAATTCTCATCGCTGTCGCCGCCGCCACCAAAATGTTCGATTCGGTTTTGCCATGTTCCCAAACGCCCACTCGATTTAGGCGAAACCACAAGAAAAGCAATAAAAAGCGCCAATGCTGCAATCCCTATTCCCGAAAGGGCCAATAAATAGCGGAATTTAACGCCACCAATAAACATCAGCACAATACAAGTTACGAATAGGATTGCAGCCGTTGATAAATTGGCTGGCAAAATTAGCCCACAGATAACCAGAACTGGCAACAGTATAGGGATGAAAGCACTTTTGAGGTCTTTAATATTATCTTGTTTTTTTGCCAACATGCTGGCAACAAACATGATGAGTGCAAGCTTGGCAAGATCCGATGGCTGAAACATTATGTTAACACCAGGAAGAGTTGTCCAACGGGCAGCATCGTTGCGGACTTCACCAAAAACCAAAGTATAAAGTAGGAGAGGGGCAGCAAATAGTACGGCGATCAATGACAATTTGGAATAGTAAACGTATTTTATTTTGTGCGCCGCGTACATCAACACAAATCCAAAAATGAGGATGCCGATATGTTTGAGCAGATAATATTCCGTATTGCCTTGCTTGAACCTGTAGGCAAGTGTAGTGGTGGAACTGTAAACAGCCAATACCGAGAACAGTGAGAGGATAATAACTATTCCCCAAATGACTTTGTCCCCGCGTATTTTTGGTACTATCTGAACCATTGTTAGTCTTGTTGAATTACAGTTTTATCTAAAGGCTTCGAACCGCTTTCTTAAAAAGATTGCCACGTTCTTCGTAATCCTCGAACAAATCGAAGCTTGCACATGCTGGCGAAAGCAACACCGTATCCCCTTTTTTGCCAATGGAATAAGCCGTAAGTACAGCTTCGTCGGCAGATTGGGTTTCGTAAATTGATACAACCTTCGAAGCAAAAGTTTCAATAAGTTTGGTGTTGTCAACGCCAAGGCAGATAATGGCTTTCACTTTTTTAAGAATCAAATCTTCAAGTTTCGAGTAATCATTTCCCTTGTCCATCCCGCCTGCTATCCATATTATTGGCGATTCGATAGTTTCGAGTGCATACCACGCACTGTTCACATTGGTGGCCTTGGAATCGTTGATAAAATCGATGCCATGGATACGTGCAACAAATTCGAGGCGGTGCGGCACATTCTCAAAAGCACTTAGCGATTGCCGTATGCTTTCCTTTCGCACACCCAACAGCTTAGTGCCGATTGAGGCTGCCATCGAATTGTACACATTGTGTTTGCCTTGTAAGGCCAGTTCTTCCAATGTCATGGTAAATGGGTTATTATTTATGTTTATATGTATTTTGTTTTCAATTAGATAAGCATTCGCATTGGTGTTTCCTTGTTGCAATGTTGTGGTGTAAACCTGCGCTTTTAGGTTGCGCTTGTTTACTTCGGCAGCACTTACTTCATCATCGAGGCAATAAATAAAAGCATCTTCGTTTGTCTGGTTTTGCGCGATCCTGAATTTAGAATCGATGTAGTTTTCAAATTTGTAATTGTAGCGGTCCAGATGATCGGGCGTGATATTGGTCAAAATGGCAACATCTGCCTTAAATTCAAACATGCTGTCGAGTTGAAACGAACTGATTTCCAAAACATACCAATCGAAATTGTTGGTCGCTACCTGCATGGCGAAACTTTCTCCGACATTTCCGGCTAAGCCAACCTTTAAACCAGCATTTTTCAGGATGTGATAAATGAGCAAGGTTGTTGTAGTTTTGCCATTTGCCCCAGTGATGCAGATTTTTCGCGCATCGGTATAGCGGGAAGCAAATTCGATTTCGGAAATTACAGGAATCAGCTTAGATTTTATTTTTTGAACCAGTGGTGAGGTCAACGGAATTCCCGGACTGATCACAACTTCATCTGAATCAAGAATTTCTTTTTCGGTATGCCTGCCTTCTTCGAATGCTATTTCAAAATGAGAAAGAACGTTTATGTATTTTTCCTTTATTTTTCCAGAATCGGATAGCCAGACCCTGAATCCTTGTTTTTTGGCTAACACCGCTGCCCCAGTCCCACTTTCGCCAGCCCCTAAAATGGCTATTTTCCCACTCGTTTTCAATTCGTTACCTGATTTTTAATGTCATGATCGAAATCAGGGCCAAAGCAATCCCGATAATCAGGAACCGCATCACGATTTTAGGTTCAGGGTATCCTTTCTTTTGGTAATGATGATGCAAAGGAGCCATAAGGAAAACCCTTTTGCCTTCGCCAGTCTTTCTTTTGGTGTATTTGAAGTAGGTTACCTGAATTACGACCGACAGGTTTTCGGCGATAAAAATGCCACACAAAACCGGTATAAGCAGCTCTTTACGAATCATAATGGCGAAAGTTGCAATAATGCCGCCTAACGCCAAGCTTCCGGTATCACCCATAAAAACCTGTGCCGGATACGAGTTGTACCACAGGAAACCCACACATGCCCCAACAAGCGCACTCATAAAAATAACAAGTTCGCCGGTATTCGGTATATACATGATATTGAGGTAATCAGCAAATACAATGTTGCCGCTCACCCACGCCAATAAACCTAGTGTTATGGCTATTACTGCCGATGTGCCTGTTGCCAGGCCATCCATGCCATCGGTGAGGTTGGCTCCGTTTGATATAGCCGTAATTATTAAAATCACTATTGGGATAAAAACAAGCCAGGCAAAATTCCGGTAATCATCGCCAACCCATTTGATGAGTACAGCATAATCGAATTCATTGTTTTTCAGGAATGGGATGGTGGTTTTGGTCGATTTTACAGGCGTAACCTTGAACTTTTTGTTATGGTCTTTTATCTGTTCAAAAGCGGTGAGTTGTCCGGCTTTAAGTTCTGTTTTATGCTGGGGCAAACGTTCACGTATCACGATTCCCGGATGGAAATACAATACCGAGCCAATAACCAAACCCGCGACCACTTGTCCGAGGATTTTAAACCTGCCTGCAAGGCCTTCCTTATTTTTACGGAAAACTTTGATGTAATCGTCTAAAAAGCCAATCAAGCCTAACCAAACCGTAACAAATAGCATCAGCAAAATATAGATATTCAGTATTTTAGCAAAAAGCAAAGTTGGGATAAGGATTGACCCAAGTATAATTAGTCCACCCATAGTTGGGGTTCCTGTTTTGGCCATTTGCCCTTCGAGGCCAAGTTCGCGAACGGTTTCGCCAATTTGCTTTGTACGCAAGTAAATGATAATCCGTTTGCCGTAAACCAGCGAGATAAATAGCGAAAATATGGTTGCCATTGCAGCACGGAACGAGATGTAT
>CAIRHD010000092.1 GCA_903878265.1 uncultured Bacteroidales bacterium | reverse complement strand
GATGGATTTGCCATTGTCATCGATGGATTTGCCATTGTCATCGATGGATTTGCCATTGTCATCGATGGATTTGCCATTGTCACCGATGGATTTGGCATTGTCATCGATGGATTTGGCATTGTAATCAATTACAATGGGGTGTAAACAATGGATTTGCCATAGTAATTTTTTAATTATCCTGCATAGATTATAAACCTATGATGTTACAAATAGCCTGGGCATTTATTCAACCATAATTTCCTTGATCAAATCAACTATTTTGTTATTGCTGAACTGTGTTTTGAACTCAATTTTAACTTTGCCTTCAAAAAATTTCTCAGCGTGTTTAATTTTGTGTTTTTCTTCATCGCGCAAGCCTTCTGCACTACCCACATTTTTTGATTCTACAATAAAATGGAGTTTTTTGTCTCCATTTTCAAAATTCAAAACATAGGCAAAATCAGGCGAATAGCTTTTACCGCCAGCTACTGGGATTTTAATAGAGTTTTTGGGTATTTTGGTAAAAACTACCACTTCCTTAATGTCAGTTTTAATATTAACTTTTTCTAAATCAGAATCAAAATACAACTCATCAAAAAAGTATTTATCAGCGACTTTTTCATCAGAAAACAAAATGCCAACATCTGAAGCTGAAATATCTGTTAATACATTGCCGTTCAAGTCTGTCAATTTTGTTGGATGAATACTATTTGACACCTTTTTATACTCAATGCTAAACTTGTCGATAGCATTTGCCATTAAATAATGGTCAAAAGTTTGTTTGATGATTCTAATGGTTGCTTGGTTTAAATAGGTGTTTATGTCTATTTTTGAATCAATAATTGATTGATGCAGTGTTTTGATATTGATATTTAGGACTTTTGAAAGCTGTTTTAAAAAATCACTGTATTTCATTGTTGAAATAGTAGTTGTTTTGCGGTTATATACAGACGCTTCTTCTTTAACAACTGCTATATTGTCTTTGATTTCGATTTCAGAAATATGCTCTCTGATACCATCCATCGAAAGGTTGTTTTGTTGAGTAATCAGATAGTCTGTAAAAAGCTTTTGGAAAGTGGCTTCATTATCAAATTTATATTCCAAGATTGCTTTTTCGTTGAGTTTTTCCCAAAGGTCTTTTAGCTCTTGATATTTTTCAGTCCTTATAACAACTTTTTTCTTTGGGTCGGTTGCTTTGCGAACTTTATTGGAATTTACACCTTCGAAAATGCGCGAATAATTTTGTTTGATATATTCAAAACCGCCATTTTTAAAAGCGTTTGTCCTGGATATTAGATTTTGTTCGTCTAATACAGTCAAAAGCTCATCTTCCGTTGTTCCATAAAGTTCGCAAATTTTCTTTATCATATTTTCTGTAAGCTTTTCAGGTATTTCTTCAATGGAAATAGCTCCAGACTTTTGATTGATTTCATTCACCAATTTATCAACAAAATCGTTTTCGGTAAAGTCAACAAAGTAGTTTAGATAAAACTGTTCGTCTTTTACCCTGTTGCCGTATTCGTTCACTGGCAATCGTAGCCCACGGCCCACTTCTTGTAGTTTTGAAATATCGCTTCCGCTACTTCTTAATTTACATATTTGAAATACATTGGGATTGTCCCAGCCTTCCCGCAAGGTCCATTTGGAGAATATAAACCGCCTTGGGTTTTCCAAATCAAGCATTGCTTGCTTGTCGTGCAGAATTTCGTTTATCTCTTTTTCAATGGCTTCATCTTTTTCCGAATTATCTTTAGAGAAATAACCCCCATGTGTATTTGAAAGATCTTGTAACGTTTTTTCTAAATACTGCCTATAAAAGCCATTGTTTTCGGTTTTTAGTAGGCTTTTTATTTCTGCATCAATATATTTTTCTACCGTAGTTCTTATATATCCATCTTTGTTTCTGTATTCATCAATATTATCAATAAAAAAGAGGGTCAGCGGTTTTATTTTTACTTCACGTGTGAGGAGTTGTTGTTCAATTTCAAAATGATGCTTTATGGCTTTTTGGATCATTATTTCCTGTAAGGTTTGAGCATAAGAATAAGGGTTGATTTTGTCGCCCTTTTTCATTTCCATGCCATTGGATAAAACTACCGTGCTTTTGTTTAAATTTTCGATAAACAAATCGGTCATTTCGGGATGTACTTTTTTAAGACTTTCTTTTTTATAAACCGAAACTGTTTTTTTCTTGTCGTTTTCCGTAAGTTCAAAACTGGCTTCATTCCCATCAGAATCAATAAACTTTACCAAGGCATTTTTCCCGCTTTCGAACTCGGTAATATGCCCGATAACGCCCTTGACCAAATTCCTGTTGAATGAATCTACCGCGGTTAAAGTGTAAACAAGGTTTTCATATTCTTGAAACGTGGCACCGTAACGCAATATAAATTGAGGTTTCATTTTTTGTATGTTTTCCCAAGTTATGCTGCCTTTGGCAAATTTGTGAGGCTCGTCAATAATAAGAAAAGGTTTAACCGCTTTAATGGCATCAAAAGGGATTGCATATTTATCAAAAAGCCTTTTATCGAAACTATTCTGCATGGTTTCGGAATTTATCATCCCTGCATTGATAACCATTACTTGAATACTGTTTTTCTCAAAATTGCCCGCATTAACAAAACTGCTAACTGCAGGAGGTATATACGATTTTTTGCTTTTGCTGCTTTTCTGGCTTTCTACAATATGCAAATGAATGGTTTTTCCGTATAGTTCATTAAAATGCTCCCGCGAACTGGCCGATTTAAGGAAATCAATCGTTCCAGCTTTGATTGATAGGGTAGGAACTACAACAATAAATTTAAAAATTTCAAAAATTTTGTTGAGTTCAAAGATGGTTTTGGTGTAAGTATAGGTTTTACCTGTACCTGTCTCCATCATAATATCAATGATGTTTTTTTGACCATTTCTTTTTTCGTTTATTCCATTCTGACCTTGAAGCCTGATAATGTTGTCAATATAGTGAAATCCTTTTTTAAAATCAAATTCTACATTCACACAGTTTTTGTTTGCATCGTTAGGTTGGACGAGATCAATATTCTCAAAAACAGAAACAGTACTTTCTACGGCTTGTGATTGATGGCTCAGGTTTTTTTCAAAATTAAATCCCTTCATACTAATACCTTGTTATAAAATCAATATCAATACTCTTTTTGTTGGCATACGTTTTTATATTGTCGGCTATTTCACGCAAGTTTTTACTGTCGAAATGATAACCGAAAGCAATAATTGAGGTTGGGTTGAATTTTTTATCCGCATCTGTTTTTTCCAACAAGGTTTTTAGGTTGTCAGTAGTAAAGCCTTTATTCATCAAATAGAGTTTGCCATTGCCATAATATGCAAGATAACCGCCTAAATCAATTTCGTGCAAATGTTGTGTTAGCGGAATGCCATCATAGGTTTTCCAAGTTATGAGCAAGGCTTTGAGGTCGTCTTCGGTAAGTTTTGAATCATCGAACAATTTAACTTGTTCGTTTAGCTCGTTAGCCTCAAAATCGTAATCTTCCCAAATAGGAATTGTTTCAAAAATCTTGAAGCCAAGGTCTTGTCCTGCAAGGGATTTAATTTCCGCTTTCAGTTTATTGATTTCTTCGTCTTTATCAACTAAGTCCAATTTCCCTTCTAAACTCTGTATCTCCTTTTCTTTAGCATTAATTTTAGCTGTGATTGCTTCTTTTGTCTTTTTAGCGGCTCTGTTAAGACGTTCTTTGGTTATTTCAAAAATAGTGGGTTCTGCATTTAATTCGTTTTTCACAAAATCAAAAGCAGCTCTATTTTTCTTTGGGTCTATTGGCTCGGGAATTTGAACTAAAATAAATTTTCTGCTGGCACAATCGTCAATATTTAGGAGCATTGTAGCTTCGCCAGTTGTTCCACTTCCCGCAAAGAAATCAAGAATTCTGTCGTTGTTATTGGTTGATATTTCTGTGATTTTATGAATCAAAGAAATTGGTTTTGAATACTCAAATACCTTTTCATTAAAATA
The DNA here is from genome assembly GCA_903878265.1 of uncultured Bacteroidales bacterium. GTDB lineage: Bacteria > Bacteroidota > Bacteroidia > Bacteroidales > UBA4417 > UBA4417. The sequence continues at coordinate 5,795 of CAIRHD010000092.1, read as the reverse complement.
TTTTGATATATCCTTTTTAGCGTTATCATTCGAATATTTGTTGTCGACAAATTCAAGTGACGAAGTTGATTTTTTTCTTTCTTCAATTTCAATATAATACCCCGTTTTATTCTTATTAATTACTGCATTCTTATAGGTTTTAGTGTAAATTCTGTCATTTTTTACAACAATAAAACCTTCATTCAATCCAAATTCATAAAGGCCTTTAGACCATCTCCAACAGAAGTCGCTTTTAGGATTGGCATCTTGTCTTGCTTCCATTTGTTCTTTTGAAACATTACCTGGCCTAAATATTTTCCCGTCTATTTCTATTTGGTAATCCAGAGATTTAGAATACTGAATTGAGCCATAATCAAGCGTTTGGCTCAGTTTAAAATTGCCCCTAACTTCATTATACTCATCAATTCCATCATATTTGGAATCTTCGAAAGTGTTTTTTTCTATAATGGCAGCATAAGTATTGCGATAACAAAGTAAATAGTCAGTGTTTTTAGCTATTAAGTCTGTTGTTTTACCTGCCTTTTTTGTAATTCTCGGAAACTCGGCCACAAAATTTTCTTCGCCAAAAATTTCATCCATCAGCATTCGGAGTTGAGCCACTTCATTATCATCAATAGAAATAAAGATTATGCCATCTTCTTTAAGTAGTTGTTTGGCAACGTAAAGGCGTGGGTACATAAAAGTAAGCCAAGCGGAATGGCTGTTGCTCTTGCTTTTTGTAAAGTCTAAAATCCGTTTGGCTTTTTCTTCGTCAATCCCAGCAAGGTTTTGCAGTTCCCGTGCGGTAAATTTGCGGTCGTCTTGATACACAAAGCCATCACTACCAGTATTGTAGGGTGGGTCAATGTAAATCATTTTTATTTTTTCGTGATAGGCGTTTGCAAGGTGTTTTAATACTTCCAAATTGTCGCCCTTGATCAGGAGGTTTTCAGAATTCTTGTTTTCTTCTTTTTGGTTAAACTCTTCGTTTTCCTTTAAAAGGGTAGTTGCACTATCGCTCGCCAATAGCCGGGCATACGATTTGCCCAACCAATCAAGCCCATAGCTTTCTTTTGAAAAATTAATATCATTTTCGGATAGGTTTTGTTTAAACTTATCTAATTGGAAGTTTCCGTCTTTATCAAAACACTGGGAAAAATGTTTTCTCAACACTTCCAAATCATTGTTTGGCACTTTTATATCGTTGGTTATTTTCTGTTCGTTGCTCATTTTTTCCTTTTTTTTATTTCTTTGTCAGTCAATAAGTTTTCCCTCGCGGCAGCAAGAATCCTTTCGCATGGTTCTATAAATCTTTGGTTTGCTCACGTTCTGAAGAGCGTGCAGTAAGTTTTCCATATTTCACCTTAGTCGTAAGCTTCTTTTTTTCTTTTGTAAAAGTACTGTTTCTTGGCATTTCACATCTACGTTGCCATACATTCTTGTTGTAGTTCTATAATTACGTATCAATACCATCATTTAGCAAGCTTTTTTCTCCGCCTTAATCAGTAAGCATCGGCTGCAAAGTGTTTTGTTTCATTACAATGTATGATAGGATTTGCACGACAGCCAACAACTTAATTTCCAAAACTTCTATTCAAACACCCTGCATCCCAGATTTTTCAGGTAAAGCACTTTCTTATCCTTGTTCCAGAAATATACTTTAAGCTTCGCACCTATGGGCAGTGGCGTTTCCATTTTTAAAGTACTTATACTATGCTGCCAGGTATTGGGTGTTTCAATGTATCGCGATTCGGCACCTTTCCAGTAAAGGCTTTTCCCATCCGCAGTTTCTATCGAAATAACAAGGGCTGAGCCAGCCGTGCTTCCACCCGAAAACAGGTCCGTTTCTGCCGCAAATACAAGATTCCCGTTGTTTATAAATTCATCGAGGTTCAGTTCCATTGCCGGGCTGTATTCGGTTACTGAATCCATTTTATAAGCACCAGCCGTTTTTCCCTGTACTGCTGTATCCCGCGTAAGGTTGGCATTCAAAGATTTTATTTCGGTGAGGCCGTTGGCTTGTTCATACGTTGAGCCTGCTGCTTTACCAAAAAGAACAATGGACGAAAGTGCTCCATAGTTTTTCATATCAACAACAAACGGATAAAACGAGCGGATAATATCTTCCCCTTCGGCGGGCGCAGGTTTGGTAAGGGCATAGAGGAAATAAGGGGTTTTGCTGTTTTTTGCCACCGTGGATAAAGCCTCCAAGCCCTCAATGCCATTTATATCGTACACAGCGAACTTTGCCCCACAATTGTAGCGTTTCAGGTAATAGTTGATGTAATAAGGCGAGTTGATGCTAATTGCTTTGGTGATATTGGAATCGCCGTATTTCTGCTCCCATTCGGCGGTAAGCCTGGCAATATCCTTAAACTCACCAAAGTGCTGAGCCTGATAATATTTGTTTATGAGAGTAGTTCCGGTTATGCCCGAAATAAGGAATACGGCCAGGATCCAGGGTTTCAGCTTATTGAATGCATTGCCGGCATAGCTGAAAATCAGAAGTATAAAACATGGAAACGAAAATATCAATACCGGGTGCTGTAATACCGGGTTAACTTTAACGGAATAAATATACCCAATAAGTATGGGCAGTAAAAACCAGGTAGCCAGCAGTATCCTGAAACGTGCCATGCTTTTGCCTTGCTTTTCAACAAACAGGAGTGCCAGCAAAGTTGTAAGGAAAAGCGAAAGAATAAATACCGACTGATCGAAAATATAGAATATATGCCCGAAAATCCACATTTTGTCGGGCACACCAAGCCATAAACCTACGCCTTTGTATGTTAAATGGTTAAGTGTTATTGGTATATGCGGCACAAACAAAAGTGCAGCCACCAATGCTGCTGAAATGTAGTGGAACACATTGTTTTTTCGGGCAAACACAAAACCCGAGAAGCCAACAATCAAGGCAAAAAGGAAACTAAAATAATGGTTGTACATGCAAAGCGAAGCCGAGAGTGCGAAACCTGCAAGGATACGGATACGTGGTTTTTCGTTGTTTAGTTTGCCATTTTTATCGAAAAAAAGTTGCAGCCAAAAATAAACCAACATCAGGCAAAAAAGCATCCCCGAACCGTAAGGGCGGGCAATCTGGCTGTACAAAAGCGGGAATTGCAAAAACGAAAGTGCGGCTGCTGTAAATAGCCCGGCAGCAGTGCCAAACATAAACTTTGCCACCTTGAAACTGAACCAAACCGCCAAAATGCCGAAAACAACAAACGGAAACCGCACAGCCCATTCGTTGTCACCAAATAGTTTTAACCATTGCCAAAGGAAAATTTGTATCCCACCTGGATGCCCGTCCACATAAAAGCCTTTTTGCACCAATTCGGCAAACGTATTGTAATGCAAACGGTTAAGCGCACTCAACTCATCATTTGAATAGGAAAATCCGCCATAATTATAAAAACGCAATACCCCAGCCGCAATAAGGATAAGCAAGAGGAAGAGGGTTTCAGGTTTTTTTTGGGAGTTTGTTGTCATTGGAGGTCATTGGTGGTCATTCGGTTGTTGATTCAATTGTCATTGGTGGTTGATTCAATTGTCATTGGTAGTCATTCTGTGGTCATTGGTGGTCATTCGGTTGTTGATTCAATTGTCATTGGTGGTCATTTGGTGGTTGATTCTGTTGTCATTGGTGGTCATTCGGTTGTTGATTCAATTGTCATTGGTTGTCATTCAGTGGTCATTTGGTGGTCATTAGTGGTCATTCGGTTGTTGATTCTGTTGTCATTGGTGGTCATTCGGTGGTTGGATTGCAATTTGCTTTTTATTCTTTACAGACACAGTGTCATGAACAGTCTCTTAACTTTTGCCCCTCAACCTTTCAACCCATAAACCCATCAACCTCTCAACCTCTCAACCTCTCAACGCCTCAACATCTCAACACCTCAACGCCTCAACCTCTCAACCCCTCAACTATTTCCCCTTAACTTCCACACAAAAATCATCAATCATCATCACTTCGTCGCCGCCATTCAGGTAAAAATAAACCAAAACTGAATCTTTGGTAGTGATCCCTTCAGGTATTTTTACGCCAAATTCTATTGGGTTCCATTGTCCTTTAACGGTTTGTCCGCGCAGATAAGCAGGGTTGTACGAAACTGTTTTCCCTTCATGCTTAAAATCGGCAACCAGCGTTGCGCCAGTGGTATATTGGTCAGAATTTACTTTGGCAGAAATATGGATAAAAGGATTGGTATTAGCTCGAAAAGCCTGCAATGGCAACCAATGCGAAAAGCTGAAAGGATAACGGGAATCAATCAGGCAAACTTTTTTGCCCGAAAATGCATTGCCGACCTCTTCAATATTTCCCGATTCAGGAAGGCATTTTTGCTCAAAATCGCAGCAGATGGATTGGATGGTTTTTGCTTCCGGATTTTCTGGAAACTTTGGCATTTTTAAAGGTTTCGCTGTTTTGTATTTTACCATATCCACCTGCATATCATCAATATAAACCGGAGCGTTGCCTTTAATATACCAATAATAGATTTTTACTTTCTCGGCTTTCAAGTGTGCAACAGGGAATTCCCGGAAAATTTCTGAGACGGGCCATTGTTTGCTATTGCTTTTATTTTGAACGGGATAAGTCTTATAAAAAACAGTTTTCCCTTTGGATGTAAAATCGAAAACTAAAACCATTTCAGCCTGATTATCACCCAAAATCCGCGAACTTACCCGAATATAGCCATCACTACTGGCGACTAAATCCACGGTATTTTCAAATACTATGCTGTAAGGAGAAGACGCTTGGATGCAGGATGATTTTTTGCCTGAAAATGATTGGGTTGTAGCAACTGAAGCTGCATTTCCCCAGGGCGATGCAAGTTCAGTTTCCAGATCAGTATGATAAAGTATAGCGGTATCCGTTTGGTCATCGGCAGGTAAAATCCAGTCGTTAGGGATTGATTCCTGCATTTTTAGGAAATCGATTTGCAAATCATCCAGCAGCACTTTGCCCTTGCTCAGGTTTTGGCTTGAAACAAAAAGGCTGTCGGAAACGGAGCGGATATAGGGTAAATAAACCACCATTTCTGCATATTTCCATTTCCCTGCATTCAAACCAGGCATAAGGTTGTGGTGGGTAGTGGAATACCTGCCTTTTAAATTCCCGATATTTATATCAATGGTCAGGGAGGAGTCAAGAGTTTCGGGTAAAAACCAGCCGCCAATCCTAAGAATCAGGGGTTTGACCTCCTTATAATCGGACATTCCCTTAACAAACAAAGGTTTGTTATTTGAAACCGAATCCAGGATCAGTGAAGTTTTTTTTGAATGGCTCTTTGCCGAAAAATTGAAACCGGTAGTCTTGAAAAGGGGTTTGATTTGTTCAAAATCATTGGAATACGATTGCTTTCCGAGAATTTCGTTTTCAGGAACCATAAAAGTTGTTCCCTTCTCAAAGCTAAAGAAATTTGAAAAATACGTTTTTGCGGTAACAGGGCCACTCGGATAAACCCAGATTAAATGTTGGAAATGCTGCATAAAATTTAAGCAAATAAAACCACTCAGAATTAGTGGGTAAATAATACGACCCCGACTGTTTTCAATTCCTTTGAATATGAAAATCAACAAAATAGCGATAAAAGCATAATAATCTATCATTACCCTTTGGCTTACAAAAGATGTGTAATTCCATACCCACCAACTTGATAGAAAATATACCACACAAAAAAGAAAAGCTGAAAGGCTCAGGAATTGCCATTTGCTCTTTTTGAAAAGATAGAAAAACCCAAGAATTGAAAATGCTGCAATAGGGGTGTAGAGCAGCCAACCTTTTTCGAAACTTAAGAGAAATGAGAACAGGTGCG
>CAIRHD010000091.1 GCA_903878265.1 uncultured Bacteroidales bacterium | reverse complement strand
ATGGCTGGCTTGCGGTTCAGGTTCAAATATAGCAAAGTGGCAACAGTAACCAGAACAATAATGGTAGCCGCAATCTTCTTCATGTTTGAGGAAAACCTGTTTGTAGCCGAAACGACCTGAAGAGGGATCAGGTTTTCCTCCTCGAAGCGCGAGTTCAGCTTTTGCCACGCCTTGGCAGTGTCGGGTATTTTTTCATCCTTGTACTCCCCTATTGCCGACCATTGTTTTTTCATTTTTTCTATTGTTAAACTATTTTCTTTCGAGTCGGCAAACTGCTTTTCGAAAGCCTGTAATTCCATATCTTCCATTTCGCCGCTCAGGTATTTAGCAAACAATTCGGAGTTTCGTGGGTCATTTATATTCAGGTTCATCTTCTTATGGTTTAAATTCCGGTTAAGGATTTGCATTTGATTTGCACAAGTACGGACTTAACTTCTTATGTTCATTTTTGGGCCTGAATAATCTTTCAACGACTTCCTAAAGAATTGCAGTGCTTTTCCCATATCGGCTTCAACTGTTTTTACTGAAATAGAGAGGATTTCGGCAATTTCGCGATACTTTTTGCCCTCGAACCTGTTCATGCAGAAAATTGAAGAACAGCGTTTGGGCATTTGTTTGAGCGTTGAACGGATAATTTTATTCAATTCACCCATTTCCAGGTTTTGCTGCATCTCGCCCAGCATCCCATCCTTAAAATCCATTTCCACTTGTTGGGCATATTCCTGCTGGATCGTTAAATGTTTCAGGTAATGAAGTGCATTGTTATGGATGGAATGGTACAGATATGCGTTTAAATTTACTTTGGTGCTAAAAGTTTCCCGGTTCTTCCAGAAATTATAAAAAAACTCCTGCACTATATCTTCGGCTGCATCCATGTCCTTCACTATTTTATTGGCTTGATTGCATAAAGGACCATAATATTTTACAAACAGGCGTTCAAATTCCACGATGTCGCCACCTTGAATTTTCTTCTGAATGTAAAAATCGTTGAGAATCATCAGGAAAGTTATTTAATATGCTAATTGGTTAATGCGATAATGTGATAATTATTATTCTAAGTTAATTTTTATGTTGCTGCATTTTCACATTAGATCATTACCGCATTAGCACATTCCCGCATTTGCACATTATCACATTCAATCATTTGCACATTAACGCATTATTTATTCATACTTTTTGCAAGCTTTTTAATCGCATTTTCAATGGATTCTTCTGGCTCGATAATATTGGATCCGCCCCAGAAATTGACATCAGTAAAATTCTGTACTTTTTCGGCAAAAACCATACTTGATTTGAATAAATCCTGATTTGCAAATTTAACTATATTATCATCGTGCCTATCGGTAATTGCCATTTCCGACATAACCGAGTAGTAGTTTTTAAACAACCTTTTTTTCCAATCGCAGCGGAATTTTAAATCCACACGGATATAGCTAAGGTAATATTTCCCGTTTTGTTGCTTATAGGTTGTCAAATAGCTAGTTGTGATAGGCATAAAGATAAGTCCCATTGGTTTTTTCAACACAAATGCCCTGGTAGCTTTTTCCTGATCGCTGAGGTCCAGACTGAATTCGGCTCTGGTAATCGCCAGGCTTTCCTGTTCTATGTACAACTTGCCGATGTATAAGGGTTCGTCGCGCACAATATCGGGCTTGAAATTGATTACCAAATGTAGTTTATCATCTATGTTTACCATTGAGCCAAAACCGAACGCATAATTATCGAGGTTGTCGAGCGCAATTGCCAAATCGGTATTTTTAACCACATCGAGCAGCATCGATACATT
>CAIRHD010000090.1 GCA_903878265.1 uncultured Bacteroidales bacterium | reverse complement strand
CTGAAAACCATCTATATAGAGTGCAATGAGGATTAATTCCAAATAATTTATTACTTTTGCAGCGCTTTTAGAAGCTTAATGTATTTTTAACCAATATTTTTTAAAATGATTGAGAAACGTCAATTTCTGAAAACCAAACCTGTTTGTAAGGTAACTTTCAAATTAAAAGCAGATGCCGAAAATCTTGCACTTGTTGGTGATTTCAATGGCTGGGACGAAACTGCAACCCCAATGAAAAAAGCAAAAGATGGCACTTTTTCCGTGTCAGTGGAAATGGAAAGTGGCTTCGAGCAACAATTCCGCTATATTGCCGATGGCAAAACATGGTTAAATGATGAAGCCACCGATAAATATGTAATTTCATCGCTGGGAAGCGAGAATTCTGTGGTTGTTTTGTAACCGAAGTGCTCTAACGTATATTGAATCCCGGACTTATCATTAAGCTCCGGGATTTTTTTAGTCAAACCGGATTGCTTTTACCGGTGAAATGCGGGTAACAACAAACGATGGCAGAATAAGCATTATGGTACAAGCAATTAAAGTCCCGGCATTTAAGAGTAAAAGATGAAGGATATCCAAATTGATAGGCACAACCGACATGAAATAGGATTCTTGCGGCAAACTTACAATGCTGAAATATTTCTGAAGCAGACAGATGCCAATGCCAGCTATATTTCCATAAATCAGCCCTTTGCCAATTATATACGCTGCATTATAAATGAAAATGCGGCGTATTCCCAGGTTTCGCGCCCCAAGTGCTTTTAAAACCCCGATCATATTGGTACGTTCAAGTATTAGGATCAAAAGTGTAGAAATCATCGCCATTCCTGAAACCAATACCATCAATATCAATATTATGACCACGTTCATATCCTGTAAATCTAGCCAATCGAACATTTGTGGGTAGAGTTCACGAATGGTTTTGGCATTTAATTCGTAACCAACTTCGTTGTACACCAGTTTCCCCATTTTATCCAGTTGCGCGAAATCATTAATATACACATCAAAACCTGAAACTGAATCCTCGCCCCAGCCGTTCAGTTTCTGAATTTGCCTTATATCACCGAAAATAAATTTGAGGTCAAACTCTGCAAGACCCGTGCTATAAATGCCTGAAACCTTGAACCTTCGGGCGCGTGGCAGATTTTCGATGATGAAATACATACGCAAGGGATCGCCAACTTTAATTTTCAGCAAATCGGCCAGGTTTTGCGAAATAATAACCGATTGGCTTGCATTGGTATCCTTTGTGGAAAAAGTCTTGCCATCGATAAGTTTGTCATTAAAAAACGACCAATCGAAATCGGTGCCAACACCTTTAAAAACTACGCCTTGTATTTGTTCTTCGGTTTTGATGATACCCGCTTTTGTGGCGAATACCTGTATGTTTTTTATCCCTTTTGTTTTCTTTAAGGTTTTGAGGAAAGCTTGATTTTTGCTTATCGGGCTAAACTCGAACGAATTATTCGAATCGAATTTTGCAATTTGTACATGGGAGCCAAATCCAACGATTTTATCCCGTATTTGCTTTTGAAAGCCAGTAACAATCGCTACCGAAACAATCATCACCGCCAGGCCAAGTGCTACGCTTAGTATAGCTATACGGATGACCGGGGCCGAGAAACTTCCGGGTCCTCCAACTATCATGCGCCGTGCTATAAATCGTTCCAAGTTCATTTGCTGCAAAAATACTTTTTTTATCTGGTTAAAATTTGCCGAAAAGCAGAGTATTCTGATTCAAACATTTTGATTGATTACACGATTATTGCATTGTTTGCGTTTCCTATGGTATGCAGTCAGATTCCTTCAATTTGACAAACTTACCAAAACCTGTTTTATGATTTCCAAAAGGCGTTCCATCAACTATATAATTGTCGTTTTACTCGCTTTTGCCACCGTTTCCGGATTCAGCCAGAATTTGTTTAAATCAAAAACCAAGTCTGCAAAAAGTAAAACAATATTGCCCGGCGCTTACCTCACAACAGATTATATCAGTTTGCTGAAAGGAAAAAAGGTTGCTATCATTGCCAATAAAACTTCATTGATCAACAACACACATTTAGTTGACACATTGATTGCTTCAGGGATTGATGTGGTGAAAATATTTGGCCCAGAACACGGTTTTAGGGGCGACCAGCCTGATGGAAAGGAAGTTGACAATTCCATCGATCCAAAAACAGGTATTGAAATTGTATCGCTTTATGGCAACCACAGAAAACCCACGCCAGGGGATTTGGAAAATATTGAAATTGTAGTATTCGATATTCAGGATGTTGGAGTCCGTTTTTACACATATATTTCAACGCTAACTTTGGTAATGGAAGCCTGTGCCGAAGGAAATATTCCGCTAATCATAACCGATAGGCCCAACCCGAATGGCTTTTATGTTGACGGCCCAATTTTGGACACGGCGTTTTCATCCTTTGTAGGAATGCACCCTGTGCCTATTGTTTATGGCATGACTGTTGCCGAATATGCCAGCATGGTTAATGGCGAAAAATGGCTGCAGGGAGGTAAAACCTGTGAATTGACGGTTATTAAATGTAAAAATTATACCCATAAATCGCTTTACCAATTGCCAATTTCCCCTTCGCCCAACCTTCAGGATATGAAATCTGTTTACCTTTATCCATCCTTATGTTTGTTCGAAGGCACGGTGGTGAGTGTTGGCCGCGGAACCGAAAGCCCATTTAAAGTTTATGGGCATCCCATGCTGCCATGCGGTTCATATTCTTTTACACCAATCCCAATTGTCGGTGTAAGTGAAGATCCACCGCTCAAAGGCCAGCTTTGTTGTGGACAGAACCTTAGTGAACAAGCTGAATTGATAAGTAAAGATGGCAAACTAGAACTTTCTTGGTTGCTCGATTCATACAGTACACTATGCCCACAAACAGATTTTTTTAAACCATACTTTGATAAATTGGTAGGCAGTACACTCCTTCGCCAACAGATTGAAGCAGGAATGAACGAAAAGGAAATTCGCCAATCGTGGCAAACAGGGCTTCAAGAGTTTAAGGAAATACGGGAAAAGTATTTATTGTATGATGATTTTGAATAGTGGAGGGGTTGTTTAGTATGAATTCCTTAATGGTATTGTGTGAATTTGATTCAAGACGGGAAATACATGTAGGTATTTGCGTAAACTGCAAACAAAACAGCAATACCTATAGGTATTTGGGCAAACCAGGTTTCAGGCGGGCTTGCCCAAGCTGGGCGGAGGCAAACTAAGTTTCAGGCGGGCT
>CAIRHD010000089.1 GCA_903878265.1 uncultured Bacteroidales bacterium | reverse complement strand
GCTGTTTCGGCGCATACGGCATCGCCTTCCATAAACCAAGGAGGCACAAACAAACCATTTACCATTGCCACAGCTTGCTCACCCATGAACCACGACAACATCTTAGTGAAACCTTGATTTGTCCTGTCGAGTTGAACCACATGCCTGTATTCGTGCAATATAAGTTGGTCGAGCCAATCCTGTGCATACGTATCTTGCGGCGGACAAGTGAACATTTCTACACGTTTTGGTGCCCAAACAGTAACCGCATTGGCATCTGTGTTATAATTGTGAATAATTAGCGGTACAGGCTTTGGATTATAAGCAAGTGAATTTGTAACATGATTATAAGCAAAATCCAAAGTTGGACCCATTTTTTGCACCTTCGATTCAAAAGCTTCTGGGTAAATAATGTGGAAATGCGACATTTTTACTTCCCTCCATTTCAGTGAAGCTGGTTCCTGCCCAAGATTATAGTATTGCCCATGCAGCAAACTGTGGGAGAATGTAAACGCAAAGAAACATAATAGGCGGATTTTACTATTGCAAGGCATTATAGGTATAATTTTAAAAATCGTGGAACGGCATTGATGGCTATGGATGCGCAAAGTTCATGAATTAAGCTGTCTAAAACCAAAATCATTTATGTAAACATAAAAAATGGCGGATGTAATTTCTCACACCCACCATTAACCACTAACAATCCAAAAAAATATTAAACTACACCAAATTATAAGCCCTGAACAATGTACTTAAATCATCAAAACTATATGGTTTTTGTGTGTAGGCATCCATACCGGCATGAAGGCATTCCGCTTTATTGGAATTTGTTGTTACTGCTATTATGGTAGTATGGTTTTTGGCAAGATATTCCTGTTCGATTTTCCTGATTTCCTTCACAGCCTCAAGGCCATCCATTTCCGGCATCTGAATATCCATTAAAATAACATCATATTCCTTTGCTTTGAAATTTTTTACGGCTTCACTTCCATTTTTCGCAATATCTACCTGGTGGCCATTGCGTTTCAAGAAAAATGTTGTGATTTTCCGAATCATTTCATCGTCCTCGGCTAATAGTATATTTAGTTTTCTCATTTGGAGCAATTTAGAGATTACAATTTTTTAGTTGTTGGTTAAGATGTGTAAAGGTTTATTTTATCAGTACTTTAGTTGATGTGCTGTGAACTCCATTTTTTAACTGAAGGACGTAAATACCCACAAGCTGCTTGCCTGTGTTTAAACTAATTCCTTCCGAAAGAATACCTTTAGATGAATTGATAAGCTTTCCATCCATAGAAAATAAATTGGCGGTGCAAGCATCTTTGCCTTTTCCTGTAATTAAGATTTCGCCTTGCAGCACTTGTATTTTGCTTCCCATCTGTATGTTTTCCGAAGTTCCCTGTGTTGAATTGAAATGTATTTCAAACCTCTTGGAATCCATTTCAGGTGAATGATAAAAAGAATAAACCGAATCGGCACGTAAGTCAATAAACGTGTTTAACTCTTTGTCTTCTATAAGGATAGGATATTTTTGTTCAAAATCAAAACTGCCAGAAGCCGAAATACTGAACATCCCGGCATCGGCACATTCGATATTAAGAGGGATGTTTGATGAGGAATTGATCGTTGGAATGGTATTGATTGCATATTTTGCATCATCATTGGAGGTAAAATGAATTGAAGGGGAATTAGGATTTCCAGGAAGTTTTATAGCATCCATATCATCGTCGAAGCCAAAAGTGGAACCTGCAATTACCCTGAAAGCTGCTTCATCGGTCAATCCATTGCCATCGCTCAATTTGAACTTTATTGAATTATTTTTAATCCCCTGCCTTGAGTCTTTCAGGCTTCGTACCCGCGAATTCGCATTTACAGTTAATGCTCCCTGCTTTCCTGCTTTTACAAAAAAACCTTGCATTGGGGCAATATAACGGGTTCCATTATTGAGGCTTACGGCATCATCGCCACCAGGCAGATAAACCGAAAAATTTCCCGAACCTGATGGATCTGGGTAGTAAATAGCCGCAGCCACGGCGTTGCGCTGCCAAGCATTGTTTTCGTTGTTTTCCCAATCGATGTAACAAGGATAAGGGTTGCCGGTAAGGTTAAGTCCGTTTCCTTCATTTGAAATAGAAAACGATTTTGGATCATGGTTGGGAATGCCTTCGAAAATGCGTGTCGCAGATGACAAGGAATATAATTCGTAACCTTGCATCACTTGTAGAGGATCATCGGTTGGAACAATATATTCGCCCCATTGCGACGTAGCTTCGTTGTAGGAGCGTAAATACATATTTAAAAAAGTTGAAGACAAAGCTGTCCCAACCGGTGATGACAAAAGGTTCTTTTCACCTGCAACAATTTGATATTCAGACTGAATATTACCCGATACATCTCCATTTAATATCAAAGAGGCTTTGGCCAACAATGAATTCTTTAACAACAATTTGCCATTTCCGATTACAGAAAGAACACCTAAAATCTCCAATACTGCATCCTGTTTCACACTGAGTACAACAGAAGGATTGACGAACAGATTGTTGCAAGTTGCATTGCCATCAACCTCTGGATTATTGGAAGAAACCAAAACCGAAACATTTGAATTGCCATTAGGTACTAATCCTAAAGACCAATTCAAAGGTTCATCCCAATTTGAGCTTACAGTACCTAACCAGTTATTTTCGGTAAGGGTAGAGCCGTTGTAAATTTGATTTGATATATTAACTCCTGAAATTGAACCGCTTCCACTGTAATAGGCAGCATCAACAGAACCTTGTGCCAGAACGGTAACAGACTGCCCAATAGATAAGCTGCCGGCAACCGATAACTTGCCCAAAACCAGATGGTTGTTTGTAGAGTTATTAATAGACAAATTGATTGCCAACATATTACCATTGTCTTCAATAGTTAATGTGGAATTGTTTGAAAACGTCAGGTTGTAGATTTTTAATTCGCCATGACATTTTAATGACGAACTGCCCGTAAAATTGAGGTCAAAGTTAGCTCCTTGCAAGAAGCCCATTTCTGAAATTATCAGACTTCCATTTCCCGAAAAGTAAAAATTTGTATTCAGTACAACCGAACCCTCAACAATTAAGGTATCGTTATTTTGTGGTATCAAGCCAGAAGGGATGCCGTTTGAGGTCAAGGACCAAGTGTTGGGTGAATTCCAAGCTACAAAGCTGCCTATTGAATACAACTTTTCGCTGCTACGGCTATATGATTGAGATATTGATATAAAAAAGGATACAAAAACACTGAGAAGTATTTTAAAAAAAAAACCGATTTTGAAAACTCTTTGGGGCATACTAGCAATTTGAAAGAAACTGTAACAATACTTTGTTGTTTTACAAATAATTACAAGAGTAAAAAGTTGTACAAAAAAAGATTGGTAACTGTTCCTTGCTTAAAACAAATAGTATGCCTAATTTTTTTATCGTCTAATAATCAACAATATACAATATTCTATTATCTCGCAATTCCATTATTTGTCCCAGAATGAGAAAAGCGGTCTTTTTCTGCACTTTTTTTCACAACAAAATAGATGTAATTGCCAAGAATGTGGCACGTTGGTTTGAAAAATTATTGTTCTAGAATTAGACTCAAAGCCAAATCAGCGGATTCTAACCAATGGAATTATCGAAGAAATCCCAAACCGGATCTTTGGGAGTGCCAGCTATAATCAAAATTGGAACCAGAGTTACCGGATGGATAAAACTTAGTTCCCGGGCATGTAAATGTATAGATCCATCAGAGTTGGAGCGCGGGAAACCATATTTTAAATCTCCTTTTATCGGACAGCCAATTGCCGAAAGTTGTGCCCTTATTTGGTGATGCCGTCCGGTTTGGAGGTCGATTTGTAACAAATAATAATTATCGCTGCTTGCAATCAGAGTGTAAGAAAGTACTGCTTTTTGGGAATCCTTCGTGTTTTCAGCAACAACGAACGATTTGTTCTTTTCCTCGTAGCGGCGAAGGTAGTCGACCACAGTATCGGCTTGTTTAGGCGGTTTGTTTTTGACTACTGCCCAATAAGTTTTTTTTATTTCCCTATTTTTGATTAATGAATTCAGGCGTGTAAGCGATTTGCTGGTACGTGCAAACAGCACAGCACCGCTAACTGGCCTGTCGAGCCGATGCACGACGCCAAGGAAAACTTCACCTGGTTTATCATATTTTTCCTTGATGTAATCTTTAACAAGGTCAGCCAACGGCCTATCGCCGGTTTTGTCGCCTTGCACGATTTGCGATGGCAGCTTGTTGATAACAATAATATGATTATCCTCAAAAAGGATATTCCTTTCCAACAAAGCATCCGGTGAGTTTTGAGTACTAATATTGTTCCCTTTCATTGGGGAAATCTAGGGTTTTTACATCAACAATATAATTTTGCACAGCGGTAACAATTTCTTCGCTGAGGTTCATATATCTGCGGAGAAACCTTGGCGAAAATTCCATAGTAATGCCGAGCATATCGTGCAAAACCAAAACCTGCCCATCAACTTCTTTACCTGCACCAATTCCGATGATGGGGATTTTTGAATTCCGCGCCACTTCTTCTCCTAATTTGGCTGGTATTTTTTCGAGAACAATACCAAAACAACCGGCTTTTTCGAGCAATCTTGAGTCTTCGACCAATTTCCTAGCCTCTTTTTCTTCAGTTGCCCGAACTACATAAGTCCCAAATTTATGGATGGATTGAGGTGTCAAGCCCAAATGCCCCATTACTGGGATTCCTGCCGAAAGTATCCTTTCCACTGAATCGATAATCTCGATACCTCCTTCCAATTTCACAGCATCGGCACCAGATTCTTTCATAATCCGAATTGCCGATGAAAGTGCTTCTTTCCAATTGCCCTGATAGGTTCCAAACGGCATATCGACCACCACAAATGCGCGATGCACCGCCCTAACCACCGAAGAAGCATGGTAAATCATGTGGTCAAGGGTTATTGGCAAGGTACTGCTGTAACCCGCCATAACGTTGGAAGCGGAATCGCCTACCAAAATAATGTCAATACCGGCTTTGTCGAGCAATCGGGCCATTGAAAAATCGTATCCGGTAAGCATTGAAATTTTAATGCCTTTTAGCTTCATTTCCTGAAGCACATGGGTGGTAATCTTTGAAACTGTCGCTAATTTGGCTGCCATCGGGTTGTGTATGTTGAACTTGTTTTGTCAGGTTTGCACTTGTTTTCAGTAGGAAATCAGGAAAAAGAACCTAATCTTATAATTTACAAAACTACAAAGAAATGTAATCGGTTAATACATGAAAAACTTATGTCGAAACCTGAAATTAATATTGAATGAGTAAAACCAACTTCTTTTGTACGGGATATCTTAATCGGCGATGGAAATATTTGGTTTTGATTAAAAAAAAGGGTTCGTTGAAAATCCGACAAATGGATATTTGTTTTTCAAATAAAACTGCAATGTTTCAAAATAAAGTATCGAATTAGGGGGAATTTGAAAAATATATCCTTGGATTATATTTACTTTTGCCAGCAGTATCCATTTCGATTAAACATTGCCAATGAAAAAACTCATTCGTTTCCTTTTTCTGCTTCCGGGCTTATTTGTATCCTG
>CAIRHD010000088.1 GCA_903878265.1 uncultured Bacteroidales bacterium | reverse complement strand
GCTGCAACTAACCGGGATTTGATCAAGGCTGTTGATGAAAAATCATTCAGGGAAGATCTTTATTACAGGCTCAAAGTATTTCAATTGACACTGCCTTCGTTGCGAGAACGCAAAGAGGATATCCCCAATTTGGCCAAGTATTTTATCGGCTATTTTAACAACCAGTTTCAGAAAAACATCACCAACATGAGCAATTCGGTACGCCAGCTTTTGATGATGTACAGTTGGCCAGGGAATATCAGGGAACTTCGCAATGTTATTGAACGTGCTGTGATTCTTGAAAATATGTCAACTTTACAAGCCGAAAGCCTACCTGGAGAAATAGTTTCCCTTGCTGATAACACAATTTCCAATGTTCCCATTAACAACGATTTGCCCATGAAGATCGATAAGCCCCAATCAGCTTATGAAATCATAATCCCACCCGAAGGGATTTCGTTGTATGAAGTCGAAAAACAGATAATTATTCAGGCCTTGCAAAAATCAGATAATAACCAAACAAAAACGTCGAAGTTGCTTGGGATTTCTAGGGATGTATTAAGGTATAAAATTAAAAAGTACCGATTGTAAATTTTGTTGGGTTATTTGACCCACATTGTTCGGGTTATTTGACCCAATGTTCGATGTTTTGCTATTTTGAAAATTATTTTGTATAATTATGTCAAAAAGAATGAAATCAAAATCAATTACCAAGCCTATTTGATTCCCTACATTCTCTTTTTTGCATAAAGGTGCAAAAGGTTTTGAATAAGGATAAAATCAAATACTTTTATGGTGTTTGTGGATTATTGGTAAAATATTGTTTTCTAACATATTAATATATTCGGTTACACAATTTCCAAATTATTCAAACAACAATCAAAATCAGAATATATTTGTTTTTTGTCCTCTTTTTGAAGTGCCTAATTAATATTGTTGTTGGAAATAAATTCATATAGTACTGTAAAAGAGTTAATTGTATATCATGGCATGTATTTTGTTATGTTTTTTTTAAATTTTTAACAAACCCTAAAAAATTGCCACAATGAAAAAAACCAAACTTTTTCTCACACTTGTTGCCTTTATTGCAATATCGCAGTTTGGCTTCGCTCAAATCACAGGTTCTGCACATGATTTTTCTACTGCAACTTGGAACACATCCAACCAGGAAATCTGCATAGTGTGCCACACACCACACAATGCCACTACTTTGCCGGATGCCCCTTTATGGAATCATGCCCTTTCGACCGCAACTTATACGCTTTACGCCAGCGGAACGTTAAATGCTACAATGGGCCAACCTGATGGAAGTTCAAAACTTTGCCTGAGCTGCCACGATGGCACTGTAGCAATAGCTAATTATGGTGGTGTAACAAATGGTACAGTTTTTATGACGGGCACCAATTTGGTTAGTACCGATTTAAGCAACGATCATCCTGTTTCATTTTTATACGATGCTGCTTTGGCTACTGCCGACCCAGGTCTGCGCAACCCAACCACTGCTTTATCAGGTTTAGGCGGAACAATTAGTGCCAATATGCTTATCTCAGGTAAAATGCAATGTTCATCATGTCACGATGTACACAATGGAGCAGGAGTGGCTGGCCTTTTGTTGAAATCGAATACTGGAAGCGCATTGTGCCTTACCTGCCACAATAAATAGTAAAAATATATTCGTTTTAACGCGGATACTAAAAAGGGCGGAAAATTTTCGCCCTTTTTTTCTGTTACATGGATATTGAATCATTCTACTTCCTGTCATAAAACATATTACCAATTGTTTTGCCAAAACAAAGAAAAAAATGACCCTAAAAACCCTGGTTTTATTGCTTTTTGCATCAATAGTTTTATCATGCTCCCGAGGCATCACCTCTGGAACAGGAACAGATGATATTGTAATTTTCCCATCTCCTCCCGACACCGCACGGATTCAGTTCCTTACTCGAATCAGCAGCTCGCAGGATGTTACGGGCAGCCGGAATTCGTTTTCAAAATTCCTTTTCGGCGAAAATGCCAATTTGCCAATCAACAAACCGTATGGGATTGCTGTGCATAAAGGAAAAATCGTGATTTGCGACACATTTACCCATGGCTTGGTTATTATTGATATGACCTCAAATACTTTTACCCCTTTTATACCAACAGGGAAAGGTG
>CAIRHD010000087.1 GCA_903878265.1 uncultured Bacteroidales bacterium | reverse complement strand
ATAAAACATTTGCGCGACAGCAACCTGGCCGACAAAGCCCGCACGATATACGAAGCTTCGAAAGATGTAATTGGCTCGTTGAGTATTTATCAGGTAGCGTTAACTGATATTGTAAGCTTACGCGACGATATTCCTGAGTACCTGCAAGCACTAAGCGGCAGCCGTGCAATACTGAACCAAACCAAACAATCGACAGCCGATATACAGCTGAAATTAAACGAAGGCAAACTGCTGCTCAAACAGAAATTAGATGTGTATATGCTGCCCTACAAAGTAATAAATGCCACCTTGCATGGCGAGTACCTGAATGCCCGCATTATTGTTGACAAAGCCGCTACCCACGAAACAAAAACTGCGGCGGGTGGGGATGGCCCGGCGTAAGGAATGGAGAAGAGCGATTGACGATGTACGATTGACGATGTACGATCGACGATGTACGATCGACGATGTACGATTTTAGCTTAATAAAAAAATCCCTGCTACGGTGTGGCGGGGATTTTTTTTTGTGGGGTGGTTATTAGAGTTAAGAATGAGAAAATTTGGTGTACCTTTGCGCTGCTGTAAAAAGCCGAAGGCGGCGCGATAACTTCAAGCTTAGCCGGGGAGGTGGGTGTAATGCCCACTTTTTTTAGGAACGTGCCGAAAGATTCGTGCCAAATGTTAAGCCCGGTAGCAATATCGGGCTTTCCCATTTATTGTAAGTTACACACAGCACTTTCCTATTGCTGAATTATACTTTACCCAAACGGGGTAAATTGCCGTAATTCAATAACACATTAGATTATTTGGTGGATACACCTGATTGTTAGATGTGAGCAAAAGTGGGATTTTTTCAACATATTCCCTTCCCAGATTAAAGGCCGTTTCGCTGCCTATATTCATCAATCCATCTATTATTGCAGCAAGGGCCATTGTCTTTGCCCTTGAAAATGTTGATCACAAAAACAATAATCATCACAAGCATGTTGAAACATAAATAAATAAGGTAAGCCGTAATGGCAAGCACGATTGCACAAACGATAAAGGTTGCCATAAGATTAGTTTTACACAAAGATAAATAAAAAATATATACAGCAAAAATGTTTTTACAGGCAACGACTGACGGACTGGGAATGGAAGCTGCTCAATTTTAAAGCCAGGCAGCCGTTGCCAATAAAGGTTGATAGATTTATTTGCGTCCGGAATTTGGTTTAAGGTCAGTTTTGAAAAGCGGTTATTATAGCCCAAAGAATAAACATGATAACGCATAAAACAAGCATGCCTTTACAAACTATTATCGCCTCCGCTCGTTTTTGAGCATCGCCTTTTATCAAATAATAAATTATAATAAAAGGCAAAAAGGGGATGAACCAAATGCCCGAGTTGAAGAACCAACTGCCAAATTTGGTAAATGCCGAAAGGGTACCGACTAAAACATAAATGAAAATTATAAAAGCTATCATAATAAAGAGGGTTTACGAAATATAAAAAGCCATTGCCATAGCCAACAACCCCAATACAAACGAAATAAAATCATTTGTATCTTCGGAAACGTGCAAAAAATCAACAAAAAGCTTTGTGGAAATGCCAAAGCCACACACCCCTACAAACATAATTATCGCTCCCATGAGGGTAACCAAAAATGAGTGGATTAATATGGACGGGATTGCGTAAAGTGTGTTTTGCATGATAGATTATTCTTTTTTAAATGATGAAAGTACAACTATTGAAGTGGCATGACCTTTTGGATGCAAAGTTGCTAATAATTGGTATGATTGAACGAATGTATTTGAAAAAAGATGCGACTGAAAGGAGTGGTACTTATAAGCATATAAACCTCCCTTTGGTAAATGCCTTGCAATAATCTACCTTGCCAATCAATGTTTATAAATTACTATCTCTTTATCACCTTCGTTTCTTACAACTTTTATTTCCCCTTTCGATTTATATTTTTCGCCTAAGTCAAGCAGCAACTTCAATGCGAGTGTTTCGTTCACTGCAGAAAATCTTTTCTCAACTTTGCCTTTAGCATCCCAATATCCACCTCCAATTCTTCCCAAACCATTCCAAAGTATATCAGTTTCAAAGTTTTTTAAAGCGTTGCGCCAGCTATTACTATTTGCCTCGCCTATTAACTTAATGGTATAGCTTTTAAGACATTGATTGCCGAAGCCTTGCTGTTCAATTTCTGTTTTAAGTTTGTCGTAAGTGAACGGGGCATATTTGTCGAGCACAACCTCTAATTTTTCTGATTCGCCAACAATCCCCGTGTGAAGGCACAGAAGACCTTCCAAAACTGCAATATGATAGAAATGAATTTTATCGTCAATTAGTTTGTGAAGTAAATCTTCATCGTTAAACCTCAGTTCTTTGAGATTTTGTTTTGACGAATATTTCTCTAAGTCATACTCTGTTGACGAGGTGTCGTCAGGCTCAGGTAAATACTCGTCCAACGATTCACTTGTTTCCCAATTTATTGTTTTAAAATAGTCA
The DNA here is from genome assembly GCA_903878265.1 of uncultured Bacteroidales bacterium. Lineage (GTDB taxonomy): Bacteria > Bacteroidota > Bacteroidia > Bacteroidales > UBA4417 > UBA4417. The sequence continues at coordinate 3,577 of CAIRHD010000087.1, read as the reverse complement.
ATGAAATATGAATTTTCGAAGTCGGCAGCCACTTCTTTAAATGTTTGCTTTGGATTACCAAACCTTTTCAAGAGTGCTTTTTCCGTTTTTTTAAATGTAACTTCATCGTTAAAGAAGCCTTCCAAGGGGTGTGCATTGTCAGCTAAATATATTACCCTGTCGCCGCCAAATAGTGTAACTATTTGAAACATATATTTACGCCACTCGTCGCGGTGAATATCATCCTCCATCTTAAACCAGTGCCTATATCGGTAAGGCGGGTTCCAAATAATTATCCTGTGTTCCTCAAATGTTAGCCACAAATTAAAAGGGCCAAGAAATTGAATACACTTGCGTTCCTGGAAATTAAAATAATCGCTTTCCTCCTCGAAAGTCCATTCCTGTTTGGTTTTTATTTCTCTAATCTGCCTTACATTTTTTGGCTCACTGTTAGCCCAACTTAAAGCAGCAAGCCGTAAGAAGTCAGCATTTGAAAACTGCGCCTTGTCAAGAATGATTTTTATCTCCTTCGTGAGTTCGCCAAATTGTTTGTTCTTGAACTTTATTTTATGATTTCCGATTGTCCAGAGGTCTGTTCCCATTGTGTATAATTGACTATTCTTGTTTATATGATGAAAATAGGACTATTGAAGTGGCATGACCGGTGGAAGCAACGTTGCTAATAATTGGTATGATTGGCCGCATGCTTCGGAAAAAGTTGCGCCGGAACGGAAGATATATTATTACCATTGCACATCACGTTATTTTACCTGTCTTGTCTTTCATTTTTTTAGCACAGACGACATTTTCCCACCACCTACTTCCTTGAAAAAGTTAACTATGTCGAAAGGATCAGTATCAATAAATCTCCAAGTTCCTTGTTTGTATTCGAAAGTGTATGAGAATGTACCCAAATCACTGTTTAATCTATTATTGATTATTACATCAAGCGTGTCCTTTTCTTTAAATTTCATTTGAAAATCAAATGCGTCCTCTTCATTAAGCCTTTCTAACAGGGTGCTCTTATTCATTTCAAAATTTTGATCCCTCATTGAAGTTGGCATCATAGGTTCTCCAACAATATATTCATTTTTCGATTTAGTACGCCTGTATAAAATCCAATAATGCTTTAAATCTGCCAAATCATTGGTGCAGGTGCAGAATTTGATTTTATCTGAAATAATACACATTTTCTTATATTTTTACGGTGGGCTTGGTTTTAGTCTTACATTTTTAAGGCATTCTTCTTGACCAATTTGGGGCTAATAATGCTTACCGCTAATTTCTCTTGGGCATAAGCGGTGTAATTGTTTGCTTATAGATTGCTGAAATTCAAATGCGACCCAAAGATATGCACAAACAGGTTCGATGCTGATTTAAATGGTAAAAATAAATTGCCGGAAACCGGAATGGGGGGCGGATATTGGAGAAAGAAAATCCCTGCTACGGTGTGGTGATGATTTGTTTTATGGTGATGAATTTGATGAAAACAGAGAAGAGAAACTTGGCCGGGTATCACATGTTCATTCTTTACTTTCATAACTCAAATTCCTTATTAAAATACTCAGTATTCCAACCACTCAATAATCTATCAGGTGAAAATCCGGAGGAAAAACTTCTATTGTCGTAGGAACTTTGTGCTACCATCTGTTCATGTTCAATTTTATGACAATTTGCACACAGCGGAATAAATTTATTGTAGTTTATTTTTTCGTATTTCCCAATTAAATTTACATTCATTTCATGAAATTCAAAGAATTGAAGGGCATAAGGAGTAAACTCCTGGTGTTCAATGCCACAAATCTGACAACATTTTACTTTCTTTGATAATTTGAGATATCTCTTGTATTCAATTTTTTCTCTTTCCAGATGTACAAACAATTGTTTATATTGTTGAATTTCCAGCTCTGTTCTTCGGGTTTTCCAAATAAACCAAAATTGGCTATGATTCATTAATGCAAATAAAACTGAGGTATAAATATTTATCAGGTTACATTCAGTATATAACCGAAATTTTCCATAATTATTCATACTAGGCAATGAATATAAAACATCCTCATCCATTATATTAATTGAAATACAACATTGTAATTCATTGACTGGCAATTGCAAATATGAACTATTAAAACAATAATCCTTTTCCTGTTCAAGAAGCTCACTCACTTTTGTTAATTCTCCGGCAACTTTACAAAAACCAATAATACCAGATGGCCCATACTTGTTCTTGCGATATAACAGCAATATGGTTTCTCCAATTGTAAAGCAGTTGTATTTTCTAACTTTTTTGATTGACAAATATCGAAAGGCTGAAGCATCTTTTTTCATAGGATGTTCTGGCAAGCAATATAAATAGGCGTTGTGTGTCGGATCTATAGAGTACATTTTTGGCAATCTTTTTTTACTTTGGTTTACTTACTGTTATTGTGATGGAAATAAAGGTTTTCTCTCTGTTGAAAAAGAGTACCTGCAAAATTAGATTGAAGATTTCATTCTTTATGGAAAACCGAACGGAAGCGGGAAAGGATTTGCGCAGTAGCGATATTAGTCCTCAACAAACCCAAGTTCAAATACTTCTTCCCATTTATAGAACCCACGGACGGACCCATCGAGGTTTTCGGCTTTGAATTTCAGGAATTGGGTTTCGATGAATGCGAGAAATGCGGGTTCGATGTGCTGTGGGAAAAAGTGAAAAATGCGGTAACGCCCTAACATACTTAGGAATGCTTGTTCAAATGTATCGAATTTTAAGGATACCCGCCTGAGTTCTTCCTTTTTAAACTCGCCGGGCAATAGATTGAGAAATACCATTTCGTTGGTGCTGTACGAATATTGTTTCCCATTGTATAATATAGCAACGGAACCGCCTTCGGTGCCTGCATGAAATACTGCTTTTAATTGTTTCATTTACTTGAGGTGTTTTTGGGGTGGGATTGAGGATTGCGGTTATTTCCCTGATTTAATCCTATTGTCCTGCTTGCAGAGCATTTGGCAGTTTTCGGCGTTGGTGCGGCCGCCAAGGTGCCAGGGGGTTATGTGGTCGGCTTCCATTTCGTGGAGTTCGTAATGTTCGTTGCACTTTACACAAATGCCTTGTTGCCGTTCGTACGATTCGCGCTTTTGCTTGTCGGTAAACGTGCGGAGGCTGAGGTGCTTTTCGTTGCGTGTTAACACATAAGGGTAAATGCCTGACTTTTTGGTTACGTCTTCATCCTGCATCAATTGGGTTATTTCGGATTCCAATTGTTTTGAATCGAATTGGTCGCCCTTAAATTGGTTGTACAGGATGCCAAAGGCAACGCCTTTCATTTCCTTGCGGTACTTGGGGAATACGGCTTTTATCCAGTTGATTACGCTTTGAAAATAGAGCCACAATTCGTTTGCATTGGGTTTGTGCTGGTTTACGGCCATGTATTGCTCAATGTTGTCGTTGCTAAGCCAGCGTATGGCTGTTTCGAGATAATCCTGCCGGAGGGTGGAACCCGTCAGGTAATCGCTGCCCATATTGTAGGCGGGACAGTTGGATTTGCTGAAATGTTTTTTGGCATCGGTGAGCCAGGTGCCGGTGTATATGGCGTTGCGCAGCTCCTGGTCGTAGAGT
>CAIRHD010000086.1 GCA_903878265.1 uncultured Bacteroidales bacterium | reverse complement strand
TTTTTGGATGGTTTCCTGCTCGTCAAATAATCCCTTTTTACCGTTCGATTTGTATATCTGTTGTTTCATTGCTCATATAATTTCACTACAAATATAGTGATATTTATTTGATTAACAATGAATTAAATTATAGAACTCCCCCTTAAGTTCGTTTTTTTTAAAGCACTTCCTACAGTTACATGCGAGATGGTTTCTACATATTTTAATTCTATCATTTTTTCTGCCAATAAGCGCAAAGACCATTTAGCATAACCTGTAGGCGGATCGCTACAACAAAGTGTAACTAATTTAGCCTCTGTGTCTCCATCAATTATTGTTTCATATATACGAGGACTTGGTCGTCTCTCTAAGCACACGTCTAATCCTTCTTCTATAAATTTTTTCTTTACACGGTCTATGGTACGCATACCAATCTTCAGCACTTTGCTCATTTGCTCATTTGTTGCTTTATCCGAGTATTCGCCTTCGTCACAATTGAGTAAAATATAGGCGGTTCGAAATGTTTGCGAAGTATGAGTGCCTTTGCTTATGATAGCGCTCAATTCATCAACTTCGTCTTTTGTAAGTTTGATTGTGTACCGTATCATGTGTATATCTTTTTGCAAATATACAACAATTTACGTCATATTATATTTAACTTAACACTAAATTGTTTTTTGCGGCTTTTATGGAGTCACTCACCATTGAATATTTCTCCTAATCCTTTTCATTATTCATCTTCAAATATATTTATTCCTATCACAAACACAGCCAAAAATACGGTTTATAAGGGGCTTTTACTTGTTGCTATTTATACACGTTCTAAATTAAGGGGTTTCATCAAAATAGAGCACGATTTATAACCATTATTATAAATATATACTCTAAATTCGCTGCCTCATGCCATTGGGGCAAACGCAGTAACAGACTGTACTATTTGTTCAAGTATAGAAAATATTGCGAAGTTTAATTGCTGATAATAAATGTGTTGCTTTATTTGTAAACAATTGGGCATTGCATCAATCAGAACAAAGTGTATTATCAGTGCACATAAAATGTGGCTTGTTAACGATAAAAAACACTTCCTTACTTCTTATCGATTATCCTCATCCATTCATCAAAAAAAAGACCCATGAGAAACAATTACTCAATGCTTAACAGGCATTTTTTACTATGCTCTGTAAGTTTTTTACTATTGTTTGGCTTCAATGCCAATGCCGAAAAATTAACCTATTCGGATAGCTGGGGACGGCAGGGAGTAAGCCTAAAAGCACAAAATGCTTTGAGTGTTACGGTCAACTTCTCGATAAGCGAATTTTCGATCGATACTCGCGCAATCAATGGCGAAAGCATGCAAGAGATCAGTTTGGATGGTGTCTTTTTGCCAAATGGCGAAGGTGCCCCAAACCTGCCAACCTTAAGCAAATATGTGGCAATTCCCCAAGGAGCTACCGCTAGTATAGAAATTATAAAAAAGCGGGTTGAAATTTTTCAAAATATTGAAATGGCACCTGCTCCACGTATTCCTTTGGAAAGCGAACGTGGACCTTTGCAATACAATCGTGATTTAAGCATCTATGGGAAAAATGCTCTTTATCCATTGCAGCCCGCCTTCATTTCTTCTAACATGAAAATCCGCGGACTGGATGTGGTAATGCTCAGCATAACCCCATATCAATATAACCCTGTTACCAAAGAGTTGATTGTTTATCGCGACATGGAAGTACGGGTAAATTTTACAGGTGGGAACGGTCATTTTGGCGAAAACCGTCTTCGCAGCCGTTATTGGGATCCAATTATAATGGATCATTCCCTCAATTACGAATCCATTCCCTTCATAGACTATTCGGCCCGTACAGCCCAAAATGTAAATACAGATGCAACAGGTTGTGAATACCTTATTATTATACCCAACGATCCCATTTTTAAAAAATGGGCCGATACAATAAATGCTTACAGGACAGAACAAGGCATTCTCACCAAAATTGTTTCGTTGCAGGATATTGGTGGCAGCACAACGGGTGCTATCGAAACTTATATCAACAACGCTTATAATAATTGGGATATCCCGCCTTCAGCTATTTTGATAATGGCCGACTTCGGTTCAAACGCTGCGAATAGCATCACTTCTCCGATATGGGACAACTATTGTGTTTCGGATAATATTTTTGGCGATGTTGATGGTGATGACCTTCCTGATATTGCCATGGCACGTATGACGGCAAACAATGCAAGCCAACTGGAAACCTACATGCGGAAATTCCTCGATTATGAAAGAACACCGCCTACTGACCCATATTTTTATGCTCACCCTATTACTGCATTAGGCTGGCAGACAGAACGTTGGTTTCAGATTTGTTCGGAAGTTGTTGGCGGATTTTTTAAAAACTCCCTGGGAAAACAACCCATCCGCATCAATGCCGTTTATCAAGGCAATCCTGATGTAGATCCATGGTCAACCGCTACAAATACCAATACTGTTATAAACTATTTCGGTCCTACTGGCTTGGGATACATTCCGTCAACACCACAGTCACTTGGTGGATGGACAGGTGGAACTGCTGCCGTTGTTAATACAAACCTGAATGCAGGGGCTTTCATTTTGCAGCACCGCGACCATGGCATGGAAACCGGTTGGGGCGAACCTTCGTATGTAAGCAGCAGTATTGACGGATTAACAAATGTTGGAAAACTATCCTACATCATGTCAGTCAATTGCCTTACTGGAAAATATAATTATAGCAGCGAGTGTTTTGCCGAAAAATTCCACAGGTACAAATATAATGGTCAAAATGCAGGATGCGTTGGTATTCTAGCAGCTTCCGAAACCTCCTATTCTTTTGTTAATGACACTTATGTTTGGGGCATGTACGATAATATGTGGCCTGAATTTATGCCCGCTTATGGTGCAATGTTCGAGCAACGTGGAATTTTACCTGCATTTGGCAACGCTGCCGGAAAATACTTCCTTGAGCAATCATCCTGGCCATATAATACCAGCAATAAAATTGTAACTTACCACCTTTTCCATCATCACAGCGATGCTTTCCTCACTATTTTCAGTGAAGTTCCACAGGTTTTAACTGTCACGCACCCAGAAGTGATGATCAGTACGGCTTCCACTTTTAACGTTTCTGCCGATGCAGGTTCTTTTATTGCCCTTACAGCAAACGGTGTGATAATTGGGACAGGAACTGGAACTGGTTCTCCAGTTGCTGTATCTGTGGTTCCACCAGCTATTGGAACAACGGTGAAAATTGTTGTAACAAAACAGAATTTTTACAGGCATTATTCAACCACTGTGGTAATATCGGCTGAAAACCCCTATGTTATAACTGATTCATTTTCCGTGAACGATCCTGCTGGCAATAACAATCAGGCACTTGATTTTGGAGAAAACGCTTTCCTTTCTCTTTCTGAAAAGAATATGGGAAACAACCCTGCCGAAAATGTTGTTGTAAACCTTTCTGCTACTGATCCTTATATTACATTTACCGACAATACCGAACAATATCCACCAATCCCATCGCAACAAACTGTTACTGTTGAAAATGGATTTAAAGTTCATATTGCCAATAATGTTCCTGATGGTTATCAAAAATTAGTAACCGCCATAGCCACAAATGGAATTGACACTTGGGTGAGTTATTTCAATGTGCAATGCCATGCCCCAAGGCTTGTAGCTGGTATTTTGTCTATTGATGATTCACAGGGCGGCAACGGGAACAACAGGCTCGAAGCTGGCGAAACTGCTATTGTAAAAATAGCGACAACTAATTCAGGGTCAAGCATTTCACCAGTGGTTAATGCAAGCCTTTCGGTAAGCAGTGGTCTTATTGCATTGAGCAACTGTACTTTTAATATGGGTGGGTTAACCCCGCTTGGTTCATCTTTTGCCGAATTTAATATTACAGTTAGCCCCGATGCACCCGAAGGTTTATCGGTAAACTTTGACTATTTTGCAGTTTCAGGTGAATACACCGTTGAACGCACTTATGTCGTTCAATCTGGTTTAAAAGTTGAAGATTGGGAAACAGGAGATTTTACCAAATTTGCATGGACAAGTAGTGGAAACCTCCCTTGGACTATTACCAACGAAGGTCCTTTCGAAGGGGTTTACTCGGCCAGATCGGGCGCAATAAATAACTCACAAAACTCCCAACTCGTTCTTAACTATAACGTTCCGAACAACGACAGCATTAAATTCTATTATAAAACTTCGTGCGAGCAAACTACCGATGGATTGAAGCTTTATATTGATAATTCTCTGAAGGCCAGCTATTCAGGCACTTCACCTTGGACTTTGGTATCTTTCCCTGTAACTGCTGGAAACCATACTTTTAAATTTGTTTACTCCAAAAATGGAAGTGGATCAGCAGGATCAGATTGTGCTTGGCTCGATTTTATTGTTTTACCTCTTCCTTTTTATACAACCTCTTCTGCAGGTAATGATGGGTTAACTTGTCAGTCCGCTCCTTACCAATGTAATGGGAATGCTGCCAATTATTCTTCCATAGCTTGGACTTCATCCGGAACGGGATTATTTAGTAACCCATCCATCCTTGATCCAATTTATACACCGAGTGTCGCTGATATTTCTGCAGGTCAGGTTATGCTTACGATAAAAGCAATTGGTAGCTCGGATACCATTACCGACATTATGGTTCTAACCATACAAAGTCCTTCAACAGCTTTTGCAGGCGAAAATGCAACAATCTGTAGTGGACCAGTATTTATCAACAATAGCGCTTCGGCAACCAATTATACCACTTTACGTTGGGCAACAAGTGGCAGTGGGCTTTTCTCAGATCCCACGCTTTTAACAACGGATTATACTCCTAGCAATGAGGATATTGCATCAGGTTTGGTAACATTGACTTTAACAGCTGCAAACCAAACATGCCAGGCTTCTACTTCATCAAAAACACTTACCCTACATAGCACACCAGCTCCACAAGTGGCAGGAGAGAATAAAGTTTGCGCACTAACATTGGGCACTAGTTATTCTACAGCTTCTAATAGTGGAAACATATACGAATGGATAGTTACAGGCGGCCTTATTGAATCGGGTACTGGAACCAATCAAATTAAAGTGAATTGGGGAATTGCAACTGAAGGCAGTGTAATGGTAACAGAAAAAACCATTCATAATTGTATAGCCTCAAGTACAGAATCTGTAATTGTTAACCCTATTCCAGCCACAGTGATTTCGGGTAATACAGTAGGTTGCAAGGGCGATAACACCTCCTATTCTACACCAGCAATATCCGGAAATAGCTACAGTTGGAATATATCAGGTGGAACCATCACTTCTGGAATAGGGACAAATCAGGTGCAAGTGAGCTGGAATGATGCTGGTGTTAACAACATTTCGGTTGCCGAAACCGTTGATGCTACCTTATGCTCGACAACAGCTTTAAGCGCAGTAACAATCAATAATTTAGTAGCTGTACCTGTTAAACCGCAAGGCCCTGCAGAAATCGATCTTTATTCCCTTGGGAATTCGAGTTATACAGTTGCAAATACAAATTTCACTGAATCTTACGTTTGGCAGATATTACCACCCGAAGCTGGTATTGTTTCGGGAAATACAACCACTGCAACTGTTGTTTGGAACAGCACATTCAGAGGTAAAGCAAGCTTGAATGTAAAAGCTGTAAATAACTGCGGCGAAAGCACCTGGTCAGAATCATTCGAGGTAAGGGTATATAGCTCGCTAGGAATTGGCGACAACTCAAGCAATATTGGGGTAAGTTTATCCCCAAATCCTAATAATGGGAATTTCATACTTTCAGTTACAACTCCGGGGAAGGCTGTTTTGGCAATCAGAATTATGGCAGCCAATGGATCCGTAGTTTACGAAAAAACCGGTATCGTCAGCAATGGCAACTTTACGGAAGCCATGAACATCGTTACTGCCCCCGGCACATACAGTATAACCATAAGTAAACCTGATGGTTACGTTGTAAAAAAGTTTGTTGTAACAAAATAACCACAACTCCAATTTCACGGCGTTACACCATGCTATTTCAATATAGCGTGGTGCAACAATGCCAAAGTTAAAGTGTTTTTGATTCGCACACAGTGAACCAACGACATATTATGTGCCGAACTGGGAAATCAATAAAATAAACAAAGCGGGTTCATTATGGTCATAAAACAATTGATGGAATATCCGGATTCGCTTTTTCCAACGCAATAAAATTGCATTTCCAGCTTCAAAACAGCAGAAATTGGGGTTGGATTGACAAATGAGGTGGCAAGATAGCACATAAAATGTTGCTTGAAACGGATTCTGTTTTACAGTAAAGTGAATAGACATGAATTGTTGCCTTTTCTACATTTTGACAGCTTAAACCAGCACAAATTCCTGACTTAATTGGCTGATTTTCCTGACTTAATTTCAAAGTAATTTTTTTCTAAACTATCAACTTGAAATTTTCTCTAATGATATCTTCATGCTTGGTTTTTAAGACCCTGATGTTGAAAAGCAAAAGAGAAAAAGGATTGAAAAGTTGAACAAGTATCGGAAAAATATATACCCTAAACATTGAAAATCAAAATAATAAAGCATGAGCATTGAAAAGAGCATAGCAGTTCTAATTTCAAAAGGAAGGTGATTTCACCTCAAAAAATTAAATAATAAAGATAACCAACACCCAAGAAAAAGGCAAGTTAAAATGAGTATTCACGAATCAATAAATTGAGGGGCTATCATGCAACGGAAAACACACTTTGTCAAATTTTTTGTAAAAACCTTTGGTAAATCGTATTACTTTTTACTTCCTAGGTTATACATATATACAAAACTCTCTACAAGACTCTTTACCACACGCCCTCCATCACCCACTCCAACACCTTCGTCAACTTTCTTGTGTTCTACCATCTCAACCGCCACTACCATGTCTCGTATTTACTCGCTTAAGCTTTTAGTCCTTTCATTATGCTTTTTTTTGTCGGTTACTATGGTAGCTGGACAACAGTGGGTTGGGCTGTTTCCCAAATTGCCAAACTCGTCTGTTTTAACCTATATAGGTAGCACAAATAACACATCTGAGATTTCAATCAAGATTCCCGGTTTTTTCCTTAATGAAACTCTTGTCACCGGTAAATCGTATCAGTATCCTGAAATTCCTGATGGCCATCCTATCCTCGCCAAAGGAAGCCCTGATTTGCAAAGCATGAATTTCAAGCTCCAGCTACCAGCCAACCGCGACATGGAAGCTAGTGTTGTTTCAACTGAATATAAGGACTATCCCGCTTTCGAAATACTTCCTTCAATAGGAAATTCGGTGCGCGGAAGCATGCTGATTATTTGTCCCACTGAATTTATGGCCGCTATTGCCCCTTTGGTAAAATGGCGCAATCAAACAGGCACCTATACAACAGTTATTGATGCCAACCAATTTAAGGATTCCTCCGAAATTTACAATGCAGTAAAAACCAGATATTTAGCAGATAGCACCTTTGCTTACCTACTTTTGGTTGGTGATTCAAAACAAGTCCCAACGAATATGCTTACAATTGCAACTGAAAAAAAGACCACAATATCAGCCAGCGACAATTACTACACCTATCTTTCAGGAAACCGAAGTTCCAATACTATTCATAATCCTGATATTATGATAGGCAGGTTTTCTGCCGAAACAGTAAAAGATGTCGAGGTTCAGGTTAGGCGTACTATGGAATACGAAATTAATCCCAATGCCGATGCCAATTGGTTAAACACTGCAACAGGAATTGCTTCGATCCACGAAGTTGGCGGGAATTACAAAACTGATTGCGGAGAGATACGCAAATTAATTGATACCCTTAAATCAAACGCTTATACAAATTCCAACGAATTCTATGATGGTTCGCAGGGAAAGGGCGATGCAAATGGAAACCCTTCGGCATCCGACATAGTTGCTAAAATCAATCAGGGCACAGGAGTTGTTTTTTACGCAGGGCATGGCTCTCCAAATGGTTGGTTGACAGGCTTAGTCACAAAATCTGTACTTGAAAGTTTAAACAACAGTGGCAAATATCCTATAATTTGGTCGGCATCTTGTGATAATGGAGATTTTGTAGATAACTTGTGCTTTGCCGAATCTTGGCTAAGGGCATGCGATAACAAAGGAAAACCTTTGGGTGCGGTTGCAACACTTATGGCATCGAGTAGCCAATCCAGTGGGCCAGCTATTACTGCGATGCATAAAATCGCAAACATATTAAGCTATCCACAAAAAGGTGTTTCCACAATGGGTGCTATAACTTTAAGCGGCCTAATAAGTATGAATGCCACACCGGGAGCTTTGAGTGGCACAACTACCGATTCTTGGATTTTATTTGGAGATCCTGCTCTAAATGTCCGGACCACTAAGCCTAAAAAACTGGTTGTTAGCCATAAAGGAACAATAACTCTGGGCTATGATAGTTATTCAATAACATGTAATGCTGCCGATGGGTTTGCCTGTATCAGCAAGGATGGGAATATTTTGGGCACGGCTTCCCTTGCAGAAGGAAAAGCAACTATCAAACTCACCAAACCTGCTGCTGGCGATAGTCTTACCCTTACCATTACTTCATTTAATTATCTGCCTTTTATCTCGGAGATCAAAATATCCAAGAAACCAGGTATTATAGAAGGTCTATCTCCATTGAATCACAGCGAGTTACAGCCAATCAGCAAAACATTTTCATGGAAAAATGGTGAAGGTGAAAACCCGATTTATTATTTGTTTTCCCTTGGAACTGACAATCCTCCCACCAATATTATCAATTCATTAAGAATAACATCAACACAATTTGATCCTAAATTCTTGTTCAAGTATTCCGCAAAATACTATTGGAAAGTAACACCAGTAAACATTTATGGTTATATTGATGGCAAAGTGCTCGATTTCATAACAATAGGCGAGCCTGACGAAGATTTTGAACATGATTTCAAAACGCAGTCTGCCTGGCTTGATGGAGGCATGGAAAAATGGGAAATGGATGCAACCAACTTTTTCGATGGCAAACAAGCGATACGTTCGGGGCATATACAAAACAGCGAGTCTTCTTCGCTTGTTTATCCTTGTGACGTGAAATATTGCGACTTTGTAAGCTTTTGGGCCAGGACTTCATCTGATAAGGGCGACAAATTGCAATTTCGCATCGACAGCCTACTTGTTGGAGAATGGGGCGGCGAAACGGATTGGAGTTTTCAGATTTTCCCTGTTAAACCAGGTAAACACCTACTCGAATGGCGATACGCCAAAGATGAAAATTATGTGGCCGGAACTGATGCTGCATGGATCGACGATATTCACATGCCTGATCATTTACTTGCTTCCGCTGAAGTTATGGAAAGCAGTTCAGTATGCCAAGGCTTAAGTTTTGAAACGGCAGCAAACGCTAAAAACCAAACTGCAGTTGTTTGGAAAACCGATGGCGATGGCGTTTTTGCTGACCTTAACCTTGCAAGCACCTCCTACAAACCAGGTGTACTTGATCAGTTTTACGGCACTACAAAGTTGCAGTTGCAGGTACTTGGATTTAATTCCTGTCCTGTTATTGAAAAAACTATGCAGCTTGGCATTAACCCTTTACCGGTAATCCTATTACCATCGGATACAATTGTTAGCAGTGGATATTCTGTTGTTTTGGATGCAAGCACCGATGGCAGTATTTTGTACAATTGGTCACCTTCTGGAAATAGCAGCCTATCAATAGTTATAGATTCAATAGCAGCGGATAGGGGCACAAAAAGTACAGGTGTTACGGTTACAAATTCGTTTGGATGCTCTGCTGCAAAAGAAATCCTAGTCCATTTTAACAGCAGCGATGATGCAGATGTGTTCACCATTTTTCCTAACCCAAGTAATGGCAATTTTACCTTACAACCGGAAAAAGGTTCTGCTATTGTTTCCACAATGATGTTACTAGGAATGGATGGCAAAGTGGTTTGGAGCAACACCGATGGTTTTACCTTACTTGGTGAAAGGAAATTGGCAATACCAGGACTGCATGTTGGGGTTTATGTGCTTGCAATTTCAACCCCGAACGGAATATCTGCAAATCAGGTTTACATCAAATAACCAGAAAGTAAAATACTCAAGCGTTAGACAGATACAATAGAATAAAGAAAAGGGCGTAAAGCGTTTGAGATAAAATACGGAAACATCAACAAAGGAAGCATCAACAAGAAAGAGACAATAAATTGTTGGATATATCCGATAATGACAGTATTTTCAACCTAAAGCTTATAGTTGATGGTTGGCATTGTTACAAGGGTTAGATGCCGGGAAATTCCTTAGCCGAAACAGCATAAAAAAACCGGCTCAGGGCCGGTTTTAAACTATCAATCAAATTCTTAGTGTTTGCTCAGGTATTCAGCTACACCATCGGAAGTAGCTTTCATGCCTTCATCACCTTTGTGCCAGTCAGCAGGACAAACTTCACCATTTTCTTCAAAGAACTGAAGGGCATCAACCATTCGGAGGGCTTCTGCAACGCTGCGTCCTAAAGGCAGGTCGTTTACAACCTGATGACGCACAACCCCCTGTTTGTCGATAAGGAACAAGCCACGGTAAGCAACGGCATCGCCATTAAATTCTACATAATCTTCGTCTTCGTCGTATTCCCATTCGCCGGCCAGAACATCGTAGTTTTCGGAAATGGTTTTCGATAAGTCAGAAACCAAAGGAAAGGTAACCCCTTTTATGCCTCCGGCTTTTCTTTCGGTATTAAGCCATGCCCAATGCGAAAATTTGCTGTCAACAGAGCAACCCACAACAACGGTGTTCCTTTTCTCAAATTCGGTCAATTTATCCTGAAATGCAATGATTTCGGTCGGACAAACGAAAGTGAAATCGAGTGGGTAAAAGAAAAATACCACATGTTTTTTGCCGATATACTGTGCGAGCGAGAATTTCTCGACAAACTCGCCACCGTTTATTACAGCGTCTGCCTCAAACTGAGGAGCTTTTTTTCCAACTAATACTGCCATTTTATTTTATCGTTAGTAATTGTTTTGATAATTTTTTGCAAAGATAAACACATTTTTCCCGAAAAGGACAATCTTGGCCGAATCGTTTTGTAAAAACTGTAAAAGGCTTGGTTTTGTTCACTGAATCAGAGATATTTCGTGTGGCTGGTTCAAAATAACTCTTGCCTTATCGTGCTCAAATTGTTCCCGCAAAACACTTTTCAAGCCTTCAACTTCATACGCATCGTTTAATAAATATGGCCCTATGCGAGTACGGCAAAGCGAACTGAGATATGCGCCGCTTAGCAAGGCAAGCCCAAAA
>CAIRHD010000085.1 GCA_903878265.1 uncultured Bacteroidales bacterium | reverse complement strand
TTTTGCGGCAAAATTGAACAGACAAATCAACAAACAAATCAACAAACCAATCCTAAATTAATTTACATGAAAAAAAGTTTCCTGCTCATTGGAGCATTAGCCTTTATGCTAGTTTTGGGATGCACCAAAACAAACAAGAATAAAAATTCAAATTCGTTTATGGCCGATTTTTCAACACCATTTCAGGTGCCTGCTTTTGACCAGATCGACACTACTGATTATATGCCTGCTTTTGTGGAAGGCATAAAACAACATGATGCCGAAATTGCTGCAATTACTGATAATGCCGCCGCACCGACCTTCGAAAACACAATACTTCCTTTCGACAAATCGGGCAAAATGCTTAAAAGGGTGAGCAAAGTGTTTTTCAACCTTACCGAAGCCAACACCAACGATCAGTTGCAAAATATTGCCAATAAGGTTTCGCCTATGTTGTCGAAACATGAGGACGATATTTCGATGAACGCAAAACTGTTTTCACGCATCAAAGCCATTTACGAAAAACGTAAGGAATCGAACTTCGATGCCCAACAAATAAGGGTTATAGAGAAATTTTACCGCGATTTTGAACGCAAAGGGGCCAATTTGACCAAGGAACAGCAGGACCAGTTGCGCAAGATAAATGAGAAACTTTCGGTGCTTTCGCTAAAATTTGGTGAAAACCTTTTGGCAGAAACCAATACGAATTTTAAACTTGTGATTGACTCAAAGGCTGATTTGGACGGTTTGCCCGAAGGCGTGGTTTCGGCAGCTTCCGAAAAAGCAGAAAAAGATAATATGAAAGGCAAATGGGTTTTCACCCTTGCCAAACCCAGCATGATACCTTTCCTTCAGTACGCTAAAAACCGCGAATTGCGCGAAAAAATTTATCGTGGTTATTTTATGCGCGGCAACAACAATAACGCTAACGATAACAAAGCTGTTTTGACAGAAATGGTAGCCTTGCGAGCCGAAAAAGCCAAACTTTTAGGTTTTGAAAATTATGCCGCTTATATCATCGACGACAATATGGCCAAAACCCCGGCAGCAGTTGACGAATTCCTAAGTAAACTTATGACCGCTTCCTTGCCCGTTGCTAAAGCCGAATTGGCCGAAATGCAGAAAATTGCCGATGCCGAAGGTGGACAATTCAAATTGCAATCGTGGGATTGGTGGTATTATGCCGAAAAACTCCACAAACAAAAATACGACCTCGACGAAAGTGAGATAAAACCCTATTTTAGCTTGGATAATGTTAGGAACGGGATGTTTGCGGTTGCCGGGAAATTGTACGGCATTACGTTTGCAAAAGTTACGAACTTGCCGGTTTACCAAAAAGATGTTGAAACCTACGAAGTGAAAGAAGCTGATGGATCACATTTGGGCATTTTGTACCTCGATTATTATCCCCGCGACAATAAAAGCGGTGGCGCATGGTGTACCGATTTTCAGTCGGCTGGATGGGAAAATGGCAAAAAAGTGGACCCTATAATATCAATTGTATGCAATTTTACCCCGCCAACAGGCGATATGCCAGCTTTATTGACCTGGGACGAAACCTCCACTTTATTCCACGAATTCGGTCATGGCCTCCATGGTTTGTTCACTCAAGGTAAGTATAACCGAACTGCCGGAAACGTGCCACAGGATTATGTAGAATTGCCATCGCAAGTAATGGAAAACTGGGCTGGTGCGCCCGAAGTGCTGAAAATGTATGCAAAACATTACAAAACCGGTGAAGTTATCCCTGATAATTTAATAGCTAAAATTGTAAATAGTGGCCTTTTCAACCAAGGATTCGAAACAGTTGAATATCTGGCTGCTTCTATACTTGATTTGGATTACCATAAACTTGCGGCACCTGCAAAAGTGGATCCTAAAACATTTGAAAAGGAAGCAATGAGCAAAATTGGGCTGATAGAAGAGATTTTGCCACGCTACCGTTCGACCTATTTTTCACACATATTTAATGGTGGATATGCTGCCGGATATTATGTTTACACCTGGGCTGCAGTTTTGGATGCCGATGCATTTGACTATTTCAGAAAATCAGGCGATATCTTTAACTCTGTTCTCGCAGCCAGTTTCCGCAAAAATTGCCTCGCCGAATCGGGTGATGATGAAGGAATGACTCAGTATAAAAAATTCCGTGGACAGGAACCTTCAATGGATCCATTTTTGAAACGACGCGGGTTGAAGTAGGGTATTAGTTAATAGAGAATAGTTAATGGAAAATAGTTCCCTTCGACATAGCTCAGGGTGAAAATGGAGAAGGGTTATTGGGAAATGGTAAAAAGAAAATGGTAAATAGTTAATAGGGCTATACATTTATTATAGCGCTAATTAAAATTAACTTGACTTGAAAAATGGTGCAAAATACGCTCTGTAATAGATTCAAATTCGGTCATTTATTTTTAGTTAGTTGAAAGTAGCCAAATCCCTCAGCATCGTTCCGAACCCTCCCCTCTCCTTTTTTCGAGGAGAGGGGAAGGAAAGGGGTGAGGTTTTTAGCCGCAAGAGTTGGTAACACCAGAAATTAGAAGCCTTGTAGCTATTAACTGCAAGGCTCTTTTTTTTGACACGATTCCAGTTGAATCAACAAAATTCATTTTAGTGTTTTTGTTTTTGCCAAAAGAATTGAAACTGATTAAAATCTACCTTTGTAAACAATACTTGTAAAAATGGCAGAATATATCCTTTCAAAATCAACCTATATCCGTGGGTTGCAATGTCATAAATCGTTGTACCTAAATAAGTTTAGGCCATACCTCCGCGACAAGATCAGCGAAGAACAGCTTGCCAAATTTGCACGGGGCCATGCGGTCGGCAAGGTAGCGCAGCAACTTTTTCCGGGTGGAACAACTATTTCGAGGCCAGGAAAATCGTCGGCATTAAAAACCGAAGGATTAATTAAGGAAGGATTTCCAGTAATTTATGAGGCTTGTTTTATATCCGATAATGTTGTAGTTGCCCTCGATATTTTGGTGAAGCAGCAAAATGGGTATAACGCTTATGAAGTGAAAAGCAGCCTGAAATTAAGCGATGTTTACTACAGCGATGCCTTTTTGCAGTACCATGTTTTAAACTTTGCCGGACTTAAACCGGAGCAATTCTTCTTAGTTCACAGAAACAGTGAGATTGAGTTAAACGCTGATGTGGAACTAGAAAAAATGTTTGTTTTTACAGATGTGAGCCAAATGTGTGAAGAAAAGGAGGCTTTTGTACAGGAAAACATATCTTCGATGGTTGAAGTCCTGAAACAAGACAAATCGCCAAATATCCTACCCGGAAACCATTGCATGAAACCCTATCCATGCGATTTCAGGGGAGTTTGCTGGAAGAAAATTTCCCAATCGCAACAGGACGAATTATTATCACTTTAATTTGAGCTTGTCTATATAGTCAAGTTTTATTTTGATTTACGAGGCACGAGGTACGATTGGGAATTATGATTTATGAAAACAAATCGTAATTCGTAAATCGTAATTCGTAAATTTCAGGATTAACCAAGTTTAGAAACAAAGTTTAATTGCTACCGATGGAATATATTGACCTGACACAAACCATATCCCACCAAATGCCGGTTTTTCCCGGCGAAAAAACACCATCAATCATCCTCGATTTACTTCCTGAAGATGCTGGCTATGTTACACATAGATTAGAATCGAACATGCATACAGGAACCCATATCGATGCCCCTTTTCATGCAAAGGCCGACACGCTGACCATTGACAAATATCCAGTCGGGAGCTTTGCCGGAAATGCTTTGGTTATAGATGTGCGGGGATTGGCAACCATAAAAATGCGTGAGGAGTGGAAACCGCTTTTCATCAAACACACGATTGTCCTTTTTTGCACCGGATACAGCAACTCCTGGGGGAAGGAAAGCTATTATTACGATTATCCAGAGTTTGAAGATGAAATTGCGGAAGCACTTGTACTTTCAGGGGTGTCAATCGCAGGTTTTGATTCTCCTTCGCCCGACAAATCTCCTTTTGCATTTCATAGCATTTTCCTGAAGGAAAGCCGGTTCCTTGTCGAAAACCTCACCAATCTTGAACAGCTTTTAGATAAAGAA
Organism: uncultured Bacteroidales bacterium; assembly: GCA_903878265.1. Lineage (GTDB taxonomy): Bacteria > Bacteroidota > Bacteroidia > Bacteroidales > UBA4417 > UBA4417. The sequence continues at coordinate 253 of CAIRHD010000085.1, read as the reverse complement.
AACTGCATTTTTATGGCTTTCCCGCTCAAGATTGAAGCCGAAGCATCGTTGATCAGGGCGGTGGCGATGATAGAGGAATAAGGCAAAGTTCTCGAAATCCTTTTTTTGTATAATTCCACCCGCATATTTATTGATTTGTGCCGCAAGCATCTCAAAAAAGATAAACAAAAACGTGAAGTTTTTGGGTTAGAATTTGGTAGTTGGAGACACCAAGGATTTATGATTTGAGGCTGCTGTACTATCAAGCTGGTAG
>CAIRHD010000084.1 GCA_903878265.1 uncultured Bacteroidales bacterium | reverse complement strand
TCGTTTTGCAAATTCATTTTGCTTGTTAAACTCTGCAGCGGCCTGCATTCGCTCCACATAGTGCGACGAAACAAGCAGTTTTTCGTACATCACATCCAATCGGCAGTTAACTACAGTTTCACCATAAGGTGTGATATTCCGTTCGTGACTTCTATAAAAGTTGAGTTTGCGAATTTCGGCAGAGTCTTTTTTCAGGAAGCGGGCAATCCTATCAATTGCAGTTTCTATCACGGCCATTCCCTGCGGGCCGCCAAAACCACGGAAAGCCGTGTTGGAGGGCAAATTGGTTTTATATGCTTTACCAACAATTTTAACATTCGGGATAAAATAAGAATTCTCTGCATGCAGCATAGCCCTTTCGAGAATGGCCCGGCTGAGGTCAGTGGCTGCTCCAGCATCCGAATTTAATTCGACAGAATACCCAAGTATTTGACCGTTGTTGTCGAATCCAATACTGTAATTCGATAGAAATCGGTGCCTTTTGCCAGTCATAATCTGGTCGTCGTTGCGAAAAAGCTGAATGGCAACCGGTCGCCGGGTTGCATTGGCAAGCAAAGCAGCCCAAGCTGCAATGTGGTTTCCCTGTGTTTCTTTCCCGCCAAAACCTCCACCCATACGCCTGACTTCGACCTCGATTTCATTTTTAGCAACACCAAGAACTTCGGCAACAATGGCTTGGGTTTCGGCAGGATTTTGGCTCGAAGCATGAATAAGCATTTCCATTCCTTCGCCAGGAACTGCCAAAGCCGATTGGGTTTCGAGGTACCAATGCTCTTGCGCCCCGGTTTCGAGTTCGCCAGAAATTAGATGAGGTGCTGATTTAAGTGCTTCTTCCACATTTCCACATTCTATACTGCGAGGAGGTGCAAGCAGGTTGTTTTTGGCAATGGCATGCTGTAAAGTCAAAATACTTTCGAGTTCTTCAAACTCAATTTGGATAAGCTTTTCCGCTTTAAGTGCGACTTCAAGGTTCTCAGCAGCTATTAGCACAATGGCCTGCCCGATAAATGTAACTATATCTAGGGCTAGGCATGGCTCATCATGAATAACAGGTCCCAATTGGTTATGGCCGGGAATATCTTTGTAGGTGAGGATTGCAGAGACGCCGTCAACCTGCATAGCTTTTGCGAAATCAATTGATTTGATACGGGCGGATGCAACCTTGCTGTAAACCACCCTTCCGACCAACTGCCCGCTTACCGCAAGATCGTTCACGTACACCGATTGCCCGGTAACGTGTTTAATGGCGCTGTCGTGTTTCAGGTTTTCGGTTTTCATTGCCTGGAAGTTGAGGTTTCTGAAAAGAATTTTAACAAAAGGTTGCGGGCAACAAGTGTGCGGTATTCGGCTATGGAACGGGCATCGCTCAATGGAACAAATTCATTGGCAAGTATTTCCATGGCTTCCTCAACTACTTGCCTTGTCCATACTTTCCCCAAAAGGAATTCCTCGGTTCGTGTTGCCCTTTTGGTTTGCGAAGCCATTCCGCCAAAAGCGAGGATTATTTCATTAACTACCCCGTTAACAATCTGGAGTGAAAAACCTCCACTTACTGTCGAAATATCAAGGTCTTTGCGTTTCGAAACTTTGTATGAATGAGTCAAAACTGCCGAATCTGGTTTCGGAATTTCAATTTCTGTAATCAGTTCATCAACATGAATATCGGTTAAATGGTATCCTTTTATAAATTCTTCAATGGATACAAGTCTTTCGTAATTAACATACTGCAACTTAATTTTAGCTTTGTAAGCAAATAATAGGGGCAGCATATCGCCAATTGGCGAGGCGGAAGCAATATTGCCGCCCAAAGTTGCCAGGTTCCTGATTTGTAGCGATCCGAATACTTGAAGCATTTTGTAAAAAGCTGGAAGTCTTTCGGCAATAAGGGATTTTAATTTTTCCAGGTTTATTCCAGAACCAATTTTATAAACTGTCTCATCTTCAAGGAAATAATCCAGTTCTTTAATTCCTGAAATGTCGAGAATTTCGGGCAAAAATTCATGCTTTTTGGTTTGCCTCAAGGCTGAATCTGTTGCTCCGCCGATAATTGTTGCATCCGGATAATTTCTTCTGAACAATAAAGCATCAGGTAAGGTAAAAGGCTTAAAATATTTTTGTGATGCAGATATTATTTCAATAGGGCTCGTGGCACTTGATATTTCATTCAGCAACGAAACAATCTTTGTTTCATGGATGGTGAATTTATCAGTATCTACCTGTGAACAAGCATGTTCAGCAGCATTGATAATGGACTGATATCCAGTGCAACGGCACAGGTTTCCTGTTAGCGAATCTTCTATTACTTCCCTTTCAGGATTATGATGGTTTTTGTAAAGCCCGAACATTGACATAACTACACCCGGAGTGCAATACCCGCACTGGCTTCCGTTGTGGTTCACCATTTCCTGTTGCACAGGATGAAGCACGCCCGAATCAGCAAGGTTTTCGACAGTAATAAGCTGTTTTCCATGAATAATCGGAAGAAAAACCAGGCAGCTATCGATAGTTTTGTAAATAAGTTTCCCTTCGTGATTTTCGGCGATAACCACAGTACAAGCACCGCAATCGCCTTCGGCACATCCTTCCTTCACGCCTTTATGGAGAGGTAAGGAACGAAGGTAATTCAACACGGTTGTGGTTGGCTTTAATTCAGGATCAGAATTAAAATCAACAGTAAAAACCTTATCGTTCAGTACAAACTGAATTTTATCGCGGTGGGGATTCATGATTTTTTCAATGTATTTTTAACATCGATCATTTTTGCTGCTATGCTGATTGCTATTTCAGCCGGGGTTTCTGCGGCGAAAGGAAGCCCGATAGGCATATCGATTTTTGAGAGGATTTCGGCTGTAAGTACATTGTTTTCAAGTGCTTTGTTCCTGATTTCGGCAACTTTTCTTTTGCTGCCAATCATGCCAAGGTATGCATATTCGCATGGGGCACAAGCTAATAGGATTGTTTCGTCAAATTCGTGTTTGGGTGTAACAATCACAATGTATGAGTTTTTGTCGAATATCGTTTTTTCAATGATTTGAAGGTAATTTCCAATTCGGGTTTCAATGCCGGGCAAATCCAATTCCCAGGAATCGAAAATTCCATTACGCTGATCGAAAACTGTTGGACTAAATCCAAGACCATAGGCATAACCAGCTAAAGCTTTACCAATATGTCCACCACCGAAAATATAAAGTTTTGGAGAGCAGCCAATTCCTTCGAAATACACCTGCATGGTTCCACCACAGTGCATTTGTAAATCATCCTCGAGGTGATAAGTTTTAACCATTGGCTCACCTGTTGTTAAAAGCTTAAGCGCATCCTGAATAACCTGAAATTCAACACTTCCGCCGCCAATTGTGCCTTTGATGGAGCCATCGCCCAAAACCAGCATTTTAGATCCAGCTTTGCGTGGCGTAGAACCGGAAGTGTTGGTAACTAAGCATAAAACAGCAGGAATTTCCTGCTCAATAAGCTTTTTGAGATCATTATAAATATCTTGCATGAGCTATTTATTACATGGCTAAATTATAAAAAAAAGCTGCTCTACTATGAAAGGTTTCATTATTTTTAGGTTTGACTATTCTTTTGATGGCGCAATCCTAAATAATGGAAGCCAAAACAGTAAAGACAGAAGTTTCTTAAGCCTATTTTGTCCAATTCCTGTAATACGATGCCCGGCAATTAAAAGCCTTCGACTTATTGTCGAAAAGCTGAAAAGCAACAAAAAATCAAGGCTTTATAAAAATACTTGCGTTTTGAAGCCGAACGTATCTCCTCGCAATTCAAAGCATGGAAGATGGCACAAATCCAAACTTTTGTCGTTGCAGTATATTTCTACGCTTTTGCCTTATACATTCCTCCAACAAAGACCCGCTATCTTTGGCAAGTCAGGGTTTCTCTTTAAGCGAAGCCCTGAACGAAATTGAACGCGAAGCAATTAATTATTGAATACGAAGCAATTGAACAAGAGAACAATTGAACGCGAAGCATTGAACCTTTGAACGCGAAGCAATTGAACAATTGAACGAAATAACATTTCATTTTAAGTGAAGCCCTGACAAAGCATCAAGGAAACCTGAACAATCGCTACAAAATATACTTGGAGTGCGGATCGGGATTTCTTGCAGTCATGGAATTTAGCACCAGTCTCAAATCGGTATAGCTTGCTTTGTCGCCCAATGCCGCTTTGGCTTCTGTGATGGAAGTGCTGCCTGTTTCCATGAAATGCGCCTTTATCATTTCGAGCTTTTCAACCGTAATTAATTTTAGTACATCCAATTCGCCACTGGATACAAATCTGGCCAGATGCCCTTCGATAGTGGATGCCGCAAACGACCGCTCTTCTGCAATTTCGGCAATGGTTTTGCCTTCAAGGAACATTTGTAAACTAAGCCGTTGAGTTTGACCTGTTACGGGTTTTGGCTTTGTAACTGGTTCTTCTTCCGGAATATCGGTTTCAATCTTATCTAAATGATTTATTTGCAAATAGTTGCGGATCATTGAAATTATTTCTGAACCATACTTCTGCACTTTTTTCTTTCCAAAACCTCCTATTTCTTTCAATTCCTTCACTGTTACCGGAAGTTTTTCCACTAATTGGTAAAGCGTTTTTTGCGGAAGAACCATAAAAAGTGGGACGTTTTCTTCCTCGGCCATATCGTTCCGCCATTCTTTTATTAGCTGAATTAGTGCAGCGTTCGGCTTGCCACCTTCCTGACCGTAAACCTTTAGTTTTGGTTCTGCTTTAAGCTGTATTTTTTCTATTGCAGCTTTTGCTTTCGCATTCAGATAGGTTTTTACAGTAAATCCCTCGGTGCCGGATTTAAAGCAAGCTGACTTTATGATGGCTTCCTGATAAAGGTTTTCGACACTCTCCTTCAATACTTTTTTAATTGCCTTGTTATCGGTTTCAATTTCAATGTTTTGCAGGACTTTGCAAATGTGTTTTTCGGTCTTTTCGGCAAAATAGGCACAGGCTTTTTTAATGCGTTCTTGCAAAGCTTCGTGTCCTTCGATCATTGGATTGCTTGACAGGAATTGTCCAACTTGTGGCTTGAATTTATTTACAACACCAATAAGTTCCTGTTCCATAGCGTTATGCATGCCCATAAATGATTCGGCCAAAGCCGGAAGCAGCACATTGGAGTTTTCTTTTATGATTTTCTGGCAATGGTAAAAACGGCGTTGTATGGTCGAAAAATCCAACAATTCGGCAAGCAATGTTTGCTGGTAGGCAATCCTGGAAGCCAATAATTCCTTTTCGCCGGGTTGGTTCTGCTCGGCTTCGTCAGAAAAACCCTTTACGCTACTGTCGCTCTTAATGCAATTTTGCGATATGGGTGTGCTCAGCACCATTCCCTCAAAAGTTTTGCAACGGCTCAGTGCTACATAAACTTGTCCATGTGCAAAAGCGGCATTAGCATCAATAATCGCTTTTTCGAAGGTCAAGCCTTGACTTTTGTGGATGGTAATAGCCCAGGCCAGTTTAAGCGGGAACTGTGTGAACTTGCCAACAGGGGTCTCTGTAATCTCTTTAGTTTCTTCGTTTATAGTGTATTTGCTGTTTGTCCATTCACTTGGAAACACTTCGATGGCCTCATAATCGCTTTCGCATTTTACGAAAATCGAATCTCCGGCAATACTGGTTATCTTACCGATTTTACCGTTGTAAAACAGTTTTTCGCGCGAAATATCGTTTTTCACAAACATTACCTGAGCGCCATCCTTTAGTACCAACTCAAAGTCGGTGGGATAGCTATATTCGGGAAAATCGCCTTCAACCTTGGCCAAAAAGCGGTGTTCATGGCTTTTAAGCTGTTTTAGCTTGGCTTCGTTTATGGCCTGCGACTGATAATTGTGCGTGGTTAGCGTGATATAACCCGAATTGTTGCCTGGGTCGAAACCAGGTATGTATCTCTGGTTCAATGCATCCAAGGCTTGTTTGTCAATTTTATTGTCGCGCACTTTGTTGAGCAGGCCAATAAAAATATCGTCGCTTTGGCGGTAAATATGTTTGAGTTCGATGGTGGTGAAAGCGGTTTTTTGCAAGGCGCGGCTACCGAAAAAGAAAAATGTATCGTAATATGGTCGCAGTATTTCCCATTCCTCATCCTTTACCACCGGGGCAAGTTGCTGCAAATCGCCGATCATCAAAAGTTGAACGCCACCGAATGGTTTGCTATGATCCTTGTAACGACGCAAAACCTCGTCAATTGCATCCAGCAAATCGGCCCTGACCATGCTTATTTCGTCAATTACCAGCAAGTCGAGGCTGCGCATTATGTCAATTTTCTCGCGGCTGAAACGCTTTGCCTTGTCGAACGCATTGTTTTGGTTGCCATCCCTGCTATTTGCCTGTTGCGCCGCATGTTCGGGAAGGTGAGGCCCGAAGTGCATCTGAAAAAACGAATGGATTGTAACACCACCGGCATTGATAGCAGCCACTCCGGTTGGAGCAACCACAATCATGCGTTTGGGTGAAACAGTTTTCAGGTTGCGCAAAAACGTGGTCTTCCCTGTTCCTGCTTTCCCGGTAAGGAATAGGTTTGTGTTGGTTTGCTCAACATAATCAAAGGCTAACCGTAGTTGTGGATTCGGGATTTCCTGCGTTGTCATAATTGTTTTTGCAAAATATTGAATAGTTTTAATGCGAATGTAATCAGGGTTGATGTTTGATGTTGAAGGTCGGATGTCGAAAGTCAAAGTCGTCAAATGAACTAATTTATCGTGTAAAAGTGCAAATTTATGGGTAGTTAGTTTTGAAACGCAATCCGAAATCCCACATCCGAAATCGTACATCCGCCATCCCACATCACACATCCCACCTTATTTCCCCTTATTTCCCCTTTTCAGCAGAGTAATAAGCATCTTTTGCAAGTAGATGATCCAGGTTGGCAACGCCCAAAACAACAATGGCCGTTACAATGGAAGTATGTTCCTGGTATTCGGGGATGCTTTTGTTGTACAAATCCCTTTCGGTGTGCCAGATTTCACCATAATTGAAGTTGTAGCCTTTGGTGTCTTCGGTGCCAAAAGTGAGGGTAGCCACGCCTTCGATGGCAAACGACCCGCTGTCGGTTCCCCAGGCGGCTTTGGGGCGTGGTCTGGGGTCGCGCTTGGTCACAGTAAAAGGGAAGTCAGGGTTAATGCCCGACAAAGGTTCGCAAATTTTCTCAAAATCTTCCTTCCATGCTTCGGGTACGCTAAGGCTATTGGCAACGGTTGGGCCGCCATCGCGATTAAACATATTGGAGATTTTCGGTAGTTTCTCAGGATTCCTTTTTACCCAGCTTTTCGAGCCTAACAACCCAAATTCTTCGCCGGCAAACAGAAATACAAGTATTGTGCGTTTGGGCTTTCCTCCGGCTTTCATTATCAAACGGGCTGCTTCCATGGTTGGCGTGGCGCCCGAACCATCATCCACGCCACCGGTCCCCACATCGTAAGCATCCAAATGTCCGCCCATAACCACATATTCGTCCGGGTATTTTGTGCCGGGAATTACTCCGATTACATTGTAATATTTAATTGGTCCGGGTTTAAAATGGTTGCGTATGTCAAATTCGAGGTAAAAGTTGCGGCGTTCCTTTGCCATTTGTTCAATGGTCGCATATTGGTGTTCGTCTAATTTTATATCGGGCAAAGTGGGCAAGGTTTCAAAAGTGAGGCTGTCGATATTTTTCCGATCGTATAAAACTCGGATTGGAATCGGAGCCGACTGAATTATTCCTAAAATTCCTGCATCTTTCATTTGCTTATAAAAAAGTGCAGGTTCGTCATTAAGTTTAATAAGTTCTTTTTTTGGAAGACTGTCGCCAGCTTTTTCATTTTCGGATTCTATATCATGGTTTTTCTTGCGGATTTCGATATTGGCGGCAATCAACGAATCGCGGCGGTGGTTGGCTTTATACGAAAAATCAATTGGCCAGCCGTCGCTCTTGCCTGTTATCAAAACCCAGGCACCTTTCAGGCGGCCTTTCATGTGGTCGAATTCATCTTGTGTTTTTGGTTCAAGCAGCACATGGCCAGTTTGTAAACCCTTGGTTCCAGAAGTCTCTGAAGGCGTTGCGAAATGCAGGTCCATGCCGTTTTCGGCCAACAATTTCCCAAACCAGGGTCCTCGGTTAAAGCCAACCGGAACAGTTCCTGCCTCGTCCATTTGTACCTGCATACCCCATTCCCTGAATTTGGAAGCCGCCCATTCGGCTGAGTTTTCGTAGGCATCGGAACCAACCAACCTGCCGCCAAAACGGTTGCAAAGAACATCCAGGTGTTGCATGGTTTGGTTGTCGGTTTTGCCTATTTCAATGATTTTTTCAACCACATCGCGCTGTGCGAAGGATGGGTAGGTTAGGAAAAAGAAAATAGAAAACAGGGAAATGGTAAGTGGTTTTGTCATTGGGAAGCCTTTT
>CAIRHD010000083.1 GCA_903878265.1 uncultured Bacteroidales bacterium | reverse complement strand
TACCTCTTGTAGCAGGATTTGCAGCTCCTATATCAGTTATATTTCCATTGCCGGTAGCAGTTGTAGAGGCAATACTTGAAACTGCCTGCGTACTTAATAACGGAATAATTGTATAGGTAAATGTGTCGGTAGAAAATCCTGAGCCCGCAGAAGTAGTTACGCTTATGATACCTGTGGCACCGGCTGCTACTACTGCACTTATACTTGTACTACTGTTTTCGATAAAGGATGCAGCTGCTGTGCCGCCAAAGCTTACATCTGTAGTTCCTGTAAAATTAGTACCTGTAATTTCTACTGTAGTGCCATTGCCAGCGGCTGTGGGTGTAAATGAACTAATAACAGGTAAGATTACTTGCCTGAATACAGACATTTTGGCTGTATTGGTACTAGTTTCCACTATATCGGGTTTTCCATCACCATCTATATCAATGATATTAATATCAGTAATTGCGTTTAGGGATGTAATATCCGTTCTGGTTGCAAAACTAAGTACGCCTGAAGTAGAAGTGTTCTTAAATACCATTAATTTACCTACTGCAAAGCCTGCTACTGCAATATCGGGCTTGCCATCGCCATCAATGTCTCCCAAACATAAAACTTGAGGATTTGTACCGGCAAAGCAAGCTAAATCTTCTTTTGTAGCAAAATTAACAGTGCCCACAGTGGAAGTATTGCGCAATACCGACACTGTATTAACTCCTGTTGCATTATTAGCTATTGCCAAATCGGGCTTGCCATCGCCATCAATGTCACCTATACTTATGCCAAAAGGAGAAGTACCTGTAGCAAAATCAACATGAGTTGCAAAACCAAAATTGCCCGTACCTGTAGAGGTGTTGCGAAATACTGAAACTGTACTGTTAGTACCATTTGTTACCGCTATATCGGGTTTGCTATCCCCATTAATATCTCCAACTCTTATATTTGCAGGATTACTTCCTGCACCTGTTGTAAAACTTACCTTTGTACCAAAGCTTATAATGCCTGAAGTGGATGTGTTAGGATAAACATTTACATCATTCGTTATCAATCCAGCTACCACTAAATCAGGTTTCCCATCCCCATCAAAATCTCCAAAGCTTACCCCTTGTGGATAACTTAAAATGAAAGCCAGAGGGGTTGCAAAGCTGATGCTTCCGGATGTTGAAGTATTGCAAAACACATTAATCGAACCACTGCCTGAAGCAGTAACTGCTATATCTAATTTTCCATCCCCATTAAAATCTACTAAAGTTATGTATCGGGGACCTGTACTTGTAGTTATATCTACTTTAGCATCAAAACTCACCGAACCCGAAGTAGAAGTATTGCGAATTATTGAAACTGTATTAGAACTTAAATTGGCTGTTACCATATCGGGTATGCCATCGCCGTCAATATCTCCCATCGCTGTTGCATAAGGACTGCTACCGGTAGCGAAATCTATTTTGGATGCAAAATTCATACTTCCCGAAAAGGTAGGTATAAATGGTTGGGCTGAGTAAGCTGTTAAATTTGTCGCCGAGTTGGTAACAGAGATATACTGGTAGTTAGCACCTGTAGGTACCGTAACCGTTAAATTGAAAGCAGTAGCAGCCGTAACTGTAGCTTTGGTAGCACCAAAATATACGATATTATTTGCAGCTGTGGTATTAAAGTTTGTTCCAGTAATAGTAACGCTACTGCCAATTGCCCCCGAAGTTGGTGAAAAAGAGGTGATGGTAGGTGCTGGTAAAAAGGTAAAAGTACCCGTTGAAATAGCGATTCCTCCAGGGGTAGTTACTGAAATGGTTCCCGTTGCCCCGTTTGCTACTACCGCTGTAATGCTCGTAGCATCAACCACGGTAAAGGATGTAGCTGTTGCATCACCGAAGCTTACGGCTGTAGCATCGGTAAAACTGGTTCCGGTAATGGTTACTGTTGTTCCGGTGCCTGCTGATGTGGGAGTGAAAGAAGAAATCGTTGGTGTTGCTCCTAATAAATTTATCACCTTTGCCAGATAGGGCGAAAATTTATTACCCGCAGCCGTAAAAGAACCTCCCACGATTAACTGAGTAGTTCCATTCATTGCCAACGCATTAACAGTATTGTTTGCCCCACTTCCAAGAGCCGACCAGGCAGTTCCGTTCCATTTGGCTATCCTGTTTGCCGGAACCCCTCCGGCAGTAGTAAAAGTTCCTCCCGCATATACATTATTACTCCCATCTATTGCAATGGCAGAAACATTATTGTTTGTCCCACTTCCAAGAGCCGACCAGGCAAATCCGTCCCATTTGGCTATTTTGCTGGTGTTAGCAACACCTCCGGCCAATGTAAAATTTCCCCCCGCATACACATTGCCACTTCCATTTATTGCTATGGCAGTAACAGAAGTGTTCATTCCACTTCCAAGTGCCGACCAGGCAGTTCCGTCCCACTTGGCTATGTAGTTAACAGAAGTTCCACCTGCCGTTGCAAAAGCTCCTCCCACATACACAATGCCACTACCCCCTATTGCAATGGCATTAGCAGCGCCATTTAATCCGGTTCCAAGAGCCGACCAGGCAGATCCGTCCCATTTGGCTATTCTACTGGTGTTAGCAACACCTCCGGCCAATGTAAAAGCTCCTCCCACATACACAATGCCACTACCCCCTATTGCAATGGCATTAGCAGCGCCACTTAATCCGGTTCCAAGAGCCGACCAGGCAGATCCGTTCCATTTGGCTATGTAAGCTGTGTTAGCAACACCTCCTGCCAATGTAAAAGGTCCTCCCACATACACATTGCCACTTCCATCTATTGCAATGGCATTAACCGCATTGTCTAATCCGCTTCCAAGAGCCGACCAGCTACTTCCGTCCCATTTGGCTATTCGGTTTGCGGCACCGCCAGCACTAAAAGTAAATTCTCCGCCTATATACATATTGCTTCCATTTATTGCAATGGCTTTAACCTGAGCGTCTAATCCGGTTCCAAATGACGACCAGGCAGTACCATTCCATTTGGCTATTCTAAGTGCCGCAACACCTCCAACCGTTGTAAAACTACCCCCCGCATACACATTGCTTCCACTTACTGCAATGGCAGCAACATTACTGGTTGCCCCACTTCCAAGAGCAGACCAGGCAGTTCCGTTCCATTTGGCTATTCTAAGAGTGCCAGCAACACCTCCGGCCAATCCAAAGTCTCCACCCGCATACACATTACCACTACCATCTATTGCAATGGCAGAAACACTACTGTTTGTCCCACTTCCAAGAGCAGACCAGAGAGAGGTAGTAACGTTCCATTTGGCTATGTTGTTAGCCGGAACCCCTCCGGCATTAGCAAAAATTCCTGCCGCGTACACATTACCACTAGGATCTATTGCAATGGCAGCAACAGTAGCGCTCATCCCACTTCCAAGAGCAGACCAGAGAGAGGTAGTAACGTTCCATTTGGCTATTTTACTGGTGTTAGCAACACCTCCGGCCGATGTAAAAGCTCCTCCCGCATACAAATTGCCACTACCATCTATTGCAATGGCAGAAACATTACCGTTCATTCCACTTCCAAGAGCCGACCAGGCAGTTCCGTCCCATCTGGCTATTTTACTGGTGTTAGCAACAACTCCTGCCGAAGCAAAACTTCCTCCCGCATACACATTGCCACTACCGTCTATTGCAATGGCAGCAGCAGCACCAGCTAATCCTGTTCCAAGAGGCGACCAGGCAGAGGTAGTAACGTCCCATTTGGCTATGTATTTAGTGTCAGCAACACCTCCTGCCAATGTAAAATTTCCCCCCGCATACACATTGCCACTACCATCTATAGCAATGGCAGAAACAGTATTATCCATTCCGCTTCCAAGAGCCGACCAGGCAGATCCGTCCCATTTGGCTATCCGGTTTGCGGCTCCGCCAGGGCTATATAAAAAGGTACCACCTATATACATATTGCTGCCGCTTATGGCAATAGAATTAACAGTATTATCTGTACCGGGATAACTTGTATTTAAGGCTACCCAGTCGGCATCGGTAATGGTAGGGTCGATGGTTAAAGGATATACCGCCTCCGCATCGTTTACATGGATAGCAATCAGTCCTTCCGAAACCGCCTTCATTTCGCCTGTCATCCTCTTACCGGTGGCATCGGTAATATAAAGATTGTGGTATTCCAGCTTCCTGCCGTTGTCCATCTTTATAGATACACCTTGGGCCGAATTTGCAGCAGTGGCCCCTTTTAGCTCCAGCACCAACGATAGGTTTTCGGTTCCTGCAGGTGATTTTGCAAGGATAAAATCTTGTCGGATACCATCGGTAGAAGACGTAAAACGCTCGGTTAAATTTCCCCTGTTGAGCAAAACGGCATCCTTGGCTATAGAAATCAGCCCATTGCCAACGGCAGTTAATTCTCCTTTGGAATAGGTGAGTGGCCGAAGGTTGAAATTTCCCTGACCTTCTTCCTTTGTTGATGATTTAATCACCAGGCCATCTGCAGTAACTGCTCCCCGCATAGCCTGCAGCGGACACTCAATCACGGCAGTGTTGTCCTCCATAAAAGGCAACCGTTTTTCCACCTTTTTATCGGCCTCGATGCCTATATTGGACATCGAAATCTCAGTTGTTTTTACTTCGCCATCAGATTTTGAAGAAATAGTTGATACAACTCCGTTTTGCAAATTACCGAAGAGGAGTGCCTCCGATGTGGTTTGTGCAAAAAGGCCACCAATAAAGGCCAGCGTAAATATTAGACCAATGATTCTTTTCATAAATTTATTATTTAAGTGTGTTTATTTGCGTTTTATAATTAATACCATCTGTACCCTTAGGTTTGCGTCAACCAGCATAGGTTGTTAAGGGTGGCGATTGGTAAGGGCCACCAACTGTGCCAGCACCTGCAGGTGTGGTAGAAGTCTGGGCCATTAATGGAACGGATACCTGCAGGAGCAGGGCGAGGATGAATGCAAAGAGCCGTAATCCAGCAAATGGTTTTTGGCTCAATGCAGCAGAGCAATTTTGGTTTTTCGTAGTTGTTCTTTTCATGGCAATGGGTTTAAATGTGTAATTGATGGAGAAAATAGTACCTGGCCTTGACGGATCAGTTTAGAGTTTAACTTGCTTATTTTACAAAAAACAAAATAATATATAAAAGTTTCGGCATACAACAAAAGGTTGTCCAATATACCGCCAAACTGCTTGCGGAATTTTGGACACGCCTGAATTTGAATGAAATACAAACGAGGTTTTGGTGGCAGGCAACTAAAATTTGTTTCCCCGTACGGGGGGAAAGCAGGACATTAATATTGTAAGGCTAATATAATTTAGGCAAAAAGGCCGCTAATCTTCAGCAGTATCCTTTATCTTCGGTTCCTGCTTTCCCATGAAATGGTCCCGGTAATAACTTGGTTTTATCCCCGTAAACTGTTCAAAAGCTGTATAAAAGCTCTGTTTTGAACCAAACCCGGAGTTCGTTGCAATTACATTGATCTTGTATTGACGACCCACAGGATCCTCAAGCAAGGTTTTAGCTGCTTCGACCCTGTACCGGTTGGTAAAAAGGTTAAAATTGTTGTCGTGGTATCCTTTAAGGGCGGCGGCAATGGCCTTAGGGGTAACATTCAAATTGTCGGCAACGGTATCCACCCTCAGTTTCGGATCTAGAAAGGGCTTGTTCAGTTCAAAATAGTTTTGCAATTGGCCCAAAAGCTGTTCCGATTCATTTAACTTTTCATGCTTCGCAACCATGTTTATTTCGGGCCGCACAGCCATCGCTCCATTGGCACCGAGCGAATTTTTATTTACCCGTTCCTCCTCGTATTGGCCAATAAGCACCTTGTAGGCTATGGTCCGTTCGCTGAATGTGCGGTACAAGAGAAAAAGCAGGAAACTTAGGATCAGCAGCGCGATTACCATCACGATCATGAAATTCTGCCTGTATTCCAGCCGCTCATTTTGTGAGGCAAGCTGAAGTTTGAGATTGGCATTTTCAAGTTCGGTTTTATCTGCCTGGTACTGCCGTTCAAGTTTGTAAATCTCAAGCTGTTTCTCTGTATTCATAATCGAGTCGGCAAGCATCTTTATTTCTTCCGAAAGGATAAGCGCGGCATTGCAATCGCCGCCTTTTTTAACGATTTCGTAATCCTGTTGCATCAGCGTAAGTTTCAACGCCCTCCTTCCGGTTGAATCGGCGAGTACAATGGCCTTTTGGCAGAGTTCGGCAGCTTTGGATAGTTGTCCCGTTTTTTCGGCAATTTCGGCCAAGGCACTGTATGTCCTTGCAACCCCATCGGTTATTTTCCCTTTTATGCAAATCTGTAAAACCTGTTCCAGTATTTTAGTCGCTTGCTGGTATTTCCCTTTTTTTATCAGGAAGTTGGCGATATTGTAACGCACCATAACATCAAGCCCGGTTGCCCCCACCTGCGCCGAAAACCCGAGTGCCTGTTGAAAATATAACAATGCGCTGTCGGATTGCAGGTGCATGTAACAAGTGCCCACGTTGTTAAGGGTTACCATGGCGTTGTAATTATCGGAGAATTTCATCGCCGTTTGGTATGCTTTAAGGAAATAGACCACCGCCTGCCTGTGATTTCCAATCTCCTTGAAATTGTTGCCAATGCCGTTAAATACCGAAATTTCGGCTTCGAGGCTGTCCAGTTTGTCGAGGAGCAGGTAAACCTCCATCAGTTTTTTTTGCGATAGCTCAAAGTCGCCCCTAAAACTGAGCAACTGTGTATAGCAGATTTTTGTAAGCGCGGCATCGTATTTCCGGCCCATTTTTTCATAAATACCAATGGATAGCATGTAGTTTTTTTCTGCATGCCCAATGCTTCCATATTGGGTTTGCAAGTCGCCGAGATCCCTGTAAATGCGTGCCAGTTTTAGCGAATCACCCAACCTGACGGCTACATCGCGGGCTTTCTGATAGTATGGGAGCGCGGAATCGGCATTTTCGGCATTGGCGTAAAGCCTGGCACGGATGCTAAAAAGTTTTAGCAAAACAGAATCGGCTATGCTACTGCTTTTAGCAATGTTTATAGCAGAGTCGGAAAGCACTATGCTTTTGGATGGATTAGAATCAACTGCTCTTTCGGCATCTTTCAATAACCTTAGTACAGAATTTTCCTCCCGCTTTTGTTTTTCGCCTGATGAATTACACGATACCAGACCTGAAATGAGTATAACCAAAGATACACCCAAGAAAATTAAATATACTACCCGGAAGACTTTGTTTCTGTATTGCATAACCTGAGAAAACCATTTAGAATCCGGCATATACCATACCATGTATAAATCGGGGGTTTATAGGGCAAAGATATATAAATTCCTAGCAATTGCTCAACCAATTAAAGGCAGTATTGACAGTGTTGGATAAATGGCAGTGAGATGTGGCGATTTCTGGTAGCAGCAGGTTATTGCTGACATTTGCTTATTCACGGGGCGACTTTTTTGTCACCCCATGAATAGAGTTAAAATGTACTTTGCTACTGCTTTGGCAGTGATAATTTAGAAAGTCAGGTCGTATGCACCAATAAAAACAGCCACCCAATACTGGTTGGCTGTTGAGCTGTTTGTACAGAAATGTGTCGGGGTGACTGAACAAGTCACCCCGACACTTTTGTTTAAAATAAAAAAGCCGGGGTTCAGCTTACAGCCTTTCCCCAGCTTTTTTGCATTTTTATAAAATCCTTACGGATTTATCGTAATCCACTTTGTTACCGTAGTAGAACAGCCAGTTGTCAAGTTGGTCACAGTAAGTTTTACATAACCGGTGTTTATGAGTTCGCAAGGGAAATCCCAGGTTATTGTCATGCAGTTGCGGTCAGGAAAACAGATTTCGGGGTTTCCGTGACTGGCATTCCAAGTGTAGCCGTTGCCAGAACTGTAAGGCGTGGCGTAGGTTACAACCTGATTTTCCCTAACGATTTCATCGCCCGAAAGTACAGGTGTTGGTGCAACCCGTACCAAAACATCCTTTACTTTTGGTTCATCGGCAACACATCCTTCTGGTGTTTTGTAGTTCACGCTCACAGTTTGTAGTCCGGCAGTAAGCCATGTAATTGTTACTGTACTATCTGAGCTTGTCCCACCCGAAGTGATTGTGCCACTGGCAGAAACAATCCAAGAATACTCGGTCATGCCCGAAACGGTTCTGTAAATATTTCCGGTCGAGTTTTGGCATACAGGTGTTGCCCCAATTAGTGCTGGCCACCATTGGACAGGTTGTGTCAATGAAACCGAAGCTGTTGCTTTACATCCGTTTTCGTCGGTTACGGTAACATAATATGTGCCTGTTGATAAACCTGTAGCGGTAGCCGCGGATTGTGCCGGTGTGGTTGACCACAAATAATAATAGGCAATTGTGCCACCATTAACACTTACCGTAACCGAACCATCCGAACCTTGGTTGCATGTGATTGTTTTCGAAACAGATGCCATGGCAGTTAGTACATCAGGTTGGGTAACAACAACGCTTGAAGTTACTGTTGCTAACACGCCATCAGTAACAGTAACACTATAAGTGCCCGCCGATAAACCAGTTGCGGTCGATGCCGTTTGTGCCGGAACGCAAGACCACAGGTAGGAATAGGAAGGATTTCCACCCGAAACAGTAACTATAACCGAACCATCATTTAGTCCGTTACAACTTACATTTTCGACAACCGAAGCAGCTGCAAGCAGTTGTGCATAGGTGGTATAGTTTGCCGGATTGTTGGAAGCACTTGTTGTGTTATAGGTTTTTGAACCTGTATTATATTCGCAGATATGAACCCGATATTCAGTTGATGGATCCAAACCTGTTACGGTAACACTTGTTCCGGTATCATCGTAAACACAGTACCAGCCACTTGTGCCCACTTGTGATGTCGATGTACCAAAAACAGTACTTGGCGGGTAAATAACATTGTTAGCCGGTAATGCTGTACCCGTAGCGCCTTCAATAATAAACACGGCACAACCATTTCCATTTCCCCTTGTCCAGTTCAATTTGAACTGGCTGCTCCCAATATTCGAAAACACTATATCCCTCGCCTGTTGCGAAGGTTGGGTAGGCTGTATTAGGGTTATGCTCGAAGTAGCCGTACAAGTATGCAAATCGGTAACGGTTACAGAGTATATTCCTGCCGATAAACCCGACACAGACTGGGTGGTTTGCACCGGATTGGTTGACCATTGGTATGAATATGGTGTTGTACCTCCAGCCGAAGAAACAGTTACTGAACCATCGCTGCCTTGATAGATGCTAACATTAGTAACAACTGAAGCAGTGGCTGTTAATGCAGATCCTGGCTGTTCAATGCTTGCAGAAGCTGAGGCTTTGCAGCCATTCCCATCAGTTACCGTAACCGTATAAGTTCCCACAGTTAGCAAGGCTGCCGTCGAAGCAGTTTGTGCCGGACTTGTTGACCAAGAATAGGTATAAGCCGAAGTGCCACCCGAAACCGAAACATGGATAGAACCGTTGTTTTCACCAAAACAATTTACGTGCGAAAGCACACCGGCATTGGCAGTAAGCAGTGTTGGTTGTGTAATTTCTGCCGAAGCTGTAGCTGAACATCCATTTTCATCAGTTACCGTAACCGTATAAGTTCCCACAGTTAGCAAGGTTGCCGTCGAAGCAGTTTGTGCCGGACTTGTTGACCACAAATAGGTATAATCAGGTTTGCCTCCCGAAACTGAAACTTCAATAGAACCCGTATTGCCGCCAAAACAGCCTACATTTGAAAGAACCCCAGCGTCAGCGGTCAGAGTGTTGAACGCTTGAACAACCGTGGCCGATGCCGTGGCCGTACAACTGTTTCCATCCGTAACGGTAACGGTGTAAGTTCCTGTTGTCAATCCACTTGCAAGCGAAGTGGTTTGAACCGGATCCGTTGACCAGGCATAAGAATAATTTGTTGTCCCGCCCGATACCGAAATATCAATGGAGCCAGTGTTCCCTCCTGCACAATTAACCTCCGTTATAACTCCGGCAATTGCTGATAAAGATGCCACAGGTTCAGTAATTGAGGCCGAAGCTGTGGTTGTGCATCCATTGTTGTCGGTTACTGTAACGGTGTATGTTCCTGTTGTGAGTGAAGTTGCTGTTGAAGCTGTTTGTTCCGGAATCGTTGACCACGAATAGGTATAGGCTGTAGTGCCACCCGAAACCGAAATATCAATCGAACCGTTTTCGCCTCCGTGGCAACCTACATTCGTAACCGCACCGTTAACCCCTGCCAGAAGCTGTGGGGTAACAACAAAACCTGCAGCCGGTTCGGTTATGGCAGTTGAACAAGCCGCAACAACAATTGATTTAAGCTTGAAACTATAGTTGCCTGCACCAAGCCCGGTTTCGGAGTATGTTGCTGTTCCC
>CAIRHD010000082.1 GCA_903878265.1 uncultured Bacteroidales bacterium | reverse complement strand
TTCATCGAATAAATAGAGTAAAAATTGCCTGACGCGGGCTTGGCCGAAAAAAATAATTTTCCTTCACTGCCTGGGGTGAACACTTCATTTGTTGCATAAATGCCTGAAATAGAACCTCCACCAATTACATAAGCATTACCGTTTACTTGCGATGCAGTTACAAAACCGCGATGAGTTGGCAATACTGCAGCAGTTTTCCATGTATCTGTTGCAGGATTGTAAATAAGGGTTGTATCTGCATTGGTTAAAGTGCCACCGAATAAATAAATCTCATTGTTTATTACCACAGATGCTAAACCAGCTTTTATTATTGGCATATTGGATTTTGACGTCCACACATTAGTTTGGGGATCGTATTCTTCAACTTGTGTTGTATATACCGCGGCATTTCCACCTCCAATCGCATATATTTTATTGTTTACAACCGCAACCGTAAAATAACCTCTTGCCGAAGGCATTGGTGCCTTAGTTGTCCAAGTATTTGTTGCTGGGTCGTACATTTCATTTTCATTCCGTGGGTTGGACCCAAACTGCCAACCGCCGATAGCATAAACCTTATTGTCAACCACCGCCACAGCAGCATCCGATCGTATTGTTGGCATATTCGCCTTTATGGCCCAAGTGTTGAGTAGTGGATCATATTCCCAATTTTCGTTGGTTTGATAGCCACCATCCCAGCCACCGATAACATAAATTTTGTTGTTGCAAGTGCCCGCATTACAAAAACCGAGTGCAGAAGGCATAGGAGTTTTTGTTGCCCAAGAATTGGTTTGCGGATCGTACATTTCGTTTAAAGTCATAAACTGTCCATTGTTCAAATGTCCCCCAAAAACATAGATTTTGTTGTCGAAAACAGCCGAACAAAGGTGCTGCCTTGCAGTAGTCATTGGCATTTTGGTTGTCCAGGCACCTTGAGAAAAGGAACTGAATGAAATCCCAATCAAGGTTGCGATCAATTGCATTTGTATAAAAGTCTTCATAAGCTAAATTATTGGTTATTTGTCAATTAGTGGCTAATTATGTTGTTGATTCTGCGGTTTATACTAAAAATTTGGTGATGTGTTCAGGCCCAGTTTTATGTTTCTGCTTTATCGGTTAGTGCTGTGGGTTGGATTTTAACAGTTAAATTGTTTTGAGCGAAAAAAAATGTTAGGAAATAATTTTCTTTTTGTCCAATCCGTTTACCAACCTTAAAAAACATCAGGTCACGGAAGATATGTTTTTGGGAAATAGAGTGGCAGATTGTCAATTTTTTTTGTTTTTTGAACGTGGTTAATACCAAGGTTTCCTATCTTGAATACTTTATAGGTGAACGGTTTATAACATTTTGATTCACTGAATCCCCAGTTGGTTTTTAAGTGTGCGCCCAGCCAAAATATACTCAATAAATTGCATAGCAAATATAGTAAAGTAAAATACACACCACACAAGTATTAAATATATTTTTTAACAGCTTGTTAACAAGTTTAAAGCAAAATAATACCTATCCTTGTCAGTACAAAGCCGTGGAGTGAAAATGCGAAAGCCAATGGCAATCCGTTGAGCTTGCCGTAACTTGAAAGTGAATATTTAAATCGGTTAATCAAACAATTAAATGTGGAACAAATATTCCTTCCATCAATAAAGGCATTTGCCGATACAAACACATTGTATTCTAACATCCATACTCTTCCGCTTTACATCCGTATTCTTCCGCTTTACATTTATACTCTTCCGCTTTACATACATACTCTTCCGCTTTACATCCATACTCATCCGCTTTACATCTATACTCTTCCACTTTACATCCATACTCATCCGCTTTACATCCATACTCTTCCGCTTTACATTATTTTGCTGTTTTGAAGGTATTTGTTAAGTACAATGATACCATTTTAGATAATTCCACTATCTTTGTCAACAAATATTTTGTAACGCAAGCTTATTTTATGTCAATAAAAAACAAACAAGGCCAAGAAACTGCTTTCTCCTTCAAAACAAGCATTATACCTAAGATGAAGGCTTACCTTTACGACCATCACTTGGGCGTGATCGAATTTGCGTCGCTCATCGGCTTATCTAGGGTAAGTGTATATACCTTGTTAAAGAAAGATGATATGTCCATAAGCTTGCTTTACCGCATATCGAAAGCCTTGAACCACGATTTTTTCCAATACATAAAACCGCTCCCGGCTACAGGCAGCGCCGATAGCAACACTTTGGAACTTACAAACGAAAACGAGAGCCTGAAACAACGCATCGCCTCGCTCGAACTGGAAAACTCCTACCTGAAAGAAATCAACAAACTTCTTTTGGCCAAGGAGAAAGGGATTTCATAAGACTGTAATATCGTTTTCACCAACTTTTTATCATTTCTACCTTTCACCCACTACCTGCCAACTTTATAATCAATACATTTCAATTAATTTCTTGTTGTACCCAAAAACAATAGCAAAGATTACAGTTTGGCCAAATACAAAAATAGACTACTTTTATATTCAAAAACATTTAAGATGAAATCGTACAAATCGCTCTCCCTCCTACCCTATTTGTTTTTTCTATGTTCTATTTCATTCGCACAGCCGAGCCTCACAAAGCATGTTGTACTAATTGGCATTGATGGACTTTCGTCCGAAGGATTGCAGTACTCGAACACGCCAATACTCAACAAACTGATAAGCCAAGGCGTAATTTCGCTCAAAACCCGAGGGGCAATGCCAAGTGTCAGCGCGCCAAATTGGGCAAGCATTTTATCGGGAGCCGGGCCTGAGCAGCATGGCGTAACATCCAACAATTGGAGCCTGAGCAACCACGGCATAGAGCCAACCGCGAAAGATGAAGATGGTTATTTCCCTTCCATTTTTACGTTGATCCGGAAGCAAATGCCCAATGCCATCACAGCCATGTTTTACGATTGGGGTTGGCTTGGCACTTTCGTGAACAAGAAATACATAAACAAGGAGCAACTTGTTCAAGGAAATGTTATGATAACTTCCATTGCGCTGAACTATTTGAAAAAGGAAAAGCCCCTTTACACCTTTATCTATTATGGATATCCTGACGAAGTTGGCCATAGCAAGGGATTTGGAACACCGGCATATTTTCAGGCTGTTGCCGATATCGACACAGAAATTGGAAAGATTATCGATGGAATTAAGGATATGGGGTTGGCCCAAAGTACCACAATACTTATCACCTCCGATCATGGCGGCATTGGGTTCGGGCATGGGGGCGAAAGTATGATAGAATTAGAAGTGCCTTGGATTATATGTGGCCCCGGAATCAAGAAGAACACTATATTGGAAACTCCCAACGACCTCACAAATACTTCGCCAACAATAGCCCGATTACTCGGCCTTAAAATACCTGCCGAATGGATTGGTAAATCAGTGAATGAAGTACTTGGCACAAAAGCTGCTGCTTCCAAATCGACCCAATATACCGCAAAACCATGGAGTTCGTTGGCCGAAGGCTCTTTCCCCGGGCCACAGCAAATTGAATTGTCAACAACAGCAACCAACTCCGAAATATTTTACACCCTCGATGGTTCAACACCTGGAACTGCTTCCAAAAAATATTCGTATCCCTTCACAATTAGTAATAATTGTACGCTCAAGGCAGTTTCCATTTCTGGAAGCAATTCAAGTCAGGTTATCACTCGCACATATACCTTTTTACAAGGAGTCAAATCTGCAACCTTAAGCAACCAACCAAGCCAAAAGTATCCGGGATTAGAAGTTTCGGGCCTGTTCGATGGGTTGATAGGTTCGTCTAATTACACCAACAAGCAATGGATGGGCTTCGAAGGCGATGATTTTGAAGTTACTGTCGATCGTGGAGAGGTGAAACCTTTGAATACACTTGGAATTTATGTGCTTCAAATGCCAGTATCGTGGATATTCCTTCCTGCTGCTGTTGAGTACTATGCTTCCGATGAAGGCCAATCGTATAAATTACTTACCACCTTCTATCCTGCTGAAACCGACGACATCAGGCTTGATGGCCCGGTAATGTTAGCGCGGAATTTCGAAAACACAAGCACACGATATATCCGCATCAAAGCCACCAATATCGGAACCTGTCCGGTTACACATCCCGGCGAAGGCAAAAAAGCATGGCTATTTGTTAGTGAAGTGGAAATTGAATAATTTGAAAATTTGAAAATGTGGGAATGTGGGAATGTAGGAATGTGATAATGTGGGGATTTGGGAATGTGGGCTTTGAACATTGAACATCTTGAACTTTGAACCATTTTTAAACATTGAACGCGAAGTATTGAACATTTGAACAAGCGAACAATTGAACAATTGAACGGCGAAGCCAAGTGAACCATTTGAACGCGAAGCATTGAACCATTTTGAACCTTGAACTATTTTGAACCTTGAACCAAATTAAACATTAATAATAACTTTGTAACCTTAAAACACGATAATCATGGCATATACAGTGGTAACAGGGGCGGCTGGTTTTATTGGCAGTTGCATGGTGAACAAGCTCAACAACAAGGGTTTTACCAATATTATTGTAGTGGATGATTTCAGCAATCCGTTGAAAAACCACAACCTTGATCACAAATCAATTGTAGGCCACGTCCACCGTGATGAATTTATTAATTGGTTGCAAAAACATCAGCTGGAAGTTGCCTCAGTATTCCATTTAGGCGCGCGTACCGATACTGCTGAATTCAATGTCGAAATTTTCAATCGCCTCAATCTCAACTATTCCAAGCAAGTTTGGGAAGCCTGTTCCAATTATGGGATTCCTCTTATCTATGCTTCATCTGCCGCAACATATGGCATGGGCGAACTTGGTTATGTTGACAATCATTCCATTGTCGAAAACCTGCGTCCATTGAACCCTTACGGGGAATCGAAAAACAATTTTGATATTTGGGCTTTAAATCAGGAGAAAACCCCGCCATTTTGGGCAGGCATGAAATTTTTCAATGTTTATGGACCTAACGAATACCACAAGGGGCGAATGGCCTCGGTTATTTTTCATGCTTTTAAACAAATAAAAGAAACACAGGGAACCAAACTCTTCCGATCGCACCGCTCAGGCTTTGCCGATGGAATGCAGTTGCGTGATTTCGTGTATGTTAAGGATGTTGTTGATGTGTTATATTTCATAATGCACACTAAACCCCAATCGGGATTGTATAACCTTGGAACCGGGAAAGCCCGCCCTTTCCTGCACCTCGCAAAAGCAGTTTTCAAAGCTCTCGAAATACCTAAAAAAATAGAATTTATTGACACCCCAATAGATATCCGCGAAAAATACCAGTATTTTACAGAGGCCGACATAACGAAACTCGTCCAAGAGGCTGGATATTCAGCTCCATTTTATACCCTCGAAGAAGGAGTTTACGAATATGTAACCGAATTCCTGGTCGAGAAAAAATATTTTTAGCGTTGACAGGTGGTGGATATTTGCTGTTTGTAGGATGCGGAGAAAAATCTGGATAGCTACCACGCATTCTAAATATTATTTAATTTCAGCCCGAAATGAAAAAATAAGTATTTTCGCAAGTCGCAACAAACCAAGCCCATTTTCTCAGTAAAATATTGATTCTCATTGAAAATCATACAAAAGATACGCGAAAAATTTGCCAGATCCTTTTTGCTTAAACAACAGCACGAGATGGATAGGAAGCAAAAACAGATAAATCTGGACAGTGCCCGTACAATAGTTTTGTTGTATTATCTGCCTGATGAAGCTGCATATACGGTTGCCGAATCCATTGTGGGCAGGTTCAGCGAAATGAATTTAAAGGTAAGTGTTGTCTGTTACACCGATCTGAAAATAGTCCCACATTATTTCATCCCAAAAATTTCTCAGAATATTTTTACTGCCAAAGATTTGAGCTGGCGATACCATCCACAGAAACCTTTTGTAAAAGACTTCATTGAAACCGAATACGATATATTGATAGACCTTAGCCTTACCGACCATCTGCCTTTGCTGTATTGTGCGGCATTATCTAAAGCGGGGCTAAAAGTAGGGCGGTTCCAGCAAGACTACCTAATGTTTTATGACCTTATGATTCACGCAAGTGCTGAAGAAACCATTGATTCTTTTACCGGACAAGTTATACATTATCTAAGACGTATTAATAACTAAGCAGATGAACAACAAATTTAAAGGAACCGGAGTAGCGATAGTTACACCATTCCACAAACAAGGAACTATTGATTTCACATCCTTGGAACGCTTGATAGAACATCTGATTGCGGGTGGGGTGAATTACTTGGTGGTGCAAGGCACAACAGCCGAAACTGCCACGCTAACACGCGAAGAAAAAAATGCTTTGGCCGGGTTTGTTGTGGATATTGTAAATAAAAGGTTGCCACTTGTTATTGGCATTGGCAGCTACAGTACCCAGGAAGTTATTAACACTATCCGCTCCAATTCGCTCGAAGGTTATGATGCAATCCTAACGGTAACACCGTATTACAACAAACCACAGCAAAGAGGCCTTTACCTTCATTACAAAAATATTGCCACGGTTAGCCCGCTTCCGATAATCATGTACAATGTGCCAAGCAGAACTTCGGTAAATATGAAGTCCGAAACTACCCTGCAACTGGCATCAGAATTCGAAAATATTATCGGTATCAAGGAGGCTTCGGGAAGTGTTGAGCAAGTTATGGAAATTATTCGCAACAAACCGAAAGACTTTTTGGTTATTTCGGGCGACGATTTGCTTACCCTTCCGTTGCTTGGTATGGGTGCTGATGGGGTTATTTCAGTTGTGGCCAATGCATTCCCAAAACAATTTAGCGATATGGTAACGCTTGGGCTTAAAGGTGATATGAAAAAAGCCCGCGAAATCCATTACCGGCTAACTGACTTTACGCACTCAATATTTGCCGATGGTAATCCTTCAGGAATTAAAGCTGCATTGGAAATCAAGCAATTAATAGCAAATAACCTACGCTTGCCATTAGTTAAAATCGAAAAACCACATTACAACCAATTATCAGCCTTAATAGCTGAAATAGAAAGTGTTACCAAATAAAACAGAAATATCAGTATACATGAAGAATTTTTTTTTACTCTTAATCGTGCTCGTGTCATTTAGCACATTACAGGCACAAGTCATTATTTCGCAACAAGAACGAGCACAACAGGAACTTGCACGCAGAGGTGAGGTTTATTTCAGCTTTCAGCTCCCTGACCTTTCTCAACTGACAGAACTTACCCGTAAAATCTCGTTGGACGACATTAAAGGACATACTGTTTATGCGTATGCCAATAGTAAGGAGTTTGTCGATTTTGTAAATTATGGTTTTAATTATGAAGTACTTACAGCACCATCCGAACTTTTTCAGGTTCAAATGACCGATGATCCAAAACAAGTGCTTACTTGGAATTATTACCCAACTTATACTGCTTTCGAAACCATGATGCAGCAATTTGCAACAGATCATCCTGATATTTGTAAACTTATTACCATCACAACACTTGCAAGTGGCCGTAAAATATTGGCATTGAGAATTACAGATAATGTGAACGTTCAGGAAAATGAACCTGAATTCCTTTATTCGTCGAGTATTCATGGCGACGAGACCACAGGCTATGTTTTAATGCTTCACTTAATTGATTACCTGTTAAGTGGATATGGAACGGTTGACCGGATTACCAATATGGTGAACAATACTGATATTGTGATTTGCCCCCTTGCCAATCCTGATGGAACCTACAAAGGCGGAAACAATTCGGTAAACGGTGCAACACGCGGCAATGCCAACAATATTGACTGTAACCGCAATTATCCTGATCCCAAGTCAGGGCAACATCCTGATGGAAACCTCTGGCAACCTGAAACCGTTGCGTTTATGAATTTTGCCGGGTTTAATACTTTTACAATGGGGGCAAATTTCCATGGTGGTGAGGAGGTAGTAAATTATCCATGGGATACCTGGGCAAAACTAAGTGCCGATGATGCATGGTGGGTTTATGTTAGCCGCGAATATGCCGATACTGTTCATCTTCATGCTCCCGCAAATTACATGAACCAATTTGTTAACGGAATCACGAACGGATATGCATGGTACGAAATTACCGGTGGCCGTCAGGATTATATGAACTATTTCCGCAATTGTAGGGAGGTAACCATCGAGATTTCCGACACCAAACTATTGCCCGAAAGCCAACTCATCAACCATTGGAACTATAACTATCGCTCTTTGCTTAACATGATCGAGGAATCAGGCTTTGGGCTTTCCGGACTTGTAACCGATTCTATAACAGGACAACCATTATTGGCTAAGGTTTACATTTCAGGCTTTGATAAAGATAGTTCCCATGTTTACACCGATCCTCAGGTTGGCGATTATCACCGATTGCTAAAAGGAGGAATGAATAACGTTACGTTTTCGGCAAACGGTTATCTTTCAAAAACTTTCCCTGTCCAAATTGTTGATCAGCAGTTAACAATTCTTGATGTTCAATTGTATAACGGAAAACTGATTACTAATTTTGTTGCCGATTCTACGCTTTTGGCGGTTGACCAAACTGTAAATTATTCAGATCAATCAGCCGGAAACCCAACTTCCTGGAAATGGACTTTTGATGGAGGAACCCCTTCTTCTTCAATTGAAAAAAATCCAGTTGTGAGTTATCAACAACCTGGAAAATACAGTGTAAAATTAGTAGTAACCCGAACCGGTTCAGCCGATTCCCTTGTCCGTACCGATTATATAGAAGTAAAACCCTGGTACATTATGTCCAACAAAGCTTATTCGGTGTGCGATGCACAATTTTTTGATGCCGGAGGTCCGAATGCCAACTACTCAGGGAATGAAAATAGTGTGATCACCTTCACCCCGACAGAGACTGGAAGGAAATTAACCGCCTTGTTTAATAGTATTGATATTGA
Organism: uncultured Bacteroidales bacterium; assembly: GCA_903878265.1. Lineage (GTDB taxonomy): Bacteria > Bacteroidota > Bacteroidia > Bacteroidales > UBA4417 > UBA4417. The sequence goes on along the minus strand of CAIRHD010000082.1, from coordinate 12,189 downwards.
AGAAGGTGGAACGAATTGTAGCAACGACAAACTTTTGGTATATAATGGTATCTCGACAGGTAGTAATTTGCTTGCAACGCTCTGTGGCTCCACTCTTCCATCAAACATTGTTGCAACCAATCCTACAGGTGCATTAACATTCCAGTTTATTTCCAATTCCACAGTTAGCAAACCGGGATGGGATATAACCCTTACTTGTGATTCGAATGTTGGGATAACTGAAAATATACACAGCCTAATCCGGGTTTTCCCCAATCCTGTAATTAACGGAAGCACTGTTGTAGAATCAAATGATCCGATACAAATACTTGTAGTGAAAGATGTTACTGGCAGGACAATAACTTCAATTTTCCCAAATACCAACAGAACTGTAGTTGATTGTGACTGGTCTTCGGGTATTTACATACTGCAAATGCAGGTTAATGGCAGGTGGTTGAATAAAAAGATACAGGTTTTGAATAACTAATTTACCGTTTTGAACTAAAGTAAAATGCCCGAAAATATTTCCGGGCATTTTTTTTAGGATTGCCAAAGGTTTTATAGCCGATTTTTGTAAGTCGGTTATATTTAACCATCCGTCTTTATCGCAAAAGGAATTTTCAAGGTCAACGAAATGTTCCGGCCCGGATTTGAAAAATTAACTTCTTTTAGCGTTGAAAGATGATCGGTATATTTTTTATCCAACACATTGCTTGCACTTATACCAACAAAAACAAGTTGGTTATTAAGCTTCAGGTTTCCCCCAACAGATAAGTCAATGAGGGTATAGCCACCTGTGGCAGTTTCGTCGGGTGCGGCATGGTTTTGTGCAAAAGCAGTTGATGAATTTACTGAAAAATATGGTTTTTTGAAAATGAGCATATTTTCCCTGTCAACCCTGAATTCCAGCTTTAATTTGTTGGCAGGAACAAACGGCAAGTAGTCGCCATTGGCTTGTTTCCCTATTACAGTGGCATAAGTTGCTTCAAAGTGCAGCCAATTTACTGCTTGTGGATGGAAATGCACACCTGCCTCGCCTCCGAAAAGTGACGAATTATTTTGCATGTATTTGAATATTCCCAGCCCAGTTTTAGTGGTGTCGCCGGTAGGTGAAATGAAAATATAGTTTTTAATCGTGTTGTAAAAACCTGCTGCATCAATTGTAAAATTTGCTTTGTGGTAATGAAGGCTCAAATCTATTTCATTCGATTTTTCGGGATTCAGGTTGTTGTCGCCAAGTTCGTAGCGGGTTTCGTGCTGCCCGTTGGAAGTAAGTTCGGCCAGGTTTGGTGTACGGAATGCTGTAGCCACATTTACCCTGAACAGAAGCGCATCAGACATATTGTAAGTTGCACCTAATGATCCGCTTGCACTATTATAACTTTTATCTATTGCAGCCCGGTAGGCAGCGGTTTCGGGCAGTCCGATTACTTGGGAATCTATTGTTTTGTTGTCGTACCTAATGCCAGTCTGCAATTTCAGCTTTTTCAGGAAAGTATGCTGCAATAATCCAAATACTGAGTAATTATTGGTCCTAGCATCCGGAAGCAGAATAGTTTCACGTTCGTTAAGGTTGATGTTTGTTTGATTGATTCCTTGAAATCCCACAATATATTCGGAATTTTCACCCGATGGCAAATGTAAGCGGGTTTCATAAGTGAATGTTTTTAGCTTCATTTGAATTTCATAGAAGTCAGTATCGCCAAAATGGATCAACTCTGTGTTCTGGTAGGCTGCATTAACATCAAATTTATACTTCCCAAAGTATAGTTTATTTTGAGTCGACAATAAATGAGTATTTAATTGCTGGTACCAAATCTCATTTTTCCTTCCCCTGGCTGTAATTGCATCAATAGCCTCATCTTCAACAAGCCCAAGCTTCTGTTTGTTGTAATCATAAAACAGTTTAAACGTTCCAACTTTTCCTGAATACCCACCGTTTGTTTTGAACGATAATTCGTTGAAACGCGAATTGGGAACAAAATCGCCGCCTCCTTGCACAAAATCAGAGTTTGTTTTTTGTCCAAACCTTAACCCTCCAAAGAAATTTTTTGATGCTCCTTTCACACCCAAATTGTTTGCCATTCCTAACGTATTAGTGAACAATTGCAGGTTGTAATCGCCAACTATACTACCAACCGGGGCTGGCTTTTCCTTAATAAAATTGATTACGCCTCCTATGGCATCGGAACCATAAAGCAAAGAGGCTGGACCTTTTATTACTTCAACATCCTCAATACCAAATTCATCAATGCCAAGTGGGTGATGGCTCGAATACTGGTAATTCTCGAACAGTACGCCATTGTTCAACACCAATATATCGTTCATCGAAAGCCCACGGATTACCGGTTTTGAGATACCGCTCCCTTTAGAAATCATATCAACTCCCGGGATTTTGGTAAGAACCTCCATGAAATTAGGTGATGTTTTTAAATCTCTTGGAAGTAGTTTAAGCGTTTCTATTTTAACAGCATTTTCGTGTTGTGTCGAATTGTAACCACCTGTGATTACTATTTCCTCTGTTCCAATTATTGAGAAGACTAGAGTGGTGTTTAATGTTATATTGCTGTTATTTAGTCCAATAGATTCAATTTTGTTGGAATAACCAATAAAAGAAAACTGTACTTTAAACTTTCCATTCGGAAGGTTTGAAAGTTTGTATTTCCCATTATCGTCGGAAACAGTGCCTTTATTGATTTCTGGAAGAAAAACGCTTGCACCGGATAATGGCCTGTTGTTTTGGTCGGTTATTGTTCCAGTAATTGTGTTTTGAGCCTGGTTTGCCAAATACAGCAATAACAGCACACAGATTAAAAATATTTTTTTCATTATGATTTATTTTGTGGGATTGATGTCCTGATTTGTCAAATAAATATGGTTTACACACAAACAACAGAGGAATATTCAACCCAGCCAGAATGGCAGCACTGATTCCTAATGATATGGAACAACAAAAAATTAAGGATTTGGGAAGCTTGATTTTATAGAAACCGCTCAACCTCCATTTAGATTGTCGATAAATTATTGAAAATCAAGTATTATTGAAACATTAAGCCTTGGGTGGAGCACGAAGGTTATAATAATGGAAAGCAGATTCCTGAACTTGGTTTTGAATTTTTTCGGTAAAGAAAAAATGTTTTGAATGCAAGTCTGGTCTAAAATGATAAAAAGGAATATCCTCAACAATATTAAACTCAAATACACAAACAGCGCACTTTTCGTGATGGTTGTGAAATTGGAAACCGGAAGAAACTACACTTTCAGCAGGGTTTTCCCGATGACCCCAAATACGATGATAGTCCTGCACAAAATTGGGCGCAAGAAATAAAAGTATTGCAATAATTGCAGATGCGGCCACCTGTTGTTTTGAATGAATCATTAATGGTGTTTTTCTCAAATTGAGAGAATTTGTATGAAAATGAGATGCGAAAGTATAAATAAAACCAAATAAAGTTGAATATTGTTCAGATAAACGGATGGATTCTGTAAAATCAGGATTATCATAAATGCGACAAAGCAATTATTTCACTATCAACTTCCTAGTAAATACCTCTTTTTCGGCTACGCACTGTATAAAATAGATTCCTGGTTCAATGGCTTTGCTCCTGATATCAATAGAAATAAGGTTGTTTCCTGTTTCAATTGCCGACTCCTGACTATAAACGCGTTTACCTATATTATTGAATATAACCACTTCAATAATACCGCTGAGGTTGCTTTTAAACGTAATTCTAAGAAAATCTACTACAGGGTTGGGATAAACACTCATGTTTTCTATAGCCGCTTCAGGCATGATCTGAGACAATGCAATTGAATTATTTTTGGTTTGCACGTTGTCTATACCTTTTTTCGAAGGCTGGGCAATTACTGAACAAACTGCAACAAATAGTAGGCTGAGTAAAAATATCCGTTTCATAATGATGGTTTTAGAAAATGAATTCAAAAAACGTTCCAAACCGCTATAAATCTTATTCTTATTGGTTAATATTAACAATTCTGAAAAGTAATAGTTTTTCGGTCAATATTTTTAAAATCAGCTGCCTGCCTTATAAAATTGGATTAAATATCTTTCCACGACTTCAACTATTAAACTTCCCCTAATCTTAAAACCTCAACTCTCAATATTCTATTTCCTAATTTCCCTATTTTTTTTTCAATTTTTGTTTCCTATTTTCTATTTTTCACTTCCCATTTCCAGCTTTTAACCTTCACAATCAGCAGCCTGATTTCTCACTTATACCTTAAATAATCAATAATAAGCTGAATTTCAGCAGGATCCACACCATTGCATATCAGATAATGTTTGTCAAAATCGAGTGTTTGCAAAAAATGCTTAAAACTATAGCCCTCAGTAGAAATAGCTGATAGATAATAAGTTATAGCTTTAGGTTTATTACCTGCACAAAATTCGATATGCCCTGCATTCATCAAATCGTTTGCGGTGCAATCGTCATCCATAATATTCCGAAAATAATTGTTGGCCAGGTCGAGTTTGCCTAAAACAAAGCAACACCAGGCTATAGGCCGCTGTATTTTTTTATTTTCCGGTGAAAGGATTTCAACCCTAAAATAATGGTTTAAAGCTACTTCATATTGCTCAAGGTCGAGGTAACAGTTGCCAAGCATGGTTTGTATATAAGCATCATCTTGTTCGAGGGCAGCTGCTTCAAGACTCCATTTTAATGCCTGATCAATATTGCCCAATTTCCGGTAGCAATAAATGATTTTTTTCAAACTCCATAAACGGTTTGCATCAAATAACTCGGCTTTTTTATAATATTCAACCGCCGATTTGTAATCGCCTTTCATTTGATAGCAATAAGCCAACTTTTCGAGAACGGCCTGATCTGTTTCGGGTTTATTGGCTAATGCCTGAAACAGTTCCAATGCTTCACTAAAATGTTGCTTCCCAAAATAAAATTCAGCCAAATTCCGAATTATACTTGTATTATCTGCCATATTCTGGATAAGCCAATTTGATGCAATATCCCAATGAAGGTTGAAAATATCTCGGAAATCGGCACGGAAAGGATGCAATTTGAAAAACCTGTACAAATCCTGTATGTATTGGGTGAAAACAAAACTATCCTTGCCCGGCTTGTTCAATATCCCATCTTCGCGGGTGAGTTCGCGCATGTTTTCGGCTTCCATATTGAACAAACCCATAATATTTGAGCCTTGCTCGCCGGGCATCTGTTTGATATTGAAACAAAAGGAATACTTATCGGAATTGCAGATATAAAACGAATCCTCAAGACCTGATAAAAAAGCCTGTTTGGCTTTAATTTGGTCATTTATTGAATTTTGTGCATTTTCATTCTCTTTATAAAAAGGCCGGAACCAATTTGAAATTTCCCTAAAAAAGTCAAAGTTTTTCAGCATTGAAAAAGCGCCCATGAAAAGATCCAAACCTTCCATTTGCATTTCCGACATTTTTTCGACCTTATTCAATAAATCGGGATTGTCCTCGAAAATCTGTCCCCAATCCGGGTTTTTATCTTCGATCAGTTCGCTGTTAATAATATTATCTAGGTCTAATTTTTGTCGGATTTTTGATTCGAACTTTTGTACATCGGGTAGTATTTCTTCCCGAAATTTACGCGTAATATTCTCTGTTTCAAACGATTTTAGTATTTGAAGCAGGAAATTATTTAAATCGGAGCTAAACCTTGGATCTGAAAAGCATTCAGCTAATTTCGATTGTATTTTAGGGTAAAGGCCAATTCTTTTATCGTAAATAAAAGCCGCGATAACAATTCCAGCAAAAGCCCTTTGCCATACCTGCGGTTCCCGATCTTTATAAAACTCGCATAGTGCTGAAAATTTTTCTTTGTCGTAGCAATTGATCAGGCTTAATGTTATTGCGCTTACAGCAAGGCATTTTTCGTGCCATGACAAATTTTCCGATTCCCTTATGGCTTTGATGAGCAGCAAATCCGTTTCGGTGTATTTATCGGTAAGCCACATTTGCTGGAAAAGCTTTGGTGATATAGATGGAAGTGTTTCATTTCGTGAATTTTGTGCCGATAGTTCAGAATAATTCAACAGTTTCGTGAATTCTAATTCAAACGAATATGTGTCGATTTTTCTGGTCGCTTCCTCCTTGGTGCTTTCTTTTTCGCTTTCAATCCGTGATTTTAATTGGTAAATGTGCATCCCTGTCAGGGTAAGTGCTTGCTGACGGACCCGGTCGGCCAATTCGAGCAAGGAAACTTTCAATTTACTAAAAATAGTATTTCGTTGAGGATCAGGTATTCCCTTAAAATTATATTCTAAGAGCATTTGATATGTTTGGTTTATATCCTCATGCTGCAAAGCGAAATCCGAATTATGTAATCCTTCCATCAATATTTCGAGCAGATTCAAGGCTTCCTTTAAGCGGTTGGCATAAACCAGGTTGCATAAGGAGTCAAAGGTGTTTTCAATATTTTTATATGTTGGTGCCATTCAGTTCTATTGTTGTTGAAAATGCTCCGATCAAGTTAGTTGTTCGGAGATGAAAAAATCCATAATATTTGGGTTTAAAATGCGCTGCAACAAAAAACAATCCAACCGAAACTATTTATTCAACATTTCGAGGAATTCGGCTTCAGTTATTACAGGAATCCCAAGGCTGACAGCTTTTTGTCGTTTTTCGGGTCCCATATTCTCGCCAGCCACCACAAAATCGGTTTTTGAAGTAACGCCGCCTGACAATTTGGCACCATTCATTGCCACCATTTCTTCCAACTCTTTGCGGCGTTTTGACGAACCAAAAGAGCCAGAAACCACAATACTTTTCCCCACAAGGTTTGTTGATGCAAGTTCCGCTTGCTTTTCGGCAACCATGGTAAGTCCAGCAGATTTTAAATTTTCGATTAATAGCAGATTTTCCGGTTTCCTGAAAAATGCATATATGCTTCCGGCAACTTTTTCGCCAATGTTTTCTGCCTCTTGCAAATCTTCGTCGGTAGCTGCAATAATAGCATCAATATTTTTAAAATGAAATGCCAGTTTCCGGGCAACCGTTTCGCCTACATACCTTATTCCTATTGCAAAAAGGACTTTTTCGAAAGCTGCAGTTTTCGATGCTTCGATTCCATTGATGATATTTTCGGCAGTTTTTTTCTTAAAACTTAGCTTTTTATCTTTCGCCCCATCTATGCCTTTAAATACCTTTTCCAAACCTAATATTGAATCGTAAGTCAGCCTGTATAAGTCCGAAATGTTTTTAACCAATTGATTGTCATATAGAATCTCAATTTTACCCTCACCTAAACTATCGATATTCATGGCTTTACGATGAATAAAATGTTCAAGTTTGCCTTTAATCTGAGGCGGGCAATAATCCTCATTAGGACAAATATTCGCAGCTTCGCCTTCCTGACGTTCCAGTTTGGTGGCACATTCGGGACAGCTTTCCGGAAAAACTACTTGTTCGGCAAACAAATCACGTTTGCTAAGGTCAACGCCAATAATTTTGGGTATTATCTCACCACCTTTTTCCACAAACACTTGATCACCAATGCGTACATCGAGTTTTGCAATAATATCGGCATTGTGCAGGCTGGCCCGCTTTACGACTGTACCGGCAAGCTGAACCGGTTTCAAATTTGCGACAGGGGTTACAACGCCTGTTCTTCCAACCTGATAATCAATGGATAACAATTGGGTTGTAACTTGTTCGGCTTTGTATTTGTAAGCAATTGCCCAGCGGGGCGACTTGGAGGTAAAACCCAGTGCCTGTTGTTGTTCGAGCGAATTTACCTTAACCACAATCCCATCAATATCAAAGGTAAGTTTATCGCGTTCTTTGGCCATTTTATTGATAAAATCCAGCACTTCGTCCATAGATTGGCAGAGCGCCGTTTGATTCGAAATTTTAAAGCCCCAACGAGAAAGCGTTTGAAGGCTTTGCTGATGGGTTTCGAAAGAGAGTGAATCGCCTAAAGCGTAATACATGTAGGCATCTAACGGACGGCGTGCAACTTCGGCAGAATCTTGCATTTTGAGGCTTCCGGCTGCGGCGTTTCTTGGGTTTGCCAATGGGTTTTCACCAATTTCGATTCGCTCCAGGTTCATTTTTTCAAAACCTGGCCGAGGCAGGATAATTTCGCCACGTACTTCGAATAAATCGGGGAAACCGTTTCCATTTAACCTGAGTGGGATGCTGCGGATAGTTTTCACATTGGCGGTAACATCGTCTCCACTTTCGCCATCGCCACGGGTCAACGCCCTGATCAACAAGCCTTTTTCGTAAGTAAGGCTTATCGAAAGGCCATCAAATTTCAATTCGCAGATATATTCCACCTTGCCATCGATGATTTTATGAACACGCTCGTCAAAATCACGCAATTCACCTTCCGAATAGGTATTTGAAAGCGAAAGCATGGGATAAGTATGCTTTGCGGAGATAAATTCGGATGTAACGGTACCACCAACCCGTTGTGTAGGCGAATCTGGCAACAGAAATTCAGGATGTGCTTTTTCTAATGCTGCAAGTTTTTCGAGCAGCATATCGAATTCGTAGTCCGAAATTGTAGGTTCTGCCAAAATATAATACTTGTAATTATGGTCGTTAAGTTTTGTAACGAGTTCGTTTATTAGATGTTGGGCTTCATTTTTGTCCATTGTTGAATCGAGTTTAATGCATCCAGAAATTAATTCAGAAAGTTCAAAAAGACACTCAGGGATATTTATATTTTGAATTTCCTGATTGCCAAAATTAATACCAAATTCAGTTGTTTCACCAAAATTTTAACCCATTGGCAAATAAATCGAAAAATTGCCTATACTCTCCTTCCTGACCAAAGCAGATTAGCAGTTTTAATAGTGGTAATTCCACCAATAAATTATATACCTTTGCACCGATTTTTGAAAAAAGCGAAATATAACCATATACAATTGGTAATCAATAACATAAATATATGAAAAGAGTAATGGTACTTACCGGCGGCGGCGATTGTCCCGGATTAAATGCAGTAATTAGGGCAATTGTTAAACGATCGGCACAAGAAAAAGACTGGGAAGTTTTAGGTTGCATTAAAGCTTTTGATGGAATATTGAACGAGCCTACTGAACTAATGATATTGGATTCGGAAAAAGTTGCCGGAATCCATTACAAAGGCGGCACAATTATTCAAACAACCAATAAAGGCGGTCCTTTTTCATGGCCTGTGAAGAACAAAAGCGGTGAATGGGAATATGTTGACCGCTCTGACGAAATGATCCGCAAGCTATCCTATTTAGGGATAGATGCAGTTATTAGTATTGGTGGAGATGGTTCGCAACGCATTTCGCAAAAGCTTTTTGAAAAAGGCCTTAATATAATAGGAGTGCCCAAAACAATCGACAATGACCTGTCGGCAACCGATTCCACTTTTGGTTTTCAAACCGCCATTGAGGTTGCTACCGAAGCCGTTGATAAACTTGTAACCACCGCAGCGAGCCATAACAGGGTTTTTATCCTCGAAGTAATGGGGCGCGATGCAGGTTGGATAGCCCTGAATGCCGCCGTGGCCGGTGGTGCCGAAATTTGCTTGATACCCGAAATACCTTATGATACGAACGAGGTGCTTTCGAAAATAAATGCCCGTTTCCATAAAGGACGTGGGTTTGCCATTATTGTAATTGCCGAAGGTGCAAAAGCAAAAGATGGGGAAATAATTGGCGAAAAGAGTACCGAAGTTGGCTATGAGCATGTGCATTTAGGCGGAATTGGGTTCAAACTTCAGGAAGACCTCAAACATTTGGGTTGCGAACACGATATACGAGTTACTGTGTTAGGTCACCTACAGCGAGGAGGAATTCCTAACGCTTACGACCGCGTACTTGCTTCACAGTTTGGTGTTAAAGCCTTCGAAATGGTGCTCCAGGAAGAGTTTGGCCGCATGGTTTCGTACAGGCATCCTTATATTACCAGTGTTTCGTTGGTTGATGCAATTCAAAAACCAAACCTTATTACCCTCGACACTGCCCTAATGAAATCGGCACGTGGGCTTGGGATTAGCTTTGGTAACGATTTGATCGCGCTCGAAGAATAAAACTTGAGAATCCATTTTATTAACTGCCTCCGTTTGGGGGCTTTTTTTATGTTCAAAGCCATCAAGATATTGAATATCTGCAAAATGAAAATTTTTAGATTGAAAAATACCATTTCTGGATATTGGCTTTATTAACCAATACATTTATCTTACCTCCTAAAGACAAGACTCAATACAGGTAATTTTATCTATTTTTGCCAACTTACATACAAAAACAATGGCCGATTGCATACACTGTGGACAAGATTGCGGGAAAAATCCGGTTTTATGGGAACAAAAACCATTCTGTTGCAATGGCTGTAGCATGGTTTATCAAATACTTGCCGATAAAAAACTCGACAGGTATTACGAAATGATGCCTACACCTGGTATACGCCTCGAACAGGAAAACACTTCCGTCACACGCTATGCTTACCTTGATTCGGATGAAATCAAATTGAAGCTGCTAGATTTTTCGGATGGTGGAATTTCGCGCATCAACTTATTTATACCCGCAATACATTGCAGTTCATGTATTTGGCTTCTTGAAAATTTGAATACACTTCATAAAGGCATTATGCACTCGCACGTAAATTTTGTGCGGAAAGAAGTTAGCATTACCTTCCGCGAAAGCGAAATTACGTTGAGACAGGTAGTTGAATTGTTGCATACCATACATTATATTCCCGATATCAGCTATAACAAATCGGCAAAAGACGACCAACAGAAGGCGAATCGCCGGATGATAATGAAAATTGGGGTTGCGGGTTTTGCTTTTGGAAATATTATGTTGCTAAGTTTCCCCGATTATTTGCCCGGTGGCGAAGCTATCGATAAACTTATGGCAGGGACTTTTGGAATAGTGTCCTTTATTTTAGCATTACCTGTAATTACATTTTGCAGCAGTGATTTCTTCCTTTCGGCTTATAAAAGCTTGCGAAAAAAAATCATCAATATCGACTTGCCTTTATCCATAGGCATTCTTGCACTATTTCTCGAAAGCAGTTTCGAAATTTTTACCGGCTCTGGCACTGGCTATATGGATTCGCTCGCTGGATTACTTTTTTTTATGCTCATTGGTCGTTGGTATCAAAGCAGGACATATCAATCGCTCTCGTTCGATCGCGATTACCGTTCGTATTTCCCTATTGCTGTTACCCGATTATTGGATGAAAAAGAAGAATTTGTTCAACTTAAAGATTTGAAAGTTAGGGAGCTGATACTTGTAAGAAATGGTGAACTAATCCCAGTTGACTCCATTTTGATTGAAGGCGATGGAAATATTGATTACAGTTTTGTTACCGGCGAATCAATCCCTGTAGCCAAAAAAACAGGCGATTTTGTGTTTGCTGGTGGCAAGCAATCAGGGGCAGCCATAAAACTTAGAGTAGAAAAGGAAGTGGCACAAAGCTATCTTACCCAGTTGTGGAACGAGGATAAACTTGGCGATGCAGGCGAAATGCAGATGCAAACCGTAATAAATAAGGTGAGCCATTATTTTACTATTATTATACTCGCGATTGCTTCGAGTGCTGGAGTGTATTGGGCATTCACGGATTTGGGCAAAGCCGTATATGTTTTCTCTTCTATATTGATTGTTGCCTGCCCTTGCGCTTTGTCGTTAACAATACCGTTTACTTTTGGAAATGTGATGCGCATTTTCGGCAGGAATGGTTTTTATATTAAAAACACCGAAGTTATCGAAAAGCTTACCCATGCCGATACGGTGGTTTTTGATAAAACCGGCACCCTCACCCATTCGCGGACGATGAATATTGGATGGGATGGAATTGCCCTCACAGAAAAAGAAATGCAATGGATACGGTCAGTGGCCCGTAATTCTACACACCCGTTATCGGTTATGGTAAGCGAATGGCTGCCTGTAAGTTCGTTGCTTCCTGTTATAGATTATAAAGAAATCAGTGGACTTGGAATTATTGGAATGGTTGAAAATCATAAAATCATGATTGGTTCCAGGATATTTATTGCAGGAAATGAAACTTCTGAAGAAGGGAAAATATCTTCTGTTTATATATCAATAAACAATAAGATGAGAGGGTTTTTTAAAATGGAGAACCACTATCGAGATGGTTTGAAAGATGTGATTTCAGGAATGCAGCATATTCAACTCCATTTGTTGACTGGCGACAATGATTCGGAACTTAAAAATCTTAGAACTTATTTTTCACCTTCCACAACTTTACATTTC
>CAIRHD010000081.1 GCA_903878265.1 uncultured Bacteroidales bacterium | reverse complement strand
TTTTTGGATGGTTTCCTGCTCGTCAAATAATCCCTTTTTACCGTTCGATTTGTATATCTGTTGTTTCATTGCTCATATAATTTCACTACAAATATAGTGATATTTATTTGATTAACAATGAATTAAATTATAGAACTCCCCATAATAAAATTCAAACCACAATAGGCATAGTAGGACACAGTAGAAATACAGTTTTCAACATTAATGTTGATTTTCCAATTTCCCGAATTCCGGTAGGTAAATATTTTCTGCACCTTTGAATTAAAGACACTTGTTTTTTTACTTTTGTATGTGCTCTATTGTGGTTCAAAATCTTTTTCAGGTTCATTTTAGTAAAGTAGAATTGGATGAAAGTGAATTACAGATAACGAATAACAGATAATGAAAAGTGGAGAATAAATAATTGTAACATGCTCAGGATAAATAAAATGAAAATTGATTTAGCCAACAAAAAAGCCAAGTGAATGCTTTCCCTATAATTCAAATTCTTGCAATTTATTAGGATTGCATAACACAAAAATGCTTCATTTATCAACCGGTTAAAGGAAATCTAATAGGGATTTGCCGTTTTCCCTCGAACCAATACTCTCGTTAACTTTCAATGTGCATCACCAAATCAAAGTAATTTTTTAGCCTTCTTAACACCCAATCCCTAACACCCAACACCTACCCAAAAATGATTGCCTTTCCAAACTGCAAAATCAACATCGGCCTTTGGGTTACGCAACGCAGGGCTGATGGCTATCATAATATCCAAACTATGATGGTTCCTGTTCCATGGTGCGACATCCTGGAAATTATCCCTGCCATCGATCCAGAAACCACACTAATAATTACCGGGAAGATTGTGGATATTCCCAAGGAGGAAAACCTATGTTACCTTGCTTGGAAATTGATGGCCGCAAATTATAACATCCCAGCGGTTGCCATTCATTTGCATAAGGTTATACCTTCGGGTGCAGGGCTTGGTGGAGGCTCGGCTGATGCGGCTTTTACATTGAAGATGCTCAACAACATATTCCATTTGAACCTCGGCAACGAAACCCTCCGTTCAGTATCCGTTCAGTTAGGCATGGATTGTCCGTTTTTTATCGATAATATCCCGTCCTTGTCAACGGGGCGTGGCGAATACCTGAAACCCATGACCCTCAATCTCGATGGACTAAGCATTGTAATAGTAAAACCTCCAATCCATGTAAGCACTGCCGCTGCATTTGCTGGAATAAAACCACAAAACCGGGAAAACTCAATGGAAGAGCTTTGTGAGTTACCAGTTCAGGATTGGAGAAAGGAATTGAAGAACGATTTCGAACAAACCGTTTTTGGACTATATCCCGACATTCTGGAATTAAAAAATAGAATGTACCGAAATGGGGCTCTTTATGCAGCCATGAGTGGAAGCGGATCGGCAGTGTATGGATTGTTTAGTGGAAACCCTGTAGGTTTGGATTTTCCTGGCTATGAAGTGTTTCAGTCGTCATTTAGGAGCCAGCCGTAACAGAATAACCGCCACAATAGCGTATATTAAGTTAGGGATCCATAAAGCGATTGAAGCCGGAAGGTTACCGAAAATGGCAAATACCGAAGAAATCTGTAGCAACAAAATAAAAGTAAAAGCTATGCCAATGCCCATGCCAAGGTGCATGCCAATCCCACCCCTAACTTTACGGCTCGAAAGTGCCACTCCAATAAAAGTAAGTACAAGGTTGGCAAAGGGGAAAGTGAGCCTTTTGTATTTCTCGAGGTTGAATAACCCATAAATGGTGCTGCCTCGCATTTTTTCGCGTTCGATAAATCTATTTAACTGATTGTAGGTCATTATTTTGGCATCTTCAATATCGACTTTGAAATCCTCAGGTTTAAAAGCCATAAGTGTATCCTTCTGCTGGCCCTTGTAAATGGATTCTCCTTTAGCCCCGATTTTGCGAATGGAATAGTTGGTCATTTTCCAGCAGTTTTGAACACTGTCCCATGTTATCATATCAGCTTTGAGTTTCAATTTCAGGTTGTTGCCGGTGCTGTCAAATTTTTCGAGGCTAAACCGGTAACCAATATTCCCAATACTGTTATAATTTTCGACATACACAAAAGTTCCCGGTTCTAATTGCATGTGAATATTCATTTCGTGTATCTCGAAAGGGTTTTTGATATATTGCTTTTCGAAAGCCCTCAGGTTCCGGTTGGTGTAAGGGATTACATAGTTCATCAATGCAAACGACAGCAAGGTAAGGAACACTCCCGATAAAAGATAAGGAAGCAACATGCGCCAAAAACTCACCCCACCATTGAGTATTGCCACAATCTCGGTGTTCGAAGCCAGTCGCGATGTAAAATAAACAACGGCTATAAATGTGAACAGCGCACTGAACATATTCACAAAATAGGGGATGAAATTCATATAGTATTGAAAAACAATGGCCTTAAGTGGCGCATCCTTTTCGATAAAATCATCAATTTTTTCCGAAATATCGAAAATGATAATGATCACCGTTAACAACAGTATGGAATAAAAATACGTCCCCAAAAATTTGCGGATAATGTATAAGTCGATCGTTTTAAGTCCTAACACTTCAGTATTGTTTGTTTATTTTAGGCTCTTTATTTCCTCCATCAGGATAACAAAAACATCCCTAAATCAATGATTACGCGAATATTAGTATTCTAAAAGTATACTGTTTTGATATAAAACTTCAGGATCGAAATCGGCTCCGTTTTCCCAAGCTATTGTGTCGAAATTTTTACAAACTGTATCGAACACCTTTTTTTCTATCAATTCGTTAAAAATCCCCAAATGTAGATAAGGTTTCATATCGAACTGCCTCTTTTCCCCATTTTCGAAAGTCAGGATAAGAAGATAGCCGTCTTGGGGTTGAACATCTTTCACAGTTAAATACATGGTTTTTACTTTAAGGGTTCGATATTAAATGGTTTTTCTCCATTTTGGCATAATTCCCAATCCGCCAATAACTCATCTCTATGAATTTCTATCCATGCCTGGATCATTCGCGACTGACGTGCTGGCATTTCCCCATCCAATACGTTACAATCAATAATGTTCATGGTTAATCGAAAATCTTTATAATAAGCATGAACGTGAGGTGGATTATGTTCTTTGGGAGCAAAATACATCCTAACTATTATGCCAAAAAACATTGAAATTGTGGGCATATTGAATTGTTTTTTCAAAGATACAAATCTATTAGGAAATGAGGTTTTACTTTTTTGGAGATTATTTTATAAATGCCATTCTGGATTTAAATAATGGATAGCCATTTCCTACAGCCTAACCATCATTTGCTTCACCATTATGTTTTTCCAATTGGAGAAATCGCCAGCTTCAATATGGTTGCGGGCTTCGCGAACAAGCCATTGATAGAAAGCGAGGTTGTGTATGCTTGCTATCATTGGGCCCAGCATTTCGCCAGCTTTAAACAAGTGCTTTACATAAGCCCTGCTGTATTCACGATCAACAAAAGATGTGCCTTCCGAATCCAATGGCGAAAAATCGTCTTTCCATTTTTCATTTTTCAGGTTTATAGTGCCTTTGTTTGTGAAAAGCATACCGTTACGGCCATTGCGGGTTGGCATCACACAGTCGAACATATCAATTCCGAGTGCAATATTTTCAAGTATGTTTGCCGGTGTACCTACTCCCATAAGATAGCGGGGTTTATCTTTTGGCAATATTCCGCATACCAGTTCAGTTATTTCATACATCTGTTCAGCAGGTTCGCCTACCGATAAGCCGCCAATAGCATTTCCGTCTGCATTATATTTCGCAATTTCTTCAGCCGATTTTATACGCAAATCCCGGAAAGTGCTTCCTTGTACAATTGGGAATAAAGATTGGCCGTAACCATAATGTGGTTCAGTTTCCTTAAACCTGTTCATGCAGCGGGCAAGCCAGCGGTGTGTAAGGTCGAGGGATTTGTTTGCATATTCATATTCGCAGGGCCATGGTGTACACTCATCGAAAGCCATTATTATATCGGCACCAATCACACGCTGTACATCCATTACCCTTTCGGGAGTGAACAAGTGTTTCGACCCATCGATATGGGAATTAAAAACCACACCTTCTTCTTTCAGTTTACGCCTCTCGGTGAGCGAATACACCTGATATCCACCGCTATCGGTTAGTATCGGCCCTTGCCAACCATTAAATTTGTGCAGTCCACCGGCTTTTGCAAGTACATCAAGCCCAGGCCTAAGGTATAAATGATAGGTGTTACTTAAAATGATGTGTGCTTTAATATCGTCCTTTATATCGCGGATATGCACCGCTTTTACAGCACCAGCAGTACCAACCGGCATAAAAGCCGGCGTTTCTATTGCACCATGCCCGGTAATAATGGTTCCACGACGAGCTGAACTTTTGGGGTCGGTTAAAATTAGTTTAAATTGCATCTTTCAATCAGTAGGTCGGTAAGCGATTTGTAGTGCGAACGCCGTTCTAGCCTTTAGAGGGGTGTAAAATGCGGTGAACGAACAATAAAATGATTAACAAAAGAATTTATTCTATTACTATCTATCAGTAAAACAATATTTTACGATGATTGATAAAGTTACAAACTTTTTCGCAAAGATAGGCCATAATTCATTTCAGAGTAATACTTTTGTCAGTCCAAATTCTATATATTGATGCTTCAGGAATATTTAGACCAGAATCCACTTCTGTTTATTGCGCTTGCCTTGCTTGCATTGGCCACATTGATACAGGTGGTTTATTATTGGGCAATTTATGGCAAAGTAGCTTTTTTTAAGCCGAAAAATGAATTTGTGCGTTCTGACCAAGGTGTTTCGGTAATCGTATGTGCACGTGATGAGTATTATAACTTGAAGGAAAACCTTCCATTGCTGTTGAATCAGGATTATTCGAAGTTTGAAGTTGTTGTGGTAAACCATGGTTCTGAGGATGATACCCATTATTTGTTGCGCGATTTGGCTGCCAAACATGCCAACCTCAAAATTGTAAATTTAGCCCAGGATTTGAATTTTTTTACCGGAAAGAAATTCCCTCTTTCAATAGGCATTAAATCTGCAAGTTACGAAGTGCTCGTTTTTACAGATGCCGATTGTGTTCCGCGAAGCGATCAATGGTTGCGCAGGATGGCAGCCAATTTTACAGAAGGTACCGATATAGTGCTTGGTTATGGGGCTTACAGGAAATCGAATTCGTTCCTAAATCTGCTGATACGATTCGACACCACGCGAATTGCGATGAATTACCTTGGATTCGCACGCGTTGGTATGCCATATATGGGTGTGGGTCGCAATATGGCTTATCGTAAATCGTTGTTTTTCAATCAAAAAGGATTTATTTCACATTACCGTATCCAATCTGGTGATGATGATTTGTTCGTAAATAAAGCATCGTCTGGTAAAAATACCCGTATTGAAATCCAACCCGAAACCCATACATTAAGTTCGCCTAAAACCACGTTAAACCAATGGATACGGCAGAAACGGAGACACCTAATGACTGGTGGGTATTACAAGGCAAGCCATAAATTTGTACTTGGCCTGTTTGCTGTTACCCAATTATTGTATTGGGCTTTGGCAATTTTCTTGCTTGTGCTTTGGTATCAGCCTTATTTTGTGTTGGGTTTAATAGCTGTCAGGCTTTTTAGCCAATTGTTTATTACCAAAAAAGCTATGCAGAAATTATCGGAAAAGGGTTTTTTGTTACTTGTCCCATTTTTCGAATTATTCCTCTTGCTTGTAAGTCCGCTGTTGGCTCTTGCAAATGTTGTTAACAAGCCTGTAAAATGGCGATAAAATATAAGTCATACAACAAAACCTTTGTCCATTAGTTGATAGAATATGGAATCAGTTCTAAATGTAGTTTTAACAAAATCTGAGGTTGTGCTCAAAACTGTTACCAACGAAACGATTTGCAATTCTGAACGTGATTTACGTTTGGTGACGCAAATATTGGATTCGGGAAACAGGCTTGCATATACGCAACTGATGGACGAATATTTTGAAAAAGTGTATTCAAGGATGCTTAAAATGACCGGATATCCCGGTGATGCCGAAGACCTTACCATGGAAGCTTTTAACAAAGCATTTACCAAACTGGATCAATATACTTCGGAGTATGCTTTCAGCACCTGGCTTTTCCGAATTGCCAAAAACAACTGTATTGACTATCTAAGGCGCAACAAAAAAGATAACGATGCAAAAGTAAACCAACATGAGGCCGAATGTGGAATAACGGCTCATGAACTTGCCAGTCAGTTGCCGAGTCCCGAACAAATGATGATTGATAGGCAGGAGACAAAACTTTTGCGTGAAATTGTAGAAACGCTTCACCCAAAATATAAAGATATTATCAAGCTCCACTATTTCAACGAATTGTCTTGTGAAGAAATAGCCAATAATCTCGAACTTCCCGAAGGAACCGTTAAAGTCAGGCTTTTCAGGGCGAGGGAATTGCTTTATAATATCATGAAGAAAGGGTGAATTGGGAAGTGAGTTTGAGAAATGAGTTTAGGGTTGGGCGAAAAGGGAATATGGAAATAAAAGGTGTTCAGGAATTTATAGCACTTTCAGCAATTCCAGTTTTCAACAAAAAACCAATATTCATGATTATCAACAAAAGAAATTTGTTTAAATAAAATAGAAAAGGCTGCCAGATTAATAGCAGCCTTTTCTTTTTGGTTTAAATTCAGTACGTTTTATCTATTGATCAAAACGCGCATGGTTTGAATATTGCCTTTGCTGATTACTCTTACAAAGTACAATCCTGAAGGAAGATCAGTTACTTTTAAGTACAGCTCGTTGGAGGTTTTTGATGGGTTTTCGATCACTCGTACTGTGCTGCCAATAGTGTTCAACAATTCGACCTTGCTGATTTTCGAGATGTCATTTGATTTGATATAAATCCTGTCGGTTGCTGGGTTAGGATAGATATTTATCGTGTTTGCCTGTGGTTCGTTGATGCTGACTGTACTTAGCTCAGTAGAAAAAGTTGAGGATTGAGCTAAGGTATTGATGCCTGAATTGTTTTCAAGAGTGTCAATTTTGAGATAATACTGCTGGTTGTATTTCAGGTCGGGGCTTGGTGTTACGGTAATAACCGTTTTTGCTGCATTCACAATTGCTGTGAAACCTCCATCAGTACCGTTGGCGTTGTTTTCTTTGAGCGAAAGCACAGAAGCGACATTGCTGCTGGTGAGAGCAGTGCCGTTTTTCATGCGGACTGCCTGATGGAAAGTGATAACCATCGGTGCGGTTACGCTTACATTGTTTGATCCATTTGCAGGAGTCATCGAAATAATCATGGAGCCAGTTTCGGTAGAATAGTTCGAGTTCAGGATTTCCTTATTTGATGCCTGAACAAATATGGCAACGATTAGATCGCTCATTTCTTCAACATTGGTTCCTGACATATCTACCGTGTATTTCATGTTGTAAGGCTGGTTAGCCGTAAGCGAAACCATCGAACCAGTTGCATCGGGAACCATTTTCATCATTACATTATGAAATTCGGTTTCGCCATTGGTGGTAACATTTTGGGTAGTCTTTTTTTCTAAAACGGCAATCTGCACAGTTACTCCGCTGTAATTTGCATAAGGAAGTATGCTGCAATCAATTATCACGTTGTTGCCCTGAATTTCGTGTACGGATTGAATGTCGAGATAGGTCATGGTTACTTTCGATGCGTTGAAAGCATTATTTACTCCAGTGGTGTTTGTGGCACACACTTTACCATCAACATATAAGTCGGGAACGGCATTTACCGCATAATATCCCCTGCGCACACCACCTTCGGCTGTATAATATGGGTCGCCGCTGCCGGGCCAGTTCATCTGGTATTTTACCAAAGTGATTTCACTGCCGTGTGCTGCTATAAATGGGTTAAAAGTTGAATTGTTGAAACTTGCACATGGCGCACAAGTGGAACTAGTAAATTCTTCGAACATTGGTCGGCGGAAAACCAGGTGATCAGGGACCGAAATGCTTTTAACCATAGTGTCGTTAGCGGCGTTATCGTCGGCAACAGTGCTTCCATTGAGGTTCGAAACCCAAACTTTCAGATCGAAAACTCCAGGATTTCCAATTATTGAATCGGTGCATGAAAAAGCATATTCGCTGCCCGTAACAACATTTAACCCTGTATAAGCTGTGGTATGGACAACACCATCGTTTAATGCCCAAGTTACATTAGCCGAAGTTATCGCCGTTTCGCCAACATTTACAATTTTTCCGTTTACGGCATGGTTTCCAACAAACATTCCGGGAACCCCAATGCTGGCCATAGCTGCATCATTGTTGAATGGGTCGAGCAAAATAATATCATCGAAAAACCAGTCTTTAAAATTCTGGCTACTACCGGTTACAACCAGGCAAAACTGGAAAGTTCCTGATCCTATATCTGTATTGTTTACCAATGCTGTAACGGTTTCTGCATTAATATCTGTTGTTGCTGCTTTAGTCCAAACCTGATGCCAAGCCCCGCTTGAAGTTGCACGGGTTTCGACACTGAGGTTAAAAGCTATTGAATTGCCATCCACATGGTCGAACATATGCTTGAACTGTATGATAGCCTGCGTAAGTCCGGTGGTGTTGGTTTGTGGCGAAATAAAACGCATGGTTCCATTGAATGCAGGGGTACTTTTTACCCTAGCTTCTGGGATTATTCCGCCTGCACTGTTTGTTTGGGAAATTGCCCAGTTGCTTTGGTTGCCAAAAACCATCCAGCCCGTTGGTGGCATTTGCCCTGCGCTAAAATCCTGTTGCAACAATACCTGAGCATACAGGCCAGCCGATGCTAAAAGGACAACAACTAAAAGTAATGTTTTCTTCATGTTTTATTTATTTGTTTGTTTTGAAATTGGGGTTAACTAACTGATTTTTATCGGCTACAAATGTAAAACAAAAAGCCTGTCGGTTAGACAGGCTTTATAAAATATTTTTTATTGTTTAGTGTTGAATCGTAATTTTTTGCGAATAGTTCAGCTTCTTCCCTTCAACATTAAGGAAATACATGCCTTCGGCATAACCGTTAACATTGATAGTATGGTTAAGTTTTCCTGATATGCTAAGGCTTTTCGAATATATCACAGTTCCAAGCGCGTTCATCAATTTTATGGACAAAACATCTGATGTACCTGTGTTGATATTTAATGTCATGTCCTTTGAAGCAGGATTAGGGAAAACAGTAACAGCCTGTGCTTGCTCTTTTTCATCGAGTCCAACGCATGAAGTACATGAAATATCCATAAACTCTGTCCAAGGGCCTAAACCGCAATCGTTGGAACCCCGTACACGAAGACTTGCTGTACCGTTCCAGTTGTGGATCCAATGAATTGTGCAACTTGCACCGTTGTTGGTAATAGTTCCGGCACCTGTTGTAGGATACATATCCCAAATATAAGTTGTGCCTGCCAAACCACCTTCGGTTGTGTAGTCGGTAGTTTGGTTTAGGTTGTTGGTACAAACCAGAGTGTTGCCAACTGGTGTGGTTGTTATTGCTCCCGGACGAATTGTAACGAAGTCGGCTTTAACAACCGAATCGGTATCCAATCCTGTTTTGGTAATCATTACCACATCATAAACGCCAGGGACTTGGTACAAAATAGAAGGAGCTTCGCTTGTTGAAGAACTTGGGCTGCCTCCTGGGAAAAGCCAGCTAACTTCGGCAGGGCGGCCTACACTGTTGTCGGCAAATGAAATGGTATTGTTCTGGCAAATATTGGTTGGAGTGGTTGCGGAAAAGTCGCTCATAACGGGACGGATTGTATTGTGAATCGTCTTTGTGGCATCATCCTGTACAAAGGCCACAAATTCAATATCTTTCATTGGCCACATTGGGTCGATATTAGCAACAATATTCACTGTTTGAACATCGGAGCTTGTAAAATCCAATGCTGTGCCGGCACAATCGGGAAGCATTAAGCGGTTCACAAAATTGAGAATTGTCTGACCTTGCCAAACTTGAGCAATTTCTGATTGGGTGGACACGAAATGGAATTTCACCTGATTGTTGGCCAATGCCGCAACCTTGGTAATGGTGAAATTAAACACAAACTGTTGTCCGGTGCGGATAACGGTATAACCAATTGTGATCGGTGAAGGTATTGCTATGCAGATGTTGTACTTTGGCAGGTACGACGAATACATGCTTGCAGTATGGCTTCCACCAACTACTGCGTTGCCACCATCGAACCTTGCGGTAGGATAACCGGTAATATTGTAGTAGGTATTCCTACAGTCGGTATTTGGCGTAACGTAGGTATCGCCATTGTGGTTTTCGATAATGGCCACTCGTTTACCGTTGGCAACCAAATCATCGGCACCCATTGCGGCACCTGGACAATAGGTACACCATGTTCCGGTTCCGATTTCAACGGCAACCATATTGCGCTCAACCTGTGCCTGAGCCACAAAAGCTGCAAAGGTGAACATAGCAATTATAAGCGTAAATTTTTTCATAAGCACTTTTTTTAGTTCGTGAATTGATTTGGGGATTGGATAAGAGTTGTGAAAATCAGATGGTTGTTACCACCAACCGCAAAAGTAATATATATTTTATTCAATGCTTCACTTTCTTTATAAAAAAAATTCAGAATTAAGTAAAACAAGGAAATATATTTAACAAATAGATATATAATATCCTCTATGTGTATATAACATCATTGAGTTCTTTCCTGTTAGCCAATTTTTCCGACTGGATGAAAATTCGATAATTTAGAAATGATCCTTTTGGCTTTTTGTGAGTTTCGCTTTTACGATATCAAGTTTGAACTCACACTAAAAGCCCTTCTAAAAAGGAATACTCCTTATGCGGTGTGCTTTGCCTCTCGAATTACAAGAAAATGGCTTTTCGGACAAGAATTGAGTCCTGTGTGATAACCCTAAAATAAAGAAACCCACTAATGCACTACGAATAGAAAGGCTCACAAAGCATTGTAATCTGCAATATAAACTTAATGAACCTTAGAGACTTAGAGCCTTTATGGCGAAAAAAGACTTATTGGAGGGGACTCCAGAATCAAAAATCTAAAGTAGGTTGTACATGCAACTCCATGGTTTCCAGTTGCAAGGCCATTAAATTGCCATAACCCGGTTTATCGGCAAGGTAAACGCCGTTGTCAAGGTCTATAAATTGGAAAGAACTCGACTTTACCGCTTCATAAATAAATTCTAAGGTAACCGGCAAATGGCCGTGGATAATTTTGCGGTTTCCAAGTTTTACCGGATCTATTGCGAAATCGCGGATCCACATCATCGAAATTATATCGCTAAAAATATCCTCGTTAGCGAAATTGAATCCTGCATGTACAATTAGGAATTTATCCCATTCCAGGTAATAATCGAGCGATTCGATCCATTCGATGTATTTGACAGGGATATCCGTAACCTTCACAGCAGCAAAGCTGTCCATTGTCTGCTCGCCGCCAAACATGATCCACTGCTTGTAAGTGTCTGATTTTAAGCCTAAAATTTTCCGAATCCCTTTTTTCGATTCCTCCTCGCGGTACACCTTGGCCATGTAGTCTTCGTGGTTGCCTTTGACTATCTTTATTTTAGTGCCTTCTTCGCCCAATTTCCAGATATAGTCAATCACGCCTTTGCTATCAGGGCCACGGTCAATAATATCGCCGACAAAAATCAACGTATCATCCTTCCTCAATTCGATCAAATCTTCAATAAGCGTGCGAAGTGTTTTTAGGCTGCCGTGTACATCGGCTATTACAAAGGTTCTCATTTCTATACTATGGTTGATAATGTGGGATGTGCGATTTTGGCTAAAGAATATTTGATTAGGGATTTCGGATTGCAGATTGGGGATTGTTTGGTTAATTAAATTTATCTAAAACATTGACAATGTGAAGTATAATTAGAATTTTTCGACTTATGCAACCTTCAAGGATTGTAATGTCAAACATGTTAATCCATCGGACTACTATATTTTGATTTCTCAATATTAGTTTCATACAACCAACATTGAACATCCGACATCAAACATCGCACATCAAAAAAAAGGAGCAAGAAACTAATCTATTTCTTCGACTTCCCTTGGCTGGCTACTTCATCCATCAGTTTTTTGATCACTTCAGGATCGCCAAGGAAATAGTCTTTCACAAAATTCAAATCATCGTCGAACTCGAACACATAAGGTATGCCTGTTGGGAGGTTCAAGCTCACGATATCCTCGTCGCTGATGCATTTCACATATTTGATTACAGCGCGAAGGCTGTTGCCATGTGCAGCAACCAGCACCTGATCCTGATGGCGCAACGATTCGCGGATTTCATTTTCCCAGTAAGGAACCATGCGGTTGACAGTATCTTTTAGCGACTCGGTAACAGGAGCTTCATTGCCAATGGCGGCATATTTGGGGTCAAGCCTTGGGTTGCGCGGATCGTTGTCGGCTAGTTCTACTGGAGGGATGTCGTAGCTGCGGCGCCATACCAAAACCTGTGCATCGCCGTATTTTTCGGCAGTTTCGGCTTTGTTGAGGCCCTGAAGGTTGCCATAATGTTTCTCGTTCAACCTCCAGCTTTTTTCGACCTGTATCCACAACAGGTCCATTTCTTCCAGCACTAGGTTAAGTGTTTTAATGGCACGTTTAAGGTACGAAGTGTAAGCAAGCCTGAAATCGAACCCGTTTTCTTTCAAAACCTTGCCTGCTTCGGAGGCTTCTTTGATTCCGCGTTCCGAAAGATCAACATCTGTCCAGCCGGTAAAACGGTTTTCTTTGTTCCATTCACTCTCACCATGTCGGAGAAGTACTAATTTTTTCATCGTAATGTAATTAATATGAGTTTAATTAACTGATTGTCAGCAACAATGTTTAAAGTGTAAACTTCAGCAAATGTATGGTTTTATTGGGATGTCAGCAAAGCTTTTTGGGGATGTTTTTTAAATGGAGAAAATGTCGAAGGGAAACAACGAGAACGACTGATGAAATCGTTGTCTTTTTACCATTTTTTTATCTTTTTAAAATTAATTTTGTACTTTTAAAACGGTCAACGTATTGCATTTCCTGACATTTTTAAAATCTAACTTACCCCTTTTGATGCAAATTCAGCACTATATGCATGGATGATAATAACTCACATTCACGCCAAAGCACACTTACTTTAAACGCTACAAATAACAATTGATGATAATTGAAGAAACTTACGAAGAAATAAAATCAAAATACGGGCAGAAGTTCTACACTGTTGCCATTGACAATTTTGTGGCTGGCATTTATTTTATGGCTGTAAAACTGTCGAGCGGATATTGTGGGTTGGCAAATACCAACCTGGGGCCCAGCGATTCGTGTTCCCAAAACAGGAAAAATGGTTTTGGCATTTTTACGCCCGGTCATTTTGAGAGGCACACAATTGCCGAATTGTTTGACCATACCGATAATTCCGGTTTTATCAAAACAGTTCAACTTGCGGCTATGAATGCAATTTCGGCTGAATTAATGGCCGAATCGCAGTATAAGATAATCGAAAACCTTGATCCTATTGAACTTATTGATTTACAGAGCGGGAAACAGATTTGCCTGATTGGGGCATTTTTATCCTATATGAAAAAGATTTCCGCTTCCAATTCCAAATTGAGTATTCTGGAACTGAACAAAAATGCTGTTCCTGACGAATATCTACAGTATCTGGTTGCTGATCAACTCGTTGAAAAAGCCATTACCCAATCCGATATTGTAATCATTACAGGTGCTTCGTTAGCTAATGATACCATTGATGAACTTCTGGCCAAAATCCCGAAAGATAAACAAGTAGTTTTAGTTGGCCCAACAAGCAGCCTTTTGCCAGATGTCCTCTTTCAACATGGAGTAAATATTATTGGGGGCACTCGGATTCTGGATGCAAAAATGGCGTTACAGCTTATTGCCGAAGGAGCCGCGGGGTTCCATCTTTTCAACAATTGCGCAATCAAAACCTGCATTGTAAATGAATCCTGACCGACACTTGAACATAACTTGGCTCAAAGCGGCCGTTATGGGTTGCCTTTGGGCATCGTCCGAAATTGTGCTCGGTAGTTTCCTACACAACCTGCATGTACCTTTCAGCAGCATTTTCCTCACATCCATCGGCATCATTTTGTTGGTTTCCGTTAGTTATCAATGGAAGGAAAAAGGGCTGATATGGCGGTCGGGATTAATATGCGCACTTATGAAGTCGGTTTCGCCAAGTGCGGTAATTTTTGGCCCTATGATTGCCATTTTATTCGAGGCATTGCTACTTGAATTTTCGGTGAGGATTATCGGGAAAAACATGCTTGGCTTTTTGGTTGGTAGTCTGTTGGCCATGTCGTGGAATTTTTTTCAAAAAATAGCCAACTACCTCATATTCTATGGTTTAAATATCGTGGAATTGTATTCTTCACTGGTAAAATTTGCCGAAAAACAGCTCCAGATGCACTTCAGCACAGTTTGGATGCCCATTTTTACATTGTGGATTTTCTATTTGTTTTTTGGGCTGCTTTCGGCTGCAATTGGCATTTATATTGGAAATACCGCTGTGGATAAAAGTGTGCCGTTGTTAAGTTCGGACAAAAAAACCATGGCTAACATCAAATCAAGGAATCAGACACCAGCCCTACGTTTTTCGTTCGCTTGGTTGGCATCAAATTTCCTTGGGATGATCGCAGTTTTACTGATGATGAATTTTTCCCCGGTTTTTTGGTGGTTAGGCTCAGGTTTGCTGCTTATCTTTATTTGGGCGTTTAGGTATAAAACTGCTTTAAGGCCGCTACTAAAACCGAAATTCTGGATCTTTTTTGTATCCATTACTATGCTTTCGAGTTTTCTGTTTGCCCGGTTTCAATCATCTCAGCTTACAATCGCCGACGGGTTGCTGATAGGTTTGCAGATGAATTTCCGCGCAGCACTTATGATTGTTGGCTTTTCGGTTATCGGCAAAGAATTGGGCAGCCCGGTAATCCGAAATTTCTTTATCCGCACATCATTCCGCCAACTTCCTCTGGCACTCGAAATAGCTTTCGAAACCTTGCCTTTTGTAATAGTAAATTTGCCGCCATTGAAGGATATTTTCAGGAAACCTATTGGGGTAATCAGGCAAATTGTGGCTCAATCGGAATTTTGGCTCGAAAAGGTTGCCCTTACCATGAAAAAAAAGAGCAATGTTGTTATAATAACTGGTGAAATAGGGAGCGGCAAAACTTCGCTGATAAGTGCTCTTGCTTTACGTTGTAAAGAATCAGGCATTAAAACCGGTGGGATAATTGCTCCGGCTGTTTATAAAAATAGAGAAAAAATAGGATATAATCTTATTGATTTGTCAACAAACAGAAAAATGCCGCTTTCGCAAACCAACCAAATTGAAGGGATGGCAAGTGTGGGAAGGTATTTTTTCATTCAAGATGCTATCATTTTTGGGCGAGAAGCACTTTCGGTGCATCAAAATATGGATATGCAAATAATTTTTATTGACGAAATCGGTGCATGGGAACTACAAGGCCAAGGCTGGGGAACATGCCTCAACGATCTCATTATCAATTGCGAAATGCCTTTGATATTGTCAGTTAGAAAGAAATTCCTTGAACTTGTGGTTGAGAGTTGGGTTCTCCAAAATCCACTGGTGATTGAAGCGAAGGGTGCTTCGGAGGATGAGTCTTTTAAAACTATAATGCAGTTCACTTGTTTGAAAACACTTGAAAGCACAAACCATTAATTATTTCCCTATTTTACCAATAACTAAAACAAATGAGTGAATTTGATGCCAAAGCCCGTGATTGGGATAAAAATCAACGTTATATCGATAGGTCGAAAGCCGTCGCGAAAGCAATATTGCAACTGATTCCATTACGCGATGGGATGACTGCCCTTGAGTATGGTTCGGGAACAGCTTTATTGAGTTTTGCATTAAAGGATAATTTTTCGAAAATCACCTTGATGGACAATTCGCGCGAAATGACCACAGTAACCCAAGAAAAAATTGCTGCACAGCAAGTTAGCAATATGAAGCCTCTGTTTTTCGACCTCGAACATGAAGATTATTCAGGCAGATTCGATATTGTTTATAACCAGATGGTTATGCACCATGTTGGTGATATTGATTCGATGCTTGCCAAATTCTATTCTCTGCTAAACCCCGGTGGATACATTGCTATTGCTGATTTATACACGGAAGATGGCTCATTCCATGGCGATGGTTTTACCGGGCACCTTGGGTTCGATGAAGAAAAACTTGCAAACCTTCTCTCACAAAACGGTTTTAGCAATGTAAAACACCAACCGTGCTTCAGTATATCCAAAACGCTTGAAAATGGTGAAGTTACCGAATATCCTATCTTTTTGATGGTAGCTTCAAAAGAATAATCAGGTTTGAAATGTGTACACAAAACGGGGGAAATTACGGCATATAGATTTCCGGTTTTTACCATGGAGGCACGGAGACCAAAGAGTTTCACGGAGTTTATCCTCAGTGCTTTTCTTAGTGTTCTCCGTGCCTCCGTGGTCATTTTTTTTTTTTGTGATCACAAACAATTTGGTTTTATCCCATTTACATTATAATATAGAACCGATTCCAAAATGTGTCGATTTTCAATTCCCAAAACTGTAATTTTGCGCAATCTAATTATTTTATCCTGAAATGCTTGAAAAACTGCGCAATATACGAATCGAAGATTATACCTATCCGTTGCCTGATGCAATGATCGCCCAATTTCCGCTCGAAGTCCGCGACCATTCTAAACTGCTTATCCTTAAGGACAACAAACTCTCAGAAGATACTTTTGAAAATGTTGCATTGCATCTACCGGCCGACAGCCTATTGATTTCGAACGAAACCCGTGTTGTTCATGCGCGGCTATTATTCCGTAAGCCTACTGGTTCGTATATCGAAATTTTTTGCCTTGAGCCGGTTGCGCCAACAAACGATATTCAGCTTGCATTTCAGCAAAAGCAAATTTGTACTTGGAAATGCCTTGTTGGTAACGCCCGCCGTTGGAAATCAGGGCCTTTATTGCTTGATGGCAAAATAGATGGCATGCCTGTTACTCTAACGGCCACACAGACAGACAGAAACGAAACGGCTTTTTATATCCGTTTTTCTTGGGAACCGCAACATCTTTCATTTGCACAGATTCTTGATTATTTTGGCAAAATACCCTTGCCTCCATACATCTCGCGCGAAGCATCGGATAACGACAACACCCGTTACCAAACCGTATTCGCTCGAAACGATGGCTCGGTTGCAGCGCCAACAGCAGGACTGCATTTTACGCCTGCTGTGCTTGCCGATTTAGCTAAAAAGAACATCCAAACGGTTTTCATAACCTTGCATGTAGGAGCTGGAACATTTAAGCCAGTTAGTTCCGAAACCATCGAAAACCATCACATGCACAGCGAACAAGTGATTGTACCGCTAAAACTCATCAAGGAAATCCTACAATATAAAGGGAAGTACATCACATTGGTTGGCACAACAACTGTGCGCGCCCTCGAAAGTGTTTATTGGCAAGGTGTGAAATGGCTGCGGCAACCGGCCAAAATCCCTGTCCTGCACATCGAACAATGGGATCCATACCTACACCTTACTGAAAATCCGGTTTCGACCGTAAAGGCGCTTCAATGTGTGATTGACACACTGGAAAAATACAACGCAACTGAACTCCGAGGCGACACATCACTTTTGATAGCTCCCGGCTATAACTATCATATCCCGGATGCAATTATCACCAATTTCCACCAGCCACGAAGCACTTTGTTGCTTTTAGTAGCCGCATTTGTTGGCAACTCTTGGAAAACGGCTTATGATCATGCCCTTGCTAACAGCTTCCGCTTCCTTAGTTATGGCGATAGTTGCCTGTTTTTCAAACATAAACTGGATTAAAATGGAAGTGACCGGAATTATCCTTGCAGGCGGCAAAAGTTCACGAATGGGAACGGATAAAGGTTTACAGGAACTTGGTGGGAAACCATTGATCGAGTATGCAATTGATGTATTATCAGGGTTATGTAGCAATCTCATAATCAGTTCCTCCTCAGAAGTATATCACACATTTGGCTATCAGGTTGTGGCTGATGAGTTTCCGGGAATTGGGCCTATGGGAGGAATTTATTCAGCTCTGCGGCAAAGCAAAACTGAGAGGAACCTTGTGCTTTCCTGCGATTTGCCTTTCGTTTCCAAAGAATTGTTAACGTATATTTTGGATAATTCTAAAGGATACCAAATCGTAGTCCCTTATGAAGGCAACCGACATTACGAACCGCTTTGTGGGTTTTACCACTTATCGGTGCTTGAACAGATTAGCAATTTTATCCATAAAGGGAATTATAAACTGCCCGATTTATTTGAAGAAATCAGCATCAACAAATTGGTTTTTGGTAAAGAATTAGGTTTCAACCATAATCACCTTTTCCTAAATGTGAATTCAGCAAGCGACCTCACCGAGGCTGAGAGGTGGCTGAGGTTGAAGAAACGAATCTAATTCCGCAAAATGCTGTGTAAATATATAGATTTATGCTTATGAATGCATAAATTATAATACGATTATGCTTAGTACCACTACGCATAGCATTTGTATTAGTACGCATAGCGTTTGTATTAGTACGCATAGCGTTTGTATTAGTTCACATAGCGTTTGTACAACAATACGCAGCGTTTGTACAACAATACACAGCGTTTGCACAACAATACACAACGTTTGTACAACAATACACAGCGTTTGCACAACAATACACAACATTTGTACACCAATACACAGCATTTATACATGAATACACAGCGTTTGTACTACATATTCATTTAGACATCCGCCAATATGCAGAAAACCAGCCACATTTGAAGCACTAAAACCCCAAAGGATAGAGTGATTTAGTAAATGTTTTGTCTTTTGAGTCCACTCTTAAAAGTCATCTCTTATTAGATAAGTAAAATAATTTAAAATTATCAATACCACATACTGCTGATTAACAAAATTTTAATCCGTTTTAATCAGCGTTGCCTGCATCCGCCAAATCATCGTGCCATTTCTTATGATTGCGCATTTTTAATCCGTTTTAATCCGTGCTGCATGCATCTGCCTAATCCGCATATCGTTTTCAACGTGCATTTTAAATCAGCGTCAAACCAAGTAAATCCTTCATTATGCTCAAGGCATAATCAAAGCCAACCCTTTCGGATTGGCTTTATTATTTTTGCAAATAAGGCTATGACGATTACAGTGGCATAAACATCGTCCCTGATTGGTTGTTCTTCTGCCAGTCAACACGGTAGCGGGTTGGGCAATCGTCGCCAACAATAGGTTGGTTGTTGCTGTCGAAGCCGAAAGTGATGGTTGCGCTCTTGTTGTCGGCAGGTATCTGGTGTATTTTTATCCCCGAAACCGGGTTCCAGTCGCAAGCTTGTTTGTGTACAACCGATTGTGTGATCTGGGTAAAGAACTCTTCACCTTGCCTGTTGGTTCCCCACACAACTAAGTTTTCGAATTCGCCTGCTGATCCAAACCCGTCAACAGTGAGTACAAACTGTCCGGGAGTTCCTGTGTAAGTAAGTTGGCGGGCAACATTCCATGTGCGGCTAGTTCCGTTGTCGAAACTGGCAGTCATGCTACCACTTGCACGTTGCACATACGAACTGATCAATGTACCAACCTGCCAGCGGTGGCCGCCGTTTACGTTCACAAAAGTCTTGGTTCCGTTTAGCGTAACTGATTTACCAGTAGCTACGCGGGTTACCGAAAAGTTGATGTATTTGTATATAATGGTTGCACCAGCTTGTTCCCAATGTGTGCCAACCTTCTTTTTTATTTCAATTTTTCCGGTCCGGTTGCGGTTACCATTGCAAGTAAGTCCATTGTATGTGATGTACATGGTTACCGTATCGTTTGCTACTGCAAGGCTGTCGAGTGTGGCATTGCAAGGCAGGAACTCGGTTGATTTGTAGTTGCCATTGTTCGACATTACCGAACTCACGTCGTTTTCAGCATCGTTCATAATGTTTTCCACATTGTTTTCGTCAGCCGATAATTGCTCCATCGAAGCAGGGTTTGCCTTGCCATCGTTAATATCTTCCTTCTTGCAGGATGTGAGTGTAAGGGCTGCAACGGCAACAAGTATCATTGCCACATGGATAAGGTTTTTTGTTTTCATTTTTTTGAGTGTTTGGTTTATAAATTTTGGATGATTGATTGCTTACAATTATAATACACACAACTCGAAGTATACCCTGATGCGTTTTTGAAATATTTTTCAATTATTTTGCATCTATCAGTATATGAATGCTTATCGGTTTTCCTATTTTACATTTTCAACCATTTCTACAAGCCCACAAGCCCCGAAAAAACCTACTCCACCTTCGCTAAGGTTAGTTGGCACATTCGCTGTAGCGGTGTTAAAAAAGCCCCCTTGCCAGGTAGTTTCGAGCAAAAGGGTACGCACAAATGCTGCATGTTCGTTGGTTAATGAATATCGCCTTTCGGTAATTATTGTGCCTTTCGGGAATTTGACTTTCTCAAGGCCAGGCGCAAAAACCTCGCTTACATCTATAGTTGGCAGGGTGTAATAATAGAGTTTGGCTTTGCACGAATCGGGATGTGCATTTTCGTAACCCGGCGCGGTTGACCAGTCGAGTTGTATTTCGTACATCGCCGGATTAATAGGATCATAGCTTTTAGCCACGCTGGTAATACGGTATTTCCCGTCATCGGAATTGAGTTCGTATTTTAAAAAATTGAAGGTTTTGGCTGTGGCTAAAAGTGATTTCGCTGAGTAGGTTCTGTTTTTGTCAGTAATCAATAACGAATAGGTTTTGCCCGCAATCCCTGCAAAAGGGATATCCGAAATGTAAGTGCCGGGCGTTGTCGGGCTTTCGCGAAAAGTGTAAACAAGCTCATCCGTCGAAACCAAAACGGTTGCCCCGCTCACAGGTTCAGCCGTGAGATTAATATTTGTAACAGGTTTTGCTATGGTAATGGTTTGGGATTTTAGTTCATCGGTTATTATCCCATCCACAAAAACCGATGCCGTATTTCCGGGTTTCAAATCCCATGATATTTGCTCCTCGCAGGAAGCAAGCAAAAGCAACATCAGCCCTAAGATTATAGATCTCTTCATCAGAATCGGAATGTATAGTTTAAGGATGGTATCGCGCCGGCAACCGAAATTGAAGTTGGGATCAACTCAACGCCACCTTCAAGGTTTGAAGGGACAACAATATTTCCATTATCGTCCATTATTTTGTTAAAGCTTACCGAAAAAGGGTTGTGCCTGCCATACACATTGTAAATGGTAAGGACGAGGGAGTGCTGGAACTTTTTTTCAGGTTTATTGAGCTTGTACGATATGGACAAATCCATCCTGTGATAGTCGGGATACCTGTCGTTGTGCTTCTCACCATAAATGGGAACGGAATAGCCATTGGAATAGTAAAAACCTGTTGGTGAAGTAAATGGTGCCCCGGTAAGATAAATCCAATGCGACGAAAAACTCCAGTGAATGCCCGAAGCATAAGCCAGGGTAACTGAAATATTATGCGGCCTGTCGTATGCCGCAGCAAAGGTTTTACCGCTGTTCACTTCGGCAATTTGTTTTGTGGCCCTCGAAAACGCATAGCTTATCCATCCGGTAAATTCGCCTTTGGTTTTGCGCAACAAAGTTTCAAAGCCATAAGCATAGCCGTCGCCAAAACGCAGTTCGCCCTCAATCAATGGGTTGATAAGCATATTGGCATGATCCTTATAGTCAATCTGGTTGTAAAGCCGTTTGTAGTACACTTCGGTGGAAAAATCGAATTGTGCGTGATTAAGCTTGCTGAAATACCCTAGCGAGAATTGATCCGCCTGCTGTGGCTTAATGTTTGGCCCGCTCGGAACCCAAACTTCCAGCGAGGTAAACGGGCTTGTAGAATTTGATAACACTTGCAGATGCTGAACCGTATGGTTGTAATTGAAATAAACATTTGCATTTTCACCAAGGGCATATTTCAGGTTGATGCGGGGCTCAAGGTTGAGGAAACTGGTATAAATAGTCTTGCTGCCCACATTTACAGTATCAATTACTTTGTGGTTGGCATCGAAAAAATAGACCGAGGTTGGCCCCAAATCGTTCCAGCGGTTGAGGCGCAGGCCATAACGAGCGAAAAACTTTTTACCGATTTGTTGTTCGTTGCTGGCATATATGCCAAATTCGGTGGATTGGTATTCGGCCATTCCTGACTGGATTTGCTCTCCACCAGAATACATTTTTCCCGGGTTGCTTTGGTGGGCGTTTAGTTCAAAACCAGCTTTTACCGTGTTCTGTGGGTTAATAAAATAGGAGAAATCGGTTTTTAGCGTAGCGTTGGTGATGGACGAAGTCCAGTATTCCTGTTTTTCTTTCGAAATATCGAGGTTGTAATGATACCTGCTAATATATGCTGTAGTGTTCGAAAACAGTCGGCTATTGAACAAATGGTTCCAACGCAGCACACCGGCCACATTTTTCCAGTTTATGCCAAAAGTATTTGGGGTTTGCTTGTTGATGCGCTCAAAAACATCCCGCCCTGTAAAGGTGGTGAGGAAAATCCGGTTATTTTTATTCAATCGCACATTAAACTTGGCATTGAAATCGTAAAAATTGAAATTGTAAGTGCGTTGTTCATCTTCAAACAATTGCAACCAGTTTAAATTCGATTTGCGTCCCGAAACCAGGAACGAACATTTTTCTTTAGCAATTGGCCCTTCTAGGGTAAAATCGGAAGTATAAGGCCCAATATTCCCAGCAAAACCAAAACGTTTCAGGTTGCCTTCCCTTGCCCTTACATCAACCACCGACGAAAGCCTTCCACCATAATTTGCCGGGAAATCACCTTTGTACACTTTTACATCCTTAATGGCATCGGGCGCCAGTGCCGAAAAAAATCCAAAAAGATGGGATGGATTATAAATGGGCGCTTCATCTATAAGCAAAAGGTTCTGGTCGCTGTTGCCGCCACGCACATAGTAAAAGGATGAACCATCGCCAAAAGTTACAATCCCCGGAACGTTTTGAAGCGATTTGAGCACATCCAGGTTTCCGGCAAAACCCGGTATTTGTTTTAAGGTAGCCGACGAAAGCCGCACCGTTCCGGTTTGGTTCAGGGAAGCAACCACATCTTCGGGATTGGCAACAATTTCAACTGCTTTCATGGCAATGGGCGAAACCTCAAGTTCTATGGTTGCCTCAATATTTTTGGTAAGTGAAAGTTTTTGGGTGAAAGTAGTGTAGCCGATTACCGAATTTGTGATCTGGTATTTTCCTTCCGGCAACGAGAGCGAATAAAAGCCATACGAATTGGTTGTAGTGCCCTGCATAGAGGCCAGATCATAAACATAAGCACCAATGATAACCTCGCCTGTTGCTTTATCCTTAATATAACCGCTGATGGTAAATTTACGCACTTGCGAAACTACAATTTCCTTATCGCTAACTGTTTCCTTTTTTGCCAACTTTAAAATAACCTGCTTTTCAGAAATAACATACTCAATGCCATTGGCTGTAAATACCTTATCGAATATTTTTGAAACAGGCATATTCCGGGCAGTGAATGTGATTTTTTTATCCGCAGGAATAGTTTGTGGGTTATACGAAAACAGGATGCCTCCTTTTTCGCTAATTTGCTTTATCACTTCGTTAAGTGGCAGGTTATGAGCTTCGATAGTAATTTTTTTATCCAGATTTTGGGCAAAAACAGTCTGCGCCGCTAAAACTAGCAGTAAAATTGAAAATATCCTGAATCTCGTTTTTCGTGTGTTCAAATCTGTTTTCTTTTATTCCAACAGTGCATTTTTCAGTTTATGATTATGGCAGGTCAACACATTTTCTTTATTCCCATGCCAATAGTGCATCCCATTTCCCTGGCAATCCTTGTAATCACCGCAGTTTTTGCACTCACCGGTTTTTGTCCATTCCCTGTTACGGAAGGCTTCGAATTTGGTTTGCCAAATTTGGTAAAAATTATCCTTGTAAATGCTCCCTTGTGCAAATGATCTATCAATATTCGGGCAAGCCGAAATAGAGCCATCAATCAATATAGAACCAATATTTATCCCGGCCCTGCAAAAAAATCCGCTGTCCCTTACTTTCGATTCGTATTTGCCAACGAAACCTTCGCAACTAAATTTCACATCCAATTGGTTCAATTTACGCATGTTGGCGATAAAATCAAGGGTTTCTTTAAACTGCTGATCAGTAAGGAACAAGTCCTCATTTTCTGTTGCGCGGCCAATAGGCACAATAGTAAACAAACGCCAGGCTTTTACACCTTTGTTCAGTAGATACGTATAAATATCAGGTAGTTCGGTGACATTCCTTTTGTTAACGCAGGTAACAACATCAAAGTTCAGCCTTGGCGAGCCTACTGCCAAATCAATTGCCAGATCAACTTTTGCAAAACTGTTTTTATTATTTCTCAGCCAGTTATGGTTTTGTTGCAAGCCATCCAGGCTGAAGGTAAGCGCACCCATTCCTGCATTGAGCAATTTATTATGCATTTCCTTATCGTACAACAATCCATTGGAAACCATGCTCCACCGCATTCCCCGTTTGCGGATTTCACGTCCACAGGTTTCAATATCTTTTCGTAAAAGCGGTTCACCACCAGTTAATACTACTGTAAAATGCGCAGGTTTTGATTCGATAGTATCCAGGGCGGCCAAAAAATCCGCCAGGGGCATATCCTGAAATTTGCTGTCCTTTGCACAATCGCTGCCGCAGTGCAGGCAATTGAGGTTGCACCTTGTGGTGCATTCCCAAAACAGGTAATTCAATTCATGAACTTCTGTTTCAATTTGCTTGAATTTACGGAAAAGAGCTCCGTTTATAAGTCGAATCATTTAGAATCCAAAGCAATATTTACAAACATCTGGCTTGTTAAATTTGTGAGCACAGTATCCTTGCTGGCAAAGCCGCCATTTAGAGTGGAATCCACATCTTCAAAACGCAAACCAATACTATAGTCGGCTAAAATATAGAAAGAAAAATTTCCATATTCATCAGTAAAAACCTGTTGTATATCGTTGTAAGGCGCAACTTTTATGCCTTTGATAGGCTGACCTGTGGTTTTCGATTTCACAGTACCTTCGACCAAAACATCGTATCCAACATCGTGTGGGGTTCCATAACATGCCTGAAAGATAAAAAGCATGGATGTAAAGCTCAATCCGCCAATCAGGTTCCTTTTCCAGTTCTTTGACATATAATTTGAGGTTTTTACAGATTCATAATATTTGATAATCAATCACTTATTACTCTTGTGTAGAGTGATCGTTTTTGATTTTATGTGCTCAGCCAATCATTTTGCTATGGCATTTCATCACTTTGTTGTTTTCCAGATCGCGGAGGCAAATGCCATTTCCCTGGCAATACTTGTAATTTTCGCAAGCTGTACATTGCCCGGTTTTTGTCCAATCCCGGTTCCTGAAAACTTGAAAATTCTTGTTCCAGATATTTATCAAACTGTCGTTCAATATATTGCCCTGAACCAATTGACTATTTATGTTCGGGCATGCACCTACTGATCCATCATGCAAAATGGAAGCAATATTTATCCCTGCTTTGCAAAAGTAAAACTCATCCCTTACTTCTCCTTCGTAATTCCCCAGAAAACCATCGCAGCCATAGTTTATACTTATTTGTTTTCGTTTTTTTGCCATTTTAATAAACTCCAAAGTCCGGACCAACATTTCGCCATTGATATTAAGTTCTTTATTCGCTATCGCCCTGCCAATCGGGTCAATTGTGAAAATCCGCCAGTTTTTTACGCCGAGGCTCAGGAGCAGTTCGTGGATGGCTTCAAGTTCATTTATGTTTTTAAGCGTTATACAGGTGGCGACATCGAAATTTATGCTATTGTTTTCCAAAACCGTCTTAATGGCTGAGATGGTTTTATCGAAACTTAAAACATTATTTCTTAGCCAATTATGGCTTTCTTTCAGACCATCCAAACTTATTGTCATTGCTGTTAAGCCACTTTCCGCCAAAGCGGCAAACCGCTCCTGGCTTAACAACGAACCATTGGTAACCATGCCCCAGGTAAACCCCAACTTTGAAATTTCGGCACCAAAAAGTTCAATATCTTTCCGCATCAAAGGCTCGCCACCTGTAACCACAATATGTGGAAGATTTTTGCCAAGCCTTTCCTTTATCAATATCAACTCATTAATTATCAATTGATAAGGCAGATCATTGGATTGGCTTGTACCGCAACTGCTACCGCAATGCAAACAGCTGAAATTGCAGTTTAGGGTACATTCCCAGAACAGGTATTTTAAATCGTGTAATTGGGTTTGGGTGACCTTATAATGCCTGAAAAGTTTTAAACCCAGTTTTTTTTGCAAATTTATTTTTGTCTGCATTATTTTGGGTCTAACGAAAAATCACAATTCTTGTCCTCGCTGGCAATCAAATGGATTGTTTTTGCAGATGTTTGATATTCACCATTTAGGACACTATCAATATCCTGAGCCTCAACAGTATATAGCATAGGGTAAACCTGGCTGATAGCGAAATTCCCATCTTGGTCCGTTTTTGTTACAATTTGTTTCTCTTTCAGGGTAATTTCAATGTTTTTAATTGCTTCCCCGGTTTTGGAGGAAGTTACTTTTCCGGAAATCCTTCCCGAACTGTCGTAAATATCGCCATATTTGGCGCACATGGTAAGGAAGGAAATGCTGCCAAAACCAAAAATAAGTCCAACGAGCCTCAGCATTTTGCGCAAAAAATAGGCTTTCACCCTGATTACATTTTTGTTGGTAGGAATTCCCATTATCTGGATTGTATAAAATTGTAAAAATCAAAGCTTTTAATGCTATTTGCAGCCTTTGCCTGCAACTTCCTTTACATTCCCTTTTTGGCTTATTTGCAAATCGAGTGTTTGTTTCAGCACTTCCAAAACCGATTCAAGTGTTTGGTTGTTAAACGATGCTGTAACACGGCATCCCGCCAATTGATTATCGGAAAGCAAAATAGGGGTTTGGTAAACATTTTGCAGTGTGGCGATGACCTGCTCCAGGTTTTCGTTATCGAATGTAAGGATATGGGTTTTCCAGGCCATGTAATTGGGGTCGGTATTAGCCGATTTACGGATTTGTTTTTGTTCAACATTCAATTCAGCTTTTTCGCCAGGCATAAGGAGTACGTTTTCTTTTGGTTTTGCTTTATAATAAACCGAAACTTTGCCGGTTGTAAGCACCACTTCTATAGCACCATCTGCCGAATGTGTGTTTACATTAAATTGGGTGCCAAGCACTTCGACCCTTGCATCGCCAGAAGCTACAACAAAAGGCTTGGTTTTATCGTGGGCAACTTTAAAATATGCTTCCCCTTTCAATTCCACATTCCGATGGTTGGAAGCGAACTTTTTAGGGTAAATAATCTGCGAGCCAGCGTGTAACGAAACTACTGAACCATCAGGCAAGGTTTGCTCAATAGTAGTGGCTTCGGCTGTTACAACAATATTTGCAGGTTTCGAAAAATAAAAATAAAGCAGGAAGGATGAAACCAAAAGAATAGTTATTGAAGCCGCTACTTTCCATATCTGACCGAATAAGCGAGTGCTTTTTGACCTGTCAGGAATAATGGAAACAACTTTTACTTTATCTTCATCAACAGAACCCGAAGCTGCCATTTTAGTTTGCATGGATTCCCAATCCTGATTTACATTTACCGACGAATGAATATGTTGTTTTTCAACAAGTTGCCAAGTTTTCTGGTATTGTTTGAAAGCTTCCTCATTTTTCGGGTCTTGTTTCAGCCAGTCTGAAAGCAAACGCAACTCATCTCCTTGGATTTCACCGGAGAAGTACCTCGTTATGAGGTCGGTATAATATGTAGTTTTTTCGTCCATGTGCGTTTCTGTTAATAATACACTTCAAACCTGTTTTACCCTGATGCGGAAATGAGATTTATTTTTAGATGGAAGTAAGGAACTGGAAGTCGGTAATTTCATTTGCCTAAAAAACTTAAAACAATCAGCAATAACACTGTAACATATTCAGCCAACCGGATGCGCATGTGTTGCAAAGCTTTCGACATCTGAGCTTCCACTGTTTTCACCGAAACCTGCAATCTGTCGGCAATTTCCTGATATTTAAGGTTTTTGTAGCGGTTCAATACAAATACTTCCCGGCATTTTTCAGGCAGTTCATTAATTGCAATTTCAATTTTTGCTTCCAACTCTTTTTCTACAAAGGTATCTGCATCCTCATATTCAGGTATATCGAGCAGGTTTTCGACATGCAGAATATAACTGTCGAATTTGCGGTTATCGCGAAGGTAGTTGGTGCATTTGTTGTGGATAATCATGGTGAGGTACGACTTTACCGGACGATCCATATCAATGCTATCACGTTTTTCCCAAAGGTTGAGAAAAGCATCCTGAACAATTTCTTTTGCGGCTTCAAAATCTTTAACATATTTCTGCGCAAAATAACACAAACCCGCAAAATGCGCCTTAAAGAGCATCTCGAAACTTCCCTTATCAAGTGTTTGAATACTATGTTTAGCCTTGTTTTCCAGTTTAGGATTTATTTAAGATTGAATCAGTTGTAATTTTATATCGCTGTAAATTATTTCATTGCGATTTTGTTGGTAAAAAGCAACATTTCAAGGCTTACCTCAACGAAATCAATTTTTACCTTTTTGGCAGATAAGACCTGGAAGTCAGTTTATGGTTTAAAGTAATCAGGATTCCAAACCGCAAAAAAAGTAATTGGCACTAAAAAATTGCTATTTCTTGGGCTTTGCGCCCATAACAAACTCCAAACTCCCTCCATTTATTATATCCTGGTGGTTGATTATGTATTTGTTGTAAACAGTTCCGTTCAGTTTTATTTGCTGGATATAGATGTTTTTATCGCTCAGGTTTTTTGCTGAAATTACAAATTGTTTTCCGTTTTCAAAGTTCAGAGTTGCCATATCAACCGATGGCGAACCTATAACATACTCATTGCTTCCGGGGCAAACAGGATAAAAACCAAGAGAACTGAAAATATACCAGGCCGACATTTGGCCACAATCGTCGTTTCCACAAAGTCCATCGGTGGCATTTCTACATAATGTATTCACAATCTGGTGGATGCGTTCCTGCGTTTTGTAAGCTGCACCGGCAAAAACATATAAGTAAGGTACATGATGGCTGGGTTCGTTGCCATGAACATAATTTCCTATAATTCCGGCTGCACTTATATCTTCCGATTCGCCAAAATGCTTTTCATCGAGCTTAACATTAAAAAGCGAATCGAGGTGCGAAATAAACTTTTTGTTCCCGCCATTCAAAGCAATAAGTTTCATTGGGTCGTGGGGAACATAAAGCGAATAATTCCAGGCATTTCCTTCAATAAATCCCTGTTTTTCGGTGCTCAACGGATCAAAAGGCAATTGAAAACTTCCATCGCTACGCTTTGCGCGCATA
Organism: uncultured Bacteroidales bacterium; assembly: GCA_903878265.1. Taxonomy (GTDB): domain Bacteria; phylum Bacteroidota; class Bacteroidia; order Bacteroidales; family UBA4417; genus UBA4417. The sequence goes on along the minus strand of CAIRHD010000081.1, from coordinate 113 downwards.
AAACCAGTGCTATTATCGAATATGAGGTTAAATGCTTCAGCCCGTTTTGCATATCGGTTTGCAACATCGGCATTTCCCAGTTTCTTCGACATAAGGCTGATGCAATAATCGTC
>CAIRHD010000080.1 GCA_903878265.1 uncultured Bacteroidales bacterium | reverse complement strand
GTTGGTGGTGGTGCCTGGGCTAAAATGGTTAAACTTCCGAGGGTTAAAAATGCGAGGAGGATGATTATTTTTTTCATACTTGTTTTTTGTTTTAGTTTAGTTGTTTAGGCGTTGAGTTGTTGAGGCGTTGAGTTGTTGAGGGGTTGAGATGTAAAGCAAAGTTTAACTAAGAACTTCCTTTTACGTTTTCACTCTTCTCTTTTCCCTTTTCTCTTAAAATATTCCTTTAGCTACCCACACATTTTTATCGGTGCTTACCCTTACAACAGCAAAACCGCTTAGGTTGGTTGGCACTTGGGTGAGTTGTGATAGCGTGATTTGCTTGCTGAAAACCATTTGTCCGGCAGTGTTGATTATTTCGATTATCGCTTTTTCGCCTACCGATGTTGGGCTGCTGATATTCACCGTTTTATTGGAAATCCAGATGTTGCCATCAGTTGTTTGTGGTTCGTCAATACCTGTGGCACTGCCGAAAAGCAATTCGAAACGTTTGCTTGAATTTGATTGCAGATGTGCAAAAGTGTAGGTTTGCTGTTTGCGTAGGTCAATAAACTGTGATGTGAGCTTATCCAATAGCCTGATAGAAAGATTGGCCGGGAAACTCTCCAATTGACTGAAGGTGAGCGTAACATTCCCTTCAAATCCGGTTTCAAAGTTCATGGGCACTAGCGCACTATTGTTTAGGACTGTTAGATTATTGATGCTGAGTTTGGTATCGCCGGCCAGGGTATATAGTTGTGGTGCGTCGGCAGCACCTTGCAATTTTAAGGCATCTTCGTTGGCATCATAATCATTACTTGTATTTTCGCCAAATCCAACCAAAAGTTCATCGGCCATAGTGTTGGCATCAGCTTTTACACGCAACTGATTCGCTATGTTGCTGCTGTTTTTCAGGAAAGTGGCGGCAGCATGGGTACGCACGTTATTATCCATAATGAGCGAAGGCACCGAAGCGGTTGTTTGTACAAAAAATGCCTGACCAACTGAGATATATCGTGAACCGCCATTGGTTGCATTAGTTCCGTCCCAAACACCATAATTGCCGTTGTTATAAACCCAGATGGATGTTCCGATGTTAGTTTTTGTCCAGCCGGTTGCAGCATTCCAGTCAATGTTGGATGGATATGGGTTTGGCACGAGGGCATAATTCCCTACTTCTACAGTATTTCCGGGATAAGTAACCGAAGGTGTGAACGTGCCTGTATTCGGAGCGCCTGTAAAGCTATAAGTAGTACTGGCGTTGGGGTAATATGCCATATATCCCACGGTTTCGTCAAGTGAGGTAATGGTGCTTGTTCCCATTCCCGACCATGTGTTTGAAACGGGCGAATACCCGTAAAGGTACGAACCCGAAAAAAGTCCGGAAAGCGAATTGTTGCTTGTTGCCAAAGGAACCGAAACCAGGTGGTATTTATTCGCGGTAAGCGTGCTGCTACCTGTAATTTCTCGCTGTATGGTAACATTACCACTTACAGTGCCTTTTGTTATAAGCGAGCCGCCGGATTGGACGGTAAGGCTGGCATCGCCGTTAACTGTAAGGTTGTTGCACGAAGCACCCACGCCAAGGGCAATTACCGGGGCGTTGCCCACATTGGGGACCAATACATTATCTGTAGGTGTTGGCACTACATAGCTGCTCCAGTTGGCGGGGGTATTCCATGCGGTGCTTTCGGAACCATCCCAGGTTGATGGGTAAGGTTCAAATGCCAAATATGGATATCCATCATTATGTAAGGCATTTATATTCCAAATTGGTGTTGTTGTAAAATCCCATCCTGCATCCGTAAAGGTACTTATATTTTTCATCTCTGCCGTGGTTTTGCCTATGCCTCCAACAAATCCATCAGTAGTGCCAGCAAGGTCCTTGTCCCAGAATGAGTTGGTTATCGTGATTGCCGAACCGGTATAAGTGCTTTGCCCGTACAAGCCACCATTGACCAATGTACCTGTAAGCGTGTTGGCTGCATAACAATTGGTGAGCGTAAAACCCATGGTCGGGTCAATAGCCGCACCACCAAATGCTGTAGCCGAATTTTCATCAACTCCACCGATAAAACCACCTACCTGGTAGCCGCTTACCGCCCCCCTTGCATAGCAATTGGTAAAACTGCTGGTAAAATTCACAATGCCTGCAAAGCCTCCTAAATGGGTCATCATTTCAGGGCCATACATGTCAAGACCTGTTACCGCTGCATTGGCTCTACACTTTGTAAAAGTAGTGTTACTTGAATAACCAACAAATCCACCTGCAAATAAAACTGCATTTACTGCACCTGTAACATGGCAATTGCTAAAGTGGGACAAACTGGCCATTCCTATCAGACCACCAACAAATAAAGAACCTATTATCTGAACATTTGTTAAATGGATATTTTTCAACGTGCCACCATCTGTTATGCCGAATAAACCTAAAGGCTTTCCATCAGCCCGATTCTGATATAACTGATCGATCGTAAAATTATTTCCATCATACGTTCCAGAGAAGTTTATATTATCCTCACCGCCAATGGGATTTAATGTGATACTTTGGGTGGGGGGCGCTGTTGGACTTGCATCAATATGGGCAGTTTGGATAAAGTACTTATCCCAATGCCCGGACCAAAGGCTCAATTGAGCCAAATTGTTTAAAGTGGCTATTTGAAATGGATCGGCCAACAAACCTGAGCCGCCACTATAGGTTGGCGGACGCAAATCAAGAAGCGGATAATTACTTCCGGTGATAGACCAGAATAAATCGAAATTCCATCCGGCAGCGGTAAATGTGGTTTGGGTTTGCATCTCTGCTGTGGTTTTGCCTGTTTCGGCACCGGCACTTGTCGATTTTCCCGATGTTTGCATATCCCAAAAACAACTGCTTACAATTGGCGGAAATGTACCCCCATTACCCGTGTCATTAAAGTTCCCAATCATACCACCAACCTCGGCACCTATCAAGGTAACAGCCCCTGTTGAGTAAGAATTATACACACTGCAACCACTGATTAGCTCTCCAATCAGGCCTCCGGCTTTAGCCCCTACACCCGATACTTCACCCTGGGCATAACAATTTTTGATAAGAGGCATGTTGTTGTAACCGCGGCCAATTAAACCACCAATATATTGGCCGCTTGTATTTGTATTAGTTACATGTACATTGGCCGAACAGAATTTCATGTAATTCCCATCCAAACTGCCAACTAAACCGCCAACATAACCATGCGAGGCAGTAGCATGACCCGTAGCAGAGCAGTTTTTAATGTAATAACCCAACCCGGCAAGAACACCCACATGGTCATGCCCGATTACAGTGGCATCGATGATCCTGATGTTAAAGAGTTCGCCTTCCGAATAACCAAACAGACCCACTCCGACTAATGTAGGCCTGTTGATATAAAGGTTTGAAATTGCATACCCTTTTCCATCATAGGTTCCGCCGAAAGCTGGACCAATCCCGTAAGCTAATCCTATAGATTTAAATCCTTTACCTCCATCCCAGGTACTGGTGGCGGCAGCATCTATATCGGCTGTTTGT
>CAIRHD010000079.1 GCA_903878265.1 uncultured Bacteroidales bacterium | reverse complement strand
CAGTTGGCGCATGAAAGGTGCCAAACCATGGAAAATAAGTCCTTCAACAAAGTACGAGGGTGCATTTGGTGCCGTTTCAGGTAATATAAACAATGCACAGCAAAGTGAAATATATATTGACGGACAGGTTCTTTCGAACGACACCATTTCGTTTTACCGCAAAGTTTCGAGCGAAAGCGGCTACGATTTCCTTAAGTTTTATGTGGATGGCACCGAATTGGGCAGTTGGAGCGGCAACAAAGAGTGGGCAAAAGTGAGTTTCCCCATCACAGCCGGGAACCACCGTTTTAGCTGGGCTTACGAAAAAGATGAAGCTACCCTTGCCGGACAAGATGCCGCATGGATTGACAATATTAAATTTCCTCCGTTCAGCCAAAGCCTTGCCGGGCCTCTGGCCATAAACACAATGGCTTCTCCTTCAAGCATCTGTACCGGGAACCCTTCGCAACTTTATGTGTTTGCAACAGGCGGCACAGGCGTTTACACATATAACTGGTCACCTGCCACTTCGCTTAACAATGCGGGTATTTTTGACCCAATTGCTACACCAACCGAAACCACAACCTACACGGTACAGGTAATGAGTGCTTTTAACTCGATTAGCGGAAGCGCTACCGTTAACATTGAACAAATACCTGCCACACCTGTGGTAAGCGTTTCGGGCGACCATTTGGTTAGCACAGCCATAACAGGCAACCAATGGTACAACAGCCAAGGGATAATTGTTGGCGCAACATCACAAAGCTATTACCCAGCACATACCGAAACGTATTATGTGGTTGCCAGCAGTGCCGCAGGTTGCGAATCGGCAGCTTCGAACAGCGTAGTTTTTGGCTTTACTGGAACAAAACCGGGGATTGAAAACGGACTTAGCGTGTACCCTAATCCATTTAAGGACAAGCTGTATATCAATTATACAGTAAAAGTTGCAGGTGAGATAAAGATTGAGATTTGCAATTCCATAGGTAGCGTGGTAAGCGTAGTTAATGCAAACTGCAAAAGCACAGGGTTGAACCAGGTGGTTATTGATGGCAGCCAACTTGCCGAAGGGGTTTATTACTTAAAAATCACAAGTGCCGAAGAAACTAAATACATTAAAGTAATCAGAACGAAATAATACCCTACACTAAAATGAAACAAACCCTTTTCGCTTTTTTTATCCTGATTTGCCTGGCATCCCTTGCAGGCGAATGGAAACCTATCCGCTCGCAACAAGCTGTAGATGCATCGGCAACATTGGTTTCGTCGGATATTTCCACTTCGGTAATCCATTTTAAACTCGAAGGTTTTTTTGTAAACGAAGTAAAAACCCCGCTTGGGAATGCTGTTACCATTTCAGTAGGCGAAGGCAGCCCTATGTTGGAAAAAGGCGCACCTGATTTGCCCAAAATGACCACCTCGGTAATTATACCGGATTTGGCGATGATGGATGTGGAAGTGCTTTCTTCTGACTTTGTTGAATTTGCCAATATGGACATTGCCCCTTCCAAAGGCAACCTCACCCGCGACATAAACCCCAATACCGTTCCGTATGAATATGGGCGGGCTTATAGCGAAAACAAGTTTTATCCCGGCAACGAGGCTGGGGTGCGCGATCCGTTTATACTGCGCGATTACCGCGGCCAAACCGTGATTGCCTATTCGTTTCAATACAATCCGGTTACCAAAGTGTTGCGTGTTTATACCGATATTACCGTTAAACTGAAAAAGGTAAATAACAACGGCTATAATATTTTCAGCCGCAATACACTGCCTGAAAACATTGACCAGGATTTCAGCCAGGCGTACAGCCACGTATTTTTGAACACCAGTTTGCCAGACTACACGCCGCTTAGCGATTATGGCCGTATGCTTATCATCAGCCATGCCAGCTACATACAAGCCATGCAGCCTTTTGTGGATTGGAAAAACAGCATGGGGATACGCACCGAAATAGTAGATGTTGCCACAGTTGGCGCAAATTCGGCAGCTATAAAGTCATATGTGAGCAATTATTTTAGCACGAATGGACTAACTTTTCTTTTGCTTGTTGGCGATGCACCGCAAGTGCCCACCAATACTACCGGAAGTTTGGGCGGTCCTTCGGACAATGCCTATGGTTATTTGCTTGGCAACGACCATTACCCTGATATTTTTGTCGGGCGCTTTTCGGCCGAAAATGTGGAACATGTAAACACTATGGTGCAGCGCACGCTAGAATACGAAAAACAACCTCTTACCACTACCAATTGGTTCGATAAAGGGGTTGGGATTGGCTCCGACCAGGGACCCGGCGATGATGGCGAATACGATTACGAACACATGCGCAACATACGCACCGATTTGATGGGATTTACCTATTCGTCGGTAGCTGAATTATATGATGGCAACCAGGGTGGCGAAGACCAATCGGGCAACCCAACGCCTGCCATGGTTTCAACCGAGCTGAATGCAGGGCGTTCGATAGTGAATTATGTAGGCCACGGAAGCGATAACTCCTGGGGCACAACCGGTTTTTCGAATTCCAATGTAAACACACTTACAAACAACCATTTTTGGCCATTTATTTTTAGTGTTGCCTGTGTTAATGGCAACTTTACAGCCGGCACCTGTTTTGCCGAAGCCTGGTTGCGT
>CAIRHD010000078.1 GCA_903878265.1 uncultured Bacteroidales bacterium | reverse complement strand
CGATCATTGAATTCTATAGTTGGTTCAATGCTTATCGTCAATACAGAACCTTGATGAAATTTCGAAACATACGGTTGGTCGAGCCAGCCACCTGCCAGGTCAATCCGGAAAGGGATGGTACATTCGGTACGTAAGGATGTAGTGGAACGTATAGGCAAATCAGCATGTGGGATACGTTTAAGTATATGGTAATCAATGCCTAATTCCAGACAAAGAGCCTGTTTAGCTGGGGTATGCCCATCTTCGTTTACTACGAAAACATCTGGTTTAACCATTTCCAATTCCTGTTCAAAGTCAATGTATCCCCAGCCTGAGTTTATCATACATTTTTTAACACAGGCCAAAGCATCAATCATATATTTTCGTTCCGACTGTGTATTTACCGGATAACGCCCTTTCAGGTTGTAAACATTTGCGTCGGCACCTATGCTAACATACAAGTCGCCATAAGTTGCCGCTTCCTGCAAAAATGCAATGTGCCCGCTGTGCAACAAGTCGAAACACCCGGTTACAAAAACTTTTTTCGTGGTTTTTGGAAGAACCTTTTCTTTATTCTCTGTGTGGAAAACCTCTGTCATTTCGGTAAGCACATGTTGCTCATTCAGTATTCTTGCAATTATCTCGAGAAGGGAAGAAATATCCGATTGTGAATGGGTTTCGATATAAACGTAGCAATTATCAACTCCGCGAAAAACCCTCAGGCACTTTAAATTATAGGTGGTTCCCCAAAAATCAATATCGCCAAAGTAATCGTTTGGAACGGTTAAAGGCAAATCTTTTACGATTGGGATTGTAAATGCACGGCGAACAATTTTAGTTTCTGGTTTTGTAGCAGAATCAAAAGAATACCAGGTATTTAAGCCTGCCCACCATTCGTTTCCTTTCCTAGGTTCAAGCGGAAATTGCATTTGGTCGGTAAGTTTCCACCATTCACGGGTTGATTGGTCGGTGCCCATATCCTGCATATCCTGTTCGTAGTTGTTACCGGTATAAACGATATGGCTGAAAAGTATGCCGTTATGCAGGAAAATGGAATAATCGCTGATGTTTGATTTATGTATGCGATTCAATACCTCCGGAAAAGTATGTTTATGCAAGGCAATATATTGTTCCCCAAATTCCTTTTTCAGGCCAATAAGACTACCAAGGATTAACTGTTTGTTGTTGGTCATAAATGTAATGATACTGTTATTGTAATACTTCTATCAAATGTCCCGGAAGTCGTAAACCAGTATTCCGCAATCCCAAATCCGACATCCGCAATCCGCAATCCGACATCTGCAATCCCACATCCCTATTTTTTCACAATCTTACAGGCAAACCCACCACCCGAGGCCAGTTTAATGTTTATCACGCTTTTGTTATCAACTGTAAATGTTTCGGTTGCATAATCTTCCGCACGTCGTCCTACGTTTACTCCATCTTTAAAAATGCTTATCTGATATTTTCCATCATCCAGAAAAGAAAGTGGAATATCGAAATTGCGTCCGGTAAAATCGGTCATGGATCCCAAATACCAATCGCTTCCTTTTTTTCGGGCAACGGTTACAAAATGGCTAATGGAAGCATTTATACAGGAGGTTTCGTCCCAGGTTACAGGCACTTTGGCTATAAACGACAAGCATTCTGGTTCTTTCAGGTAATTCGTCGGGTTGTCGCAAAGCATTTGTAAAGGACTTTCGTAAATAATGTATTTTGCCATTTCGTGGCACCTTGTTCCCATGCTCATTGGTGAACTCCAGCTAATTGCAAATGATTTTTCGTTCGAATTGTGCATGGCACCGGGTGTATAATCCATGGCTCCGGCAAACATTCGGGTAAAAGGCAAAGTACAGTCGTGGCCAGGCGTAATATCTTTCGACCATTTAACATTTTCAAGCCCTTTCACTCCTTCGCGGGTGAGTACATTGGGATAAGTGCGGCTTAATCCAGTTGGTTTATACGACCCATGAAAATCTACTATCATCCGATAGGTTGCAGCAGTTTTTGCCACCTTTTCGTAAAAATTAACCATAGCCTGATCGTCGCGGCAAAGGAAATCTACTTTCAGGCCAACACAGCCCCATTTTTTGAATTTTGCAAACGAGGATTCAAACTTTTCTTCCAACGCCCTGCCGGTAACCCAAAGGATGATACCTACATTTTTTTGTTTCGCGTAAGCAAACAAAGCATCCATGTCCATGTCGGGATTAATCTTTTCAAGGTCTTCCGGTTTCGACCAACCTTCATCGAAAACCACATATTCGAGCTTGTTTGCCGATGCAAAATCAATGTAATATTTATAGGTATCCGTATTTATTCCTGATTTAAAAGGAACACCGGAAATATTCCAGTCGTTCCACCAGTCCCAGGCTACCTTGCCCGGTTTAATCCACGATGTTTCGGCCAACCGGCACGAACTTCCGAGGCGGTATGCAATATCGTTTTCCAAAAGCCGCGCTTCGTTTTCGGCCAATCCGAAAGCACGCCATGGGAATTCGCGGGTGCCGTTCGTTCGCGCGATGTAATCTTTTCGGCTTACAATACCATAATCGCGGTCGGTTTTGGGTTTCATCAGGTCAACAACTTTTGGGAAAGTACCCAAAAAAGAACCGTCTCCTTTGTCGTTGCCAAGCAAGTAAAGCCCGGGATAATCCAAAAGGTCGCTTTCGGTAAATGCTGCAATTGTGCCATTAACTTTTCGAAAAACAGCCGGCAAAATACCCATTTGGTTGCTTTTGATTGATCCGGCCATCCTGCAGGTATAAAAGCGTTCGGAATGGGAAACAAAATTGTCCTCGTCGCCATAATACACCGAATCGGCAGCAGCCATATTCAGGTTAACTGTTTCATTATTAATTGTTATAGAGTCATGGAAGCGGGTAATCAACCGCCATGCCACGCCATCGTTATAAGCCCTGAGTTTTATGCCATAATTGCCTTTAAACCAAATTTCGGTTTCGTTGTATTCGTCCCTTATTTTACTGCGTTTTTCGGCAACGGGAGGAACAATCCAGGTGTTTATTTTCCGCGTTATGACCTTTCCTCGTACAGGATTTGAAAATGCTTCAGGATATTCGCTGATATTCATCGAAACCAGCGATGGTGCCATGATTTGCTGCTTGTTGTAATCAACCGAGAGCATCAGACTGCTTGTATAATCGAGCTTTATTACCGCTTTTCCATCGGGCGACGAAACAATGATTTCCTTTGCTGAAATAGAAGTCGAAGTAGTTAGAAGGATTAGAAACGTAAGTGACTTTATATAAAAGCTGATTTTTGATTTTCTGATCATTGGGTGTATTGTTATGAAAATGGATAAAAGCGCTGGTTTTCTTTGATTTTGGTTTATTTCAACATAGCGATAACTTTGGCAATCTGTTCACCAATCCCAATTTTGTAGCCTTCAGAATAGTAAAGGAGGTTGCCGTTTTTATCAGAGATGGCTATTACCGGAAAATTGCTGCCACTGTTCGTTTTGCGCAACTTATCTATGTGCAACAATAAGTTTGAATCCTTATCGAATGCGAATTTGCTTTGCTTTGGAAGGTTCGGGAAATTGGCTGGTTTAAACGATGAACTCACTTTGTTGCCGGCTAAAAGAAATACCATTCCTCCACCCCAGTTTTCGATAAGGCTTTTTACAGCCGGAATATCGGCCATTACATGTTTTGTAGGTTCTTTATCGGGATCAATCCAAACCAT
>CAIRHD010000077.1 GCA_903878265.1 uncultured Bacteroidales bacterium | reverse complement strand
CATTCCAGGTGTAGCCGTTGCCAGGGGTGTAAGCCGTTTGGTAGGTTATTACCTGCCCTTGTGTTACGTTGGCAGCGCCTGTGAGTATTGGCGTTGGTGCAACATTTACATATACGTTTTTCACTTTTGGTTCAACGGCAAAGCAGCCTGCCGGGGTTTTGTAATTCACGCTTACCGTTTGTGGGCCGGCAGTTATCCAGGAGATGGTAACTGTATTATCCGCACTTGTCCCTCCCGATGTAATGATGCCTCCGGAGGAAACTGCCCATGTATAATCCGTCATGCCCAAATCGGTGGTATAAATATTCCCGGACGTGTTTTGGCAAACAGGTGTTTGCCCGGTCAATTCCGGCCACCATTGTACCGGCTGAGTAGTTGTGGCTGAGGCTGTTGCAGTGCATCCGTTTGCATCGGTTACGGTAACCGAATAGTCGCCGGCACTTAAACCAGTTGCGGTAGCTGCATTTTGTACGGGAACAGTTGACCAGGAATAGTTATAAGCTAAAGTGCCACCACCAACATTTGCTGTTATTGAACCATCCATACCTTGGTGACAGGTTATTGTTTTTGAAACACTTGCCGAGGCAGTAAGCACATCAGGTTGGGTAATTGCAATGCTGGAGGTTACGGTAGCTGAAACCCCATCGGTAACGGTAACGGTGTAAGTGCCGGCAGATAAACCAGTGGCGGTTTGCGCCGTTTGTGCCGGGATGCTGGACCACAGATAGGAATAACTTGGGTTTCCACCCGATGCCGAAACTGTGGCCGAACCATCGCTTAATCCGTTGCAGCTAACATTTTCGACAACCGTTATAGCCGCCAAAAGTGTGGAGTATGTGGTATAGTTGGCAGGGTTTGTTGCCAAACTTCCGGTATTATAGGTTTTCGACCCTAATTTGTATTCGCAGATATGAACCTGATAATCGGTGGAAGGGTTCAAGCCAGTAACGGTAACATGTGTGCCTATTCCATCGTAAACACAGTACCATCCAGAAGTGCCAAGCTGTGAACCGTCGGTGCCAAAAACTGTATCGGCTGGGTAAGAGACATTGTTTTCGGGCAATGCGATTCCTGTGCTGCCCTGTTTAACAAACACGGCACGTCCGTCTCCATCCCCTTTTGTCCAGTTAATTGCTGCCTGCCTGCTGCCCACTGCGGTAACAAGAACATAAGTTGCCTGAAACGTTGGTGGCGTTGGCTGTGTTACCACAACACTTGATGTTGCTGTGCAGGTATGGGAATCGGTAACTGTTACCCAATAGGTTCCTGCCGATAATCCTGTAGCCGTTTGTGTTGTTTGTTGCGGTGTGGACGACCATTTGTAAGAATATGGTGTTGTTCCGCCACTTGATGAAACAGTTATAGAGCCATCGGAACCTTCGTAAATACTTACGTTGGCAACCAGAGATGCCGTTGCCGTTAATGCGTCTGGCTGGTTTATGGTGGCCGAAGATGTGGCTTTACAACCATTTGCATCAGAAACAGTTACCCAATAAGTGCCAATTGTAAGCCCATTAGCTTGCGCAGCCGTTTGCAATGGATTGGTTGACCATGCGTAACTATAGTTGGCAGTTCCGCCCGAAACCGAAACATTAACAGAACCATTATTGTTGCCGTAACAGTTTACTTGCGTAATAACCCCAGCCGTGGCCGTCAATGGCGCGTTTGGTTGCGTAACTATTGCCGACGAAGTGGCAGTACAAGCGTTTCCATCCGTTACCGTAACCGTGTAAGTGCCAGTTGTAAGCCCTGTTGCCAGTGCGGCCGTTTGTGCCGGGTTGGTTGACCAAGCGTAACTATAGTTGGTTGTTCCGCCCGAAACCGAAACATTAACAGAACCATTATTGTTGCCGTAACAATTTACATGCGTAATAACCCCTGAGTTGGCCGTTAATGCTGCATTGGGTTGCGTAACCAAGGCCGAAGAGGTGGCCTTGCACCCATTTACATCGGTAACCGTAACGCTATAAATGCCTGAGGTAAGCGTATTAGCTATTGAAGCCGTTTGCACCGGATTGGTTGACCATGCATACGAATATGCTGTTTGTCCTCCCGAAACCGAAACATTTACCGAACCGGTATTGCCACCAAAGCAGCTTATATGGGTGGCCACACTGGCATTAGCTGTTGGCAAAGGATATACTGTCATTTTCACTGTGTCTGATGAAGCGGCGCCAGTCCAGTCGGTCATGCAGCCTACCCGGGCAAGCCGCCTGTACCAGGTAGAAACAGTAAGCGCATCCGGGTTGTAAGTAGTTGCTGTATATGTGCCTGTGGTAAGGGAAGTAAAGGAAATGCTGTCAGTTGAAGCCTCCCATTTATACTCGAGTGTGCCTACATTTCCGGTTGGTGTTGTACCAGTAATTTCGGCAGGATCGAATGGGCTGCATCCAGCTTGATTTGCCGAAAATGTGCCGCCATTTGTTGGGTTGGCACAGGGCGGGGTAACTGCATATTCCCATGCACCTATGGCAGGATAGGTTAAGCTTCTCGTTATTGTATCACCATAATCGGTGGTAATCCCTGTGCCGATAATCCCCGCCAAGGTTGGTTCCGATGGAATGTAACTAACAGCGGTTGTGCCTCCGGGGGTTGCAAATACAGGGTTAACAGCCATACTGTGTAAATCATTGCCTGTAACGCCGCTTACAATGGGTACACCTGTTTTGTCGCCGACATAATATCCCAGGATACCACCCGGTGTGGATACGAAATAATCATTGTAATCGCAGGTGAGGGTTCCACCTGTGGCAGCAAAAAAGGCAGCGTAATGCCCTGTCACAGTTGACAATGGTGATTTCGTATCATTGAAAATTCGTGCATTCCTGAATATATTGTTGCGGATGTCGCGCGAATTTGTTGAAACTGCACTGTACAAGGCATATGAAGGATTGAAAGAGTTACTTCCGTAAAGATATACCGCATTAAAATACAAATTGTTATTGTTGCCGGCAACGCCTGTTTCGTAAATTCCATAGAGTGTTGTGGCTGTGTTTCCGCCAAGGCTGATGATGTTGTTGGCGTAGGTGGATAATCCGCTGGCAATTTTAATACCGTAAATATTGGCTGCAATACTGCTGGCACCGCTTACCGATAAATTATAGATGAAATTTTTAGCAATGGTATTCACGGCGGTGATTGGCAGTGCCAAATACAAACCGGCAAGATGTCCCGCGAAAGAGGAATGCGAGTTGGACAAATCATGCACGGTATTGCCCGAAACAGTCTGGGCAGCATCACTTCCGGCAACGTAGATTCCTGCAACACTCATCATATTATTTGATGAAGTATTTGCATTTGCAATGGTTAAATGATGTATATTATTATTTGTAACTGTATTTGCACCTCTTGATGTGTAAATACCAATTATTTGAGCCCATGAGAATGTTGAGGCATTCGTTAAATCCGCAACCGTATTTCCATTGATGGTATTCGTACCGGCCCCCTGAAGATAAATTCCATAGACCATTTGTCCAACGGAAGTGGAACTTGAACTGGCATTGATACCTGTAACCGTATTATTGCTGAGGCTAAGCGTTGCGTTAACATTGGACTTGTATATCCCGTAAAAGCTTGTTGCATTAGCTGCAACAGTATTCGCCACGGTAATGGAGCCAATGGTATTATTGCTGGCGCTTATCAAACCGGTTCCGTTAAGGTATAATCCATAAAAAATTCCAGCGAAATCGCCGTTTGTCATGGTTATGGATGATGTTCCGGTTGCTTCACCGATCTGATTTCCAGAACTTGTCCCAATATTTACCGATCCTCCGTTCACCCTGATGCCATAGATGGATTGACGGCCCCTGTTAAACCAGGAAAAATTCTTTATGATATTTCCCTGTACATTACTGGCAGTGGCTGTACCGACATTTAGTTGAATACCATAAAATGCATTGTTGTAAGCGTTTGTTTTCGTAAAAGCGTTGCCTCCGCAAAGTGCAGAACTCCCACCAATATGGTTATTGGATACAGTATAACCAACGCCTGAATTTAAAATATCGATCATGTAATACTCGGCGTCTTGTGCCGGTATTAAACTTACCATTTCATAAAAACTGTTATCAGATAGGGTCCAGGCTGTATTGTTTAAGTATAGCTCAATACCAAACGAATTAAACTGCAGGCTAAAAAAATCATAGAAGTTATTATTTCTGATCGTATCAACGCTATTTTCTTGGGTATTGGTACCTTCTGAATAAATTGTGTATCGCGGTCTGCTACCGGCATTTGTGAAATTATTGTATTCTATGGTGTTGCCATCGTTACCTGTTACCGTTCCTGTGCTGAAGAACACTATCGCTCCTTTATCGGCAGTTTCCGCGCTGTTTGTGGTTGAGGAACCTTTTATCGTGCAATATTTAACTTTATTGGTAGAAGCATCGTTGATAAACCGGATGGTTGAAGTTCCATCTGTGGAGGTAGTGCTGATGTTTGTTATCACAAGGTCCTTTGCCGAGCCTGTTGCATTCACCCTGCCGTCGATGGTTACACTATCCGCCCCATTCAGATCAATGAGAGGCGCGGCAAGGTTCCCGCTGACAGATAATCCGGTTGTCGTGGGATAGACATTCACTGAAGAGTAACTTGATAAGCCTGGGGGTGTAACCGTGGCATAACCGCTTTCACGTAAAACAGCAGAGGCGGTTTCCGTGGTACTGGCATTGATTTTAACCGTTATTACTGCCTGGTGGGTTCCCAGGTTGATGGCATCGAAAGCTTCCCTTAATGTATTGTAACCGGTTGGGCCGGTGGTTCCGCCGGTGGCTGTTACAATAACAGGTGGCGGAGTTACAGCATATTCCCAGGCGCCTATGGATGGGCCAATTATACTGCGGGTCACCGTATCGCCATAATCCGTGGTGATTCCTGTTCCTGTTGCAGCCAGCAGGGTGAGATTCGAAGGAAGGTAATTCGCAGCAACTGTTCCATCTCCAGGGGCAAAGCCTGGATTAACTTTTTTACTATGTTCATCATTCCCGGTCAAACCTGTTACAATCGGTGTTCCCGGTTTGTCGTCGAGGCCAAAGTGTCCCAGCATGCCGCCACTGCCCGAGGCAGTTGAAACGTAATAATCATTATAATCGCAGGTTAACGGTCCTGAAGTTGCAGCGAAATAGGCTGCATAATGTGTCCCGCCAGCAACATTGCCAGGCGCTTTAGTCGAACCGATTCTGCGGGCGTTGTAAAAAATATTATTCCTGAAATTGCGTGTACTTGTACTCACCGCACCGAAACTGCTGTATAAAGCATACGATGGCTGGGAACCGCTTGTTATTCCTGACAGATATACCGTATTAAAAAACAAATTGGTGTTGTGGTCGTTAACGCCCATGTCGTTAACATAAATCCCATAAAGTGTTGTGGCTGTGTTTCCGCCCAAACTGATGATGTTGTTGGCGTAGGTCGATGATCCGGAAGCAATTTTAATACCGTAAATATTGGCTGCAATACTGCTGTCACCGGTTACCGATAAATTATGGATGAAATTCTGTGCAATTGTATTAGGATTCGAAGATTCCTTCCCAAAATAATATAAACCTGCAATGGTTCCGGCAAAAGAGCTATTTGTATTTGAAATATTATAAATAGTGTTACCTGAAATGGCCTGGGTACTGTTGCTATAAATAGGAGCGACTATACCGCCGGCAGAAAGTGAAAGGGTGGGATTGCCGGATGTATTGATAGGGCCTCTTGCGGTATCCGCATTCGCGATGGTCAGGTCGTGTACGGTGTTTCCGGTGATAGTGTTGATTCCCTGAAATGCATAGATCCCATAGATATAACCCTGCGTGGAGGGTGAAGCATTTGTTGTTCCGTTGGTCAGATTGGCAACAGTGTTATCAGCAATGTTATGAGTAGCACCGCCCTGAATTTTAATCCCCACCAAGGTCTGAGCGTTTGAGCTGGACGCAGAAGTTGTATTGATACTGTTTGGAGTGGTAGTACTACCTATTTTGTTATTGCTGGTAGTACCTGAACCGCAGTAGGACGAAACCCAAATACCAGTAAAATTTGTTGCATAAGCCTGATTGCTGTTTGCCACTGTAATGGATCCAATGGTATTATTGCTGCAAGTTGAGGAACAATAAACTCCTTGTGAGATTCCCGTAAACCCTCCATCGGATGCGCCCGTTGTAAAAATAATTGAGCCAGTGCCTATAGATGCACCGATGCAGTTGTCTGTTACATTATTGGCGCCACTGTTAAAGTAAATTCCATTCCAGCCATAATTACCCGAGTTGGCATAATTGAAATTTTTGATGGTATTTCCCTGAATATAGTTCGCAGTTCCATTTTCATTAACATTGAGAAAAATAGCAACGAAAGCAATATTTCCATTGGTCTTTGTCCATGTTCCGCTGCAAAGTGGGGCGTTTCCTCCGATATAATTATTTGAAATTGTAAAACCACTGCCTTGAGAGGCCCAAACAAAGATAACTTTCGCATCTCCATCCAAATTTGTGGTGGGTAAGTCTTGTGTATCATAAAAGCTGTTTCCGCTTATCGTCCAGCCAGTATTATAACTGTTGTTTGGATGCGCATCCTCTGAAGTGTAAAGGGCTATCGCTTTGGTATAATTCTGGCTTAGATTTAATACATCATAAATATTGTTGTTACTCACAATGTTTGAACTGTTAGGGACAAGTTCACTCTTTCCAAAGGAAAACAGTGCATTTCGGGGCCTGTTTCCTCCTGCATTGGTAATTTCATTGTGGTCGATTGTGTTATAACTGTTACCCGAAGCAATTGCGACTCTATAAAAGGATAGTATTCCGTGATCACCGGCTGTTGTAGACCCCTGAAGTTTACAATATTTTATAATGTTATAGGTTGCATCATTTGTGAACCTGATTGTAGATGTAGAATACCAAGAGGAAGTGCTTGCATTGCTGATTACAAGACTGACGGTGCTGCCCGCGGCATTGACCCGTCCGTCTATCGTCACACTATCCGCCCCGTTGAGGTCGATGAGCGGGGAATAGGTAACATTCCCGCTGATGGATAATCCGGCGGTTGTAGGATAAATGTTTACCGAAGTGTAACTTGAACTACCGTCACTGGCATTCAGCACAGCTGAAGAAGTTTCGCTTGTACTGCCGTTCACCCTTATGGTAATCGCACCCTGGTGTGTGCCCAGATTTATGGCATCGAAGGCATCTTTTAATGTAGTATATGGGGTGGGGCCGGCTGTTCCTGCTGTGGCTAATACCTGAACGGGAGGCGGAACTAAAGTTAAAGTCCAGTAAGTCCCCATATTTTGTTTTATAACCATTTTAGTTGCATCAACTATTCCTGTACAAAGTGGCTCAGTAGTAGTTTGGGCAAATATTGTATTTAATGGAACAACTGATACATCCAGATTAGAAACACTTACACCCGTTCCTGTTATTCCCCCATGGTTAAATACTAGTTTTTTGGTTCCAAACTTAATGATAGGATTATAAGTGGAAGTAGCATTGTTCAATACTATATTACCATGACTAATTGTTATATCATTTGATAAAGACGATAAATCCAATACTCCATATTTATCCATTACTATTGTATTAGTAGCATTGGTACCATCGTTATTATTTATTGTTATTGCACCATTATCATCATTTGTCTTCAATGACTGTATGGAAGTGGCAGAAGAATTCCCTACAGTAAACTTTGAAGCAGGAGTTGAGCCAACGCTTGGACTTAATGTAAGTGTAGAACCATTAATAATAGTTACCCCACCAAAATAATTAGACAAATCGCCTGTTAATGTTATTGAATAGGCATTAACATTATCGCCTATTTGTAGATTTGCAGTAGAAGCACTAGTATTAGTAGTACTAGTAAAAATATTAGCATACGAAGCTGTAGTTGCTAAATTAACGTATGCACCATCATATATATTAAAACGATATGCTGTTCCTGTTCCTGAACTTAAATTAACTGAAGAACTATATTTTACATTTACTGTTGATATTTTACTAAAACTTGTGGCTCCGTTTTGTAAAGAGAATGATGACGTTGATGTGCCATCTCCAATAGTAAGTGTACTACTATTAGTGCTACCACTTGTAGTGAAATTTGGACCAAAAAACGTTGATGAAATACTACCAATTAAACCTAAAGTAGATGTAGTGCTTGAAAAGTTAATTGGGTTATCAAAGGTGCCAGTACCCTTTAAACTAAAAGTCTTACCTGAAGCTATAGTAAATGCTTGATTTCCTCCAAAAGTATAGGTAGATGTATTTAAGCTGACATTACTAGTAATAGTACTACCGGATGTTGCTGTATAATTAGCAAGCATAGTTATTGTTGAACCGCCACTACCAGTCATTGCACTCGACCAATCTGAATAATAATTAGTCCCATCAGTAAAATATGCAGTTAAAGTTGTAGTAGTATTTGGATTGTTGGTAGCTATTGCAGTAAGATATTTCTCGCTACCTGCACTGCCATTGTATTCAAATGGCTGTACAATATAATTTGTACTGTAAGTTAAACCTGTAACGGTTACACCTGTTCCTGTGCCATTATATATACAATACCATCCGCTGGCAGGTATTTGTGTACCGCTGCTAAAAACAGTATTAGCAGTATAAGTTGTATTATTAACAGGTGTTGCTGTTCCTGTGTTTGCCTGTTTAATAAATACTGCTCTTTTGTTTCCGGTACCATTAGTCCAGCTAATAGCCATTTGTGTAAAAGCAACACTAGCAAAACTAACATTACTTGCCTGTGCAGTTGGATAAAGATTTGTTATAAATGCTCCAGAAATTACACTCGTTGCTATGCCACAAGTGCCGGTTACTTTACAATAATAATATCTGGTGCCGGCAGTGTCGGCTAAAGGCGTATAACTATTAGAGTTTGTACCTAATGCAATACCTCCTGTGGTATCAGCGGTTGATTTTTTATACCATTGATAGCTTAATCCATTTCCTGTAGCTGTAACACTTATTGCAGTAAAAGTGCCACCTAAATTTTGTGTTTGTGTGGTTGTTGATTGGCTGCTTATAGCAGGGGAAGTACAGGGAGTAAAAACCCATGTTGCTCCAATACCGGTATTATCGGTGTACCCACCCTCTATTGCCGTATTGCCATCGGCTGATAGAGCTACTGAATAACCTTGAGCAGCATCAGAAGTACCTAAAGTGCCTGACAATATTGTTTTTTGTGTCCAACTGCTGCCCGAACGGGTATAAACCCATACGCCTCCCTGACCAAAAAAGTTATTAAATCCTCCTGTCATGGCGGTGTTGCCATCTGCCGAAAGTGCTACTGAACAACCTTGATAGGCAGTACCTGAATTTCCGGTACCTATCAACATGCTTTGTTGTGTCCAGCTTGTCCCCGAACGGGTAAATATCCATGAAGCTCCCTTACCAGAATTGTTATTAAACCCTCCTACTATGGCAGTATTGCCATCGGCTGAAAGTGACACTGTTTTTCCTTGCTGGGCAGCACCTGTATTTCCGGTACCTATCAACTCGGTTTGCTGTGTCCATGCTCCCCCCGAACGGGTAAAAACCCAAACAGCACCAATGCCTGAATTGTCATAATTGCCACCCATTAAGGCAGTATTGCCATCGGCTGATAGCGATACTGAATAACCAAGCTGTGCAGCACCAATCGTAGTTGCTGTCAATTTTGCCTGTTGTGTCCATGCAATCCCCAAACGCGTAAAAACCCAAACAGCACCAATGCCTGAATTGTCCATAGGACCTCCCACTAATGCGGTATTGCCATCAGCTGAAAGTGCAACAGATGTACCTTGTGAGGGACTTGTTCCCACTTTACCTGTGCCATACAACATGGTTTGTTGTGCCCAGGTAGTTCCTGAACGGGTATATACCCAAGCGGCACCGTCGGTAGAATTGTTATATGGTCCTCCCACTATAACAGTATTGCCATCTGCTGAAATTGCCACTGATTTGCCTTGTTTGGCAGCAAGTGTATTTCCGGTGCCTATAAGCATCGCTTGTTGAGTCCAGGTTCCTGCTGTGCGTATAAATATCCAGGCAGCTCCTTGATTTGTATTGTCACCATAGCCACCCCAAATAGCGGTGCTTCCATCGGCTGATATAGCGACAGAACAACCTTGTATGGCTGCCCCTGTATTTCCTGTTCCTACCATCTTGCTGCCTTGCTGCACACCCGGATAAAGAGTGGGAGTAACCGTAAAATTGCTTGTGCTGGTGGCTGTGCCTCCTGCGGTAGTTATTGAAACAGTACCTGTGGTAGCGCCCGGCATTACCATACCCACTAATGTTGACCCTGTATTAGAAACTACTATGGCGGTTACACCTCCAATAGTAAATGCAGTAGGACTGCTTAAATTAGTACCTGTTATAGTAACTAATGTACCCACCGGTCCAGTGGCGGGGGTGAAGGAGGTGATGGTGGGTGCTGGTATTGGGAATACCTGCCATGACAGATGAGGATACCCATTATTTTCGGTAGTGCTAATATGCCATATTGGCGTAGTTACAAAATCCCATCCGCTAAAAGTAGATTGCGTTTTCATTTCGGCGGTAGTTTTGCCAAAGCTGGCTAATGAACCTGCACTTATGGTTTGACCGGTAGTGTTTTTATCCCAATAACTATAATTTACGGTTCCTGTATTATATCCTACAAGTCCGCCTATGTCACCTTGAGGTGCAATCAGCCCACCTGTTGCATAGCAATAGTTTACTACTCCAGGAGTAAGATTGTCTCCGGCAATTCCACCAACTTCCATTGTTCCGCTAACTGTTCCAATAAAATAGCAGTTGCTCACAGTTCCCTTATTGCAACCTGTTACACCGCCACTACCACTTCCGATTACTGCCCCTTTTACATAGCAATTGCTTACAGAACCATTATTGTATCCAACCAGGCCAGCGGCAGTAGAACCATTTACAGAGCTTGCAGGGTCAATTTCAACTCCAATATTTGTAAGTGTGGCAGCACTTCCAATATAACCGAAAAGACCAATATTGGATCCGCTACGGTTGATTTTTAATCCGGAAATTTTCTTCGAGTTTCCATTAAACTTACCAGAAAATGGACTGGCTGAGGATGCTCCAATGGGCGTCCAAAAAGAACCTGAATTATAGCCGGCACCATCTGATGCAAGATAGGTTGTTAAATCAATATCATTCATCAGTTTGAAATACTTGGTGGATGCGAGATTATTTCGTACAATGTTTAAATCTTCTGCCGTAGTAATTTGGTAAGGATCACCGATGGTTCCTGTTCCTCCGGAAAAATTCAATGTTGTAACGCTTATCCCAGCAGAATTGGCACTCGTAGCAACGGTATTAGAATATCTGACCCGGTAATAATAAGTTGTATTGCCAGAAAGTCCTCCTACATTATACGATGTAACATTGCCGGTATTTTTGTTGTTATAGCCATTTACAAAACTTGTAAAGCCAACATTCGTTGACACATCAAGATAATAAGCTGTTGCGGCAGCAGTAGCTTGCCAATTAGCAGTAAAACTACCCGATGTAATATTTGTGGCTGCATTTGGTGTAGGCCCTGCTGGTAAAAGGAATGGATAACTGTTTGTTATACCCCACGTACTGGCAAAATCCCAACCACTAAAAGTTGATTGCGTTTTCATTTCGGCTGTAGTCTTACCGCTGCTTGCAAGTGATCCAGGGCTGGTAGTTTGTCCGGTAGTGGTTTTGTCCCAATAACTATTAGTTATTGTCCCTTGGTAATTTTCGCCTGTTAGTCCGCCTATATTTATGGAAGCTGAACCAACAGCCCCGGTTGCATAACAGTAACTTATGGCACCCTGAACGTTTCTTCCAACGAGTCCGCCGGTATAGCCGGTAATATTATGAGATGAACTTGTCGTTCCAGTGGAAAAGCTGTTGTTCACTGCTCCCTGGTTAGTACCCACAAGTCCCCCAGTTTCACTATCTGCGGAAACTGTTGCCGTTGAATAACAGTATTTTACTGACGAATAGTTAAGTCCAACCACCCCACCAACAGCAGAAAAACCATTAATGGTTCCTGTGCTAAAGCAATTAAAAACGATACCGTAATTAAATCCCACAACTCCTCCTACAGCAACATCACCAGTTATTGAGCTGGCAGCGTCAATTTGCACCCCGATATTTATTATAGTGGCAGTGGCTCCAATGCAGCCAAAAAGGCCTATATAAGCATTGCCGCTTCTTATTATTTTTAACCCACTGACTATTTTACTATTACCATCAAAATATCCCTTGAATTGTTTTGGATCACTGTTTATATCTTTGGAACCACCGATTGGCAGCCAAAAACTTCCACCATTATAACCGGCACCGCCACTCGCAAGATAAATTGTTAAATCAATATCATTCATCAGTTTAAAGTAAACACCTTCGTAGGTAACAGGCGTTGCAGCATTTACGTTGGTGGCAAGCAAGGCAAGCTCTGCGGCAGTTGAAATTTGATACGGATCGCTGGAAGTTCCGCTTCCTGACCAGGTACTGGTAGCCATCGCGTTTGTCAATCCCAATAAAAGGATTAGAACTAAAATTGTAATTGATTTTTTCATCTTATGTTGTTTTTTAAATTATTCTGACTAAATGACTTTTTAGATTATGCCCCCGACAACTACCCTGTCGGGACAGGTCCCCAATATAAGATGCCTGAATGGGTCAAGCTGGTTGTTTTTAATGTTGTTGTTTTAATCTCTTCGGGTAAATTCCTCGCCGCTTGCGGCGAAAAGATTAGATTCCCGTATACCCCGTCCGCTTGAGCCGGGGTAGTTCATTAGCCATTAAATTTCTTTTTATTTAATTGTTCCTGTAGCTGATCGATTTCTTTTTTCATCCGGGCTCTTTTTTCCTTGATCTTTTTTGCTTCCGTTTTCAATTCATCGGTTTTTTCATCGATGGTAGCTTTATTTTTTTCGCTTTTCATTTTACTAAACTAATTATGCGAATTTACCACTGCAAATAGTGTCGCTGCAAATTTTTTGGCTTCAAAAAATTTGACAAAAACATGACATTTTGAAATTGGGGGGAAAAGAGGAGTTCTTTGCAATTTATGTATAATGCTAACTATTAGCTATTTATCAATAAAACGCACTTTAGGGGTAAAATTAGATGTTGGGATTTCAGATTTGAGGTGTCTGAAGTTTGATTATAATATAGAATTTATCCTGCTTAAATATTTATATAAAACACAAGCTGGTTTGTATGCCAAAATTAAAGCAAGCTGCCAATTGAGCCTGCAATTTGTTTGTTAAATTACTAATTCCGGTTGGGGATCAGAAGGTGGAAAGGTAAGAAGTCAGATTTTCTTCTCTTTTTAAATTTAATTTAGTTCTTAAACGATGCCGGGCCATTTCGATGGCACTAGGTGCTTGAAAGGTAAGCTCGGCAATTTCTTTTACACTTAAATTCATCCTGAGTAAAATACACGATCTATGTTCGCCTGCTGTGAGATTTGGATGACATTCGTTTAGTTTCTTAAAGAAATCTTCATGGCTCTTATGGTATTGTTGTTGAAATTCAGCCCATTTTTTCGAATGAACTTCAGAGCTTATCGCTTTAATGATTTCGTTTAATTTATCCTGTTGGTCTGTTGTTATGAGTTCTTTATTCAAAGCCTGAACTTTAAAAAGGATAACAGATATAAACTCGCTATTATGAGAAATCAATAACATTTTCGACAGCAATAATTTTTGGTTAGAATCTAGTTCTTGTTTTACTAGCATAGCCTCCTGTTCCTGGTTAATACGTAACAATTCATTTTTATTGAGCTCCAACAACTGAGTATTTTGAATTTGCTCTGATAGCAATGATCGTTGTACTGCGTTTTTTGATCTCAACCATAGTGCATATAAGAAAGCTAAAACGATAAGTAAGGATGCAATAAAAATATAAATCAAATACCTGTTTATAAGTAGCTCTTTGTCATGCTCAATAGTAAGCACTTTTATTTCCAGGTTTTTCTTTTCGGTTTCGTAAAGGGTTTGGTATTTAACTATAGCATCCTTTTGCGTGCTGGTCTGCAGACTATCGTTCATAGTGTTCCAGAGGGTATAATATTTCGTGGCCGCTGCCGAATTATCCAGTGCCAGGTAGCCTTCGAACCTGTCGTTATACAATCGTAAGATATCGATGGTAAGCTTGTTTTTTTCTGCAAGTTGCAGGGCCTTTTCAAAATACATATCTGCATCAGCCTGGTCCTTCCGGATCACTGCTGTTTTGGCCAACATATTCAGGCTGTAGATTTGCCCCTTGAGTATGTTGTTTTCCTGAGAACTATGCAACACCTCTAAATATATGTTTTCGGCCTCGGCCATTTTTCCTTTGCTCTTCAGGTAATTGGCATAATTGAATTTGACGGGCATCAAGGCCATTTGGCTGCCGCTTTCTGCCAGATGAGCCATAGCCTGCTTGTAATAATAATAAACGGAATCAGTATTTATCCGTTTGTAGGCAATGGCCATATTGGAATAATCGAGCCCGACATCAATCTGCTTGCCCAGGTGTTTGTTGATTTCGATGGCACGCAGAAACATAGGGATAGCCTTGCTCTGAAATTGCTGGTTAATCAGCAGGTTTCCAATGCTCCGGTATGCCATGGCCAGGTTTGCCGAATCACCTGCTCTCAGGTAATACAAGGCTGCACGGGTAAAGCACTGCATGGCGCTGTCCGATTGATTGCAGCCCAGGTAATAATTGCCTGTATTTAACAGGAACCTGGCCTGTTGCAGGGTGTCGTGCGTCCTTACAGCCAGCCCCATGCCTTTGCGGAGCCAGTAAGCAACGGAGTCGTTCGATTTCATTTCAAGAAAAAGGGAACCCAGCAGGTAACTTGCCTGTATCATCTTCGCGGTATCTCTCAGTTGAAAAACCTGTGTATGCATCAGGGTATAATATTTTAAGGCTGAATCATTTTTCCCTGATAATTCAAAAGCTTTGCCTCTCAAACGAGCTGCGTCGGCCATATGTTCGGCACCCGGTTTTTTGCCAGCATAAAGGAACAGCACTTCTGAAACCTGAAGGGCACTGTCGGCATTGGTCTTAAGCCCGGAATTTACTTTGCTCACCAAAGAATCGAATATGGGGTCAGGGCCAGAAGTTTCAGGTTGTTTGCACTGTTGAAAAAACAGGATCGAACATAAAAATAATAGCAAAGCCATATACTTTGATGTTGGTAGCCTTTTTGAAGGGGTATTAAAAATACGCATCAAAATATATTTTGCTGAAATGAAGAATGAACAAATGTATGATTAATACACAGACAAATTTAAAAAACCGACATTTGTTAAATTTTTCCTTTCAACCGGTTTTTACAAATCATAAAGAGGCATTTTTTGTGGCAAATTAACCCATTAACATTCAATGCTATTTTTATAAAACATAAAAGCCGGGATCCAGCCTATTGCCAAACCCCGACTTGAACTTTCAACTAGCATAAAACCCTTACGGCGTAATCGTAATCCACTTCGTAATCGTTGTGGAGCAACCCGTTGCAGTATTTGTTTCCGTAACCCTTACATAGCCCGGATTAATTATACCACATGGGAAATCCCAGGTTAGTGTTAAGCAATTCCGGTTAGGGAAACAAAGTTCGGGATTGCCGTGGCTGGCATTCCAGGTGTAGCTGTTGCCAGGTGTGTATGGCGTGGAGTAAGTTACTACCTGTCCCTGGGTTACGGCGGCAAGGCCTGAAAGTACTGGGGTTGGTGCAACAGTTACCAAAATATCTTTCACTTTCGGTGCTATGGCAACACATCCTGCAGGGGTTTTGTAGTTCACGCTT
>CAIRHD010000076.1 GCA_903878265.1 uncultured Bacteroidales bacterium | reverse complement strand
TAATCGAGTAGACGGCCCCGCCAGCAAATACTGACGGGGTGCGCCTCTCACACCACTGTACGTACGGTTCTCGTATACAGCGGTTCATTAAGATGTGGGGCAATTTTCTCGTAATAAGTAAGCATGGCTTCATAGCCTCTCAAACGCAAACGTTTCAAAGTAATAGTAGTGATTAGGATTGGACTTTGGGCTACTGCCCATCCGCCTTTCCGTGTTCTGCTCCATGCA
Organism: uncultured Bacteroidales bacterium; assembly: GCA_903878265.1. Lineage (GTDB taxonomy): Bacteria > Bacteroidota > Bacteroidia > Bacteroidales > UBA4417 > UBA4417. The sequence goes on along the minus strand of CAIRHD010000076.1, from coordinate 7,603 downwards.
AAGGTATGTTCCTGATCGACACCCAAACGGATAAGGTTTTTCCTCTTCCTCTCTGGTTTCTTCCAGTTGTGCCAAATACAGTACCTGAGACGGTTTCGTATCCAGCCATCCATGTCCTTCAGTTTACCCGAGATACTTGCTATTCGGTAGTACCCAAGCCAACCCCGGTGGAGTTCTTTCAGTTTATGGATGCGCTCGTCGAACGTTGCCGGAGTGGTTTTCCGGGTGATGGTTTTGATTTTCAGCTTTAGGTTGTTCCATCCTTTCTCGCTTACCACTAATTGGTATTTGCCCTTTTCCCCTTTCACTTAGGTTGGCACAAACCCGAACCCCAATACTTGGAAGTTAATGGGTTTGCGTATGCCGCTTTTCTCCCGGTTGATGGGTAACTTCAATTTGTTCTTTAGGAACAGATAGATTTCGTTTCCTGTCTTTCGGGCTGAGGATTTACTTTTAGTGTAAATACTAAAATCATCCGCATAGCGGACATACCGAAGTCCCCGATTTTCCATTTCTTTGTCCAGTTCATTCAGTATGATATTGGACAGCAATGGGCTCAGAGGGCTTCCCTGTGGTACTCCTTTACGGCGTTTGACTAATTTGCTGTCTTTCCAGATGGGTGCTCTCAGCCATTTGCGGATAAGGCGTAAGGTGAGCGGGCATTTTACCTTGCGATACAGTAACTGCAACAGTATACTATGATCTACTTCATCGAAGAAGGTTTTCAGATCAATATCAACTATATGGGTTAAGCCTGAGTTGATGTATTGCTGTGCTTTCAGTACCGCTTGCTGTGCGTTGCGGTTGGGTCGGAAGCCGTAGCTGTAATCCTCAAATTCCATTTCGAACCTGATTGCTATTGCCTGTGATACCGCTTGTTGTAACATGCGGTCGACCACGGTGGGAATGCCTAATAAGCGGGTCTTCCCGTTACCTTTGGATATTTCTACCCCACGGATGGGTTGTGGCAGGTACTTGCCAAGGCGGATTTCGGATTCGAGGCGTTCCCTGTTTTCTGTCAGGTAGGCATATAAATCCTTTACCGGCATCCCGTCCATGCCTGCCGAACCTTTGTTCGACACCACATGGCGTAACGCCTGCATTACATTCCTTCGGTTCAGCACCTGCTCAATCATCCGGTTTTACTTGTTTGGTTTGCCCTGTTCCGCTTATAACAAGGCTGGCGAAGCCTCCTTGTTTAATTTGGAACATCTTAATGTTCAGCCCTTCACTGTGCATCTCTGGTGTCGGATAGACCGGTTGGTTCAGTTCGCTCGACCACCGCATTACTATCTTTCAGTTCATACCATGCTCAATTACATTGGCTTCTGCTGACTTCTCGGTGTATTACACGAATACTCCGAGATCTCCCCTGGTAAGAGCTGTTATTCGCCCTTGCTTATTTTAAAGGAGCTCATGAGAACGCTTCGCTAAGTTCCTTCCTCCAATTCCTGCGGTATCTACATAGCTGCTTTTCTTGTAATCATTGGGCGTTGCAAAGATGTGCTTGCTTACCCAAACAGGTATGCCTCATATACCGTTCCTGTTCGTCAGTACCGGATTTTGCAGTCTGGCTTCCTTCACTGCTGCCGTCACCGGCAACCAGCTTGCCACTTGCTAATACTTCCCCGCTTTAATCAGGGCGTTTAAGGGACTTGCACCCTCTGGAAAAAATATACCCACTTCGTATGCTAAAGAAAAATTTGTATTTTTGAGTTTTTTCTCAAGCTTTGAGGTGTGTGCACTGCTCATGCAGGGCATACACAGCACCTATACACAATAGCCTATGAAAGAGCAACTTGAAGCCTCGTGCCCCGCAGGAAAATTGTGCCCGTGGACAGTGATGAGTCACGCAAAACGGCTACTGGTCATAGCTGCAAACCGTTGTGCATCATGCAAAAAAACCTGACTACAAAGTGATAACAATTTTGAAATAGAGTGATATGAACAAAAAACAATGGTACGAATCGCTGTTTGAGAATTACGGTGAGAAATACGATAATGAGAGTTTTACTCAGGGAACTGTTGGTGAGTGTGATTTTATTGAAAATGAACTCAAATCTGATAAATCATTGAATATATTGGATGTTGGATGCGGAACAGGACGACATACAATTGAACTATCAAAAAGAGGATATACTGTGACCGGGATTGATTTGTCAGATACTCAACTTACAAGAGCTAGGGAAAAGGCAGAAAAGAATAATCTCAAAATAAGTTTTATAAAACGAGACGCAAGAAATTTGTATTTTAACAATCATTTTGATATTGCAATAATGCTTTGTGAGGGCGGCTTTCCATTGATGGAAACTGATGAAATGAATTTTGAGATTCTGGAAAGTGTGACAAAATCGCTGAGAGAGAATGGAAAATTCATATTCACAACACTAAATGGACTGTTCCCGCTATATCACTCTGTTGAAGAATTTTGTGCCTCAACATCAGAAGAAGGTAATGCGACATACAGAAGTAATACTTTTAATCTAATGACATTTCGCGACCACAATATTACTGAATTTGAAGACGATTTAGGAAATAAAAAGACGCTTGAATGCAACGAAAGATATTACGTGCCCAGTGAAATTACTTGGTTGTTAAAATCGCTTGGATATAAGAAAATTGACATATTTGGAGCGAAACTTGGAAAGTTTTCGAGAAATGACATATTAACAACCGAAGATTTTGAAATGCTGGTAATAGCAGAAAAGTAAAAAAAAATATTGTCGTAATGAAGACAATAGAAGAAAGCGTTGTGACAGCGATGGACGGTTCTGATAAGGAACTTTTTCCATATTTACCTTATATACTTCAAGACCTCTGGGAAATTGGAGCAGACCCAGACGCAATAATCAAACTGATAGGCAAACATTTTACTAATTGTGCCGACTTAAAAGTCCTTGATTTAGGTTGTGGAAAAGGAGCCGTTTCAATAAAAGTGTCACAAAAATATGGATGCCATTGCTATGGGATAGATGCCATCCCCGAATTTATTGATTATGCTAAAGAAAAAGCGATAGAATATAAAGTGGGGCAATTGTGTAAATTTGAGACTGGAGATATTAGAAAAAAAGTAAAAGGTTTACCGACTTATGACATCATTATTCTTGGAGCTATAGGGCCTGTTTATGGAAATTATTTCACCACCTTAACAACTTTATCAAAATGCCTTAATGAATCAGGTATTTTTATAATTGATGATGGATACATTGAAAATAATAGTGATTACAGCCATCCAATGATGCAAAAGCTGGAAACAATTATTCAGCAAATTGATTCGGCTGGAATGCACCTATTAGAAGATAACATATTTCAAAAGGACGATATTAAGGATTCGAATGATTATATCTTTGACAATTTAAAAATGCGTTGCTTTGAGTTGATTAATAAATGTCCCCATAAGAAAGAGCTGTTTGAAAACTACATAAAGAAACAGGAAATAGAAAACGATGTTCTTGAAAGCAAGATAATTTGTTCAACTATGGTTCTAAAGAGAAAAGTTTAAAATGACTAATAAAAAATGCACGAACGCACACTAAATAGGAATATGAGCGGCACGAAGTGTCAAGTGATTATTCCTCATCACTCACCCCAATCCTTTAGTTTGGCACGGATACCCTATTATTCCTTTCTTTGGCGTGGAGATACCCAATATAACGCTCTATAACAAGAAATTCCGGCAATGCCGGAATTTCTTGTTTATAAACACATTTGTAGGGAACGTTTAAAGTTGAACGCAAATCAGCCAGGATTTAGTGCCGAACCACAATTTTCTTTGTACTCCTGTTCCCATCCGAAATAACATGCAGCAAATAAATACCTTCGGCATAGTCTGAACTGTTGATTGTATGTAACTTTCCCGGACTTGGGTCAATCAATTCTTCAGCATAAAGGATCCTGCCTGTAACATCGGTAATATTTAATTTTATGGAACTTGTAACGTCGCTTCCAAATTGAACGTTGATCCGATCATTTGCCGGAACAGGAAAAACACTAAAATTAACTTCTTTGTTTTCAGCAACCGAAACCAGGCTATTTGCAGCTACATTTGAATAAACATCAGAATAATCGGAGTTGCGCAAACCAGGATTGCATCCACCCGGCCGGACAATTGAAACAATGTATGCAACATCCTTTGAAGGTGCGTTGAAATCGGTATAGGAATTAAAGCTGGAAGAAACTGTGGCAATCTGCTCATAATTTTGCAGACCTATTTTACGTAGGATTTTATACGACGAATAGTTGAAACCAATGTATGGTGTCCAAATCAGGTTCCAGTTGTTGTTCACGCCCTGGCTAATCGTGAGGTGAATGGTCTGATGGTAATCGCCTGCAGGAAAAACCCTGTTTTCGCCATCCATAAATCCTATTTTGTAACGGTAAGGCCTCATGGCAGGGTTGGAACCGAAGTCAGTTACCATAGGCACTTCGTCATAGCCTACTGTATCAATTACTTCGTACACATTGGCTTCGTCAGTTTCCTTATAAACCAGAAAATCGGCGATGAGGTTGGAAACAGGCTTTTCCCAAATAATTGTATTATAATTTGTGAGGCTGTCAACCGAAACCATGCACACCGGGGTTTCTGGGAACGTTAAGATTGTAAAGGCTGCACTGGTATCAATGGCTGAATATGCGTACCCATCGCTGATCCGGATAAGGCATTCCTCCGAATTCACATTAGGTGTTATCCAATCGAAACTCCCTGAATATCCCTGATTATTACCGTTACCTATAAACTCCCAGGTTTCACCGTTATCGGATGAAAATTCCAGGGTATTAATGGTTGAGTAAGGATTTTCGAGAGTCCAGGTAATTGTAAAAGGACTGAAAGTATTTATGATTTCGCCACCAACAGGCGAAGTCAATGTATAAACAGGTAGAGGGCTTATGGTAAAAATCTCGCTCAGGCCATATTGAGAAGGGTTTTCAGCGTTAGATAGTTTGAGGATACACGCTTCTACAGGGGTGTCAGATAAATTGATATATGTATAACTCGCCAATGCATTCAAATTTTGAGCAACTGGAGTAAAGGTCAGACCGTTATCAATTGAAATATCCACATTCAGAAGGGTAATACCTGTAACGTTCAGAATCCAATACACCTGCGAAAGCGAATTTGCAAAAACTGCTGAATTGGCAGAAGGTTCCCAGATGAAGATTGCTGGAACGTAAACAGAAAAGGGCGCGTTGCTTATATCGCTTACGGAGGGATTGGCAACATCGGTAATTCTCAGTACAGCATTTGATGTTGAAGTATTGGGAACCGAAACCGAGGCACTGCCCCCGCTAGGTCCTGAAGGAACTTCACCAAAATACCACCAGTTGGTGCCACCATTATTGGAAAATTCTATTTTAACTGCACTGCTGAGGTTTTGGCCTGTCCATGTAGCTATTTCTGTTCCTCCGAATGTCCAAACCTCACCTCCGTTCGGTGTTTGAATAGTTAGCGACTGAGCCAAAGCAGGCGTGCTGGTAACTGAAGAAAAAATTAACAATCCGAAAACCAATGATTTCAGATAAAGTGGATTTAGGTAGCTATGTGGTCTCATTGTTTAACGATTTATATTTTTTGTTAAACAACAATTAAGAATTAAATGTTCATCTATAACTTCAAATTATTAAATGCTGTTAATTTTATTCCTCAAATAACAATGAATTATTGCTCCCTGCTGGAGCCGATTTACAATCGGTGCCGGTACAAACAACAAACTGTGTGTATTAGTAGTACTTACCCCACTAACGCACGAATCCGTTCACATAATTAGTTGTAATAATAATTATTGTCATTTATCCCCAATTTGTATAGGTAAAGCCATCCAATTATTGTATTATATTCCTTTCTTTCTTGGATAATTGCGCTTTTGGTATTCTTGCATAATTGTATCGCGCATCGGGCATCCGCTTCATAAGTTTTTTTTGTTAAAGGTATTTCTGCCAACCAGAAAAAACGTTATTCCCGCTAAAACCCTATTACAGCAACCTAAACAAATAACGATTAACGAATTACGATTAACTATTTTCCATTATCCCTCCCCCCGCTAAAGCCCTGTTACAACAACCTAAACAAATAACGAATTACGATTAACGAATTACGATTAACTATTTTCCATTTTCCCTCCCCCTGCTAAAGCCCTATTACAGGCACCCATAACAACAACTCATAACTGTGTTATCAACAGTAGCCACCCCGCCAGAAGCTACGTGATTAATTGCAAGAGCAATACCACATTCAAAAGGTAGCGCAAGTACTCCGGTACCAAAACTTATTTCTTTCCATAGGCCTGCAATGGCCACAAAAATGTATAGTTTTCCATCGGTTGTATTGTAAGCCTATAATCCATCGGCAGGGTTTGCAATAGCTCTAATTTCAGCCCTAGTCATCCTTGGAGCAAGAAACCCTTTGATGGATGAACTTACATCCAGCATGGCACTCCCGTTTGGTGCGTCACCAGTAGCGTTGATACCCACGCTTTGGGCATGTACACTAAAAGCAAAAACTGTGAGCAGACAGGCTGCCAGAAACATTTTTGTAAAGTTTTTCATTGTAGATTTAATTTTCAATTTAGTTTTTCAATTTAGTTTTTCAATTTAGTTTTTAAAAAAGGTTTCACCTTTTTTAAAGGTGAAACCTTTAAAACCCAAAAATTCCGACCGCTTACTTCGACTTCGTTCAGTACAAGTCGCGGTATTTGCTTGAAAAAAGAAATTAAAAAATAGTTATTAGTCCATTACACAGCGAACTGAATTGCCAGAACCCTTGGTGTCGGTGTAGCTGGGTACAGTGGGGCTGCTATAGTATAGCTGGCGGCGCCAGGCGGCATTTGTCGGAGTGAACTCGGTAGTACTCCAGAAGATGCCGTAGTAGTCGAGGTTGCCGAACGCTCCGGCGATGAAGCGGTAACCGCCCGGAAGACCTGAAAATCCAGTGGCGTTATTTGCATCTAAATTATTACCAACAACACAAGTTTGTGTAGTAGTAGTCCAAGCGGTTTTAGCGGCCATTGCTTTGGCAATATAGTTTTCGGTACTGTTACACTTGTAGTCCGATTGGTTGTTTATGTAGGTGGTAAGTGTTGTCCATTCGGCATCAGTAGGCAAATGCCAACCTGTCATGCAAATACCCTGTGCTCCTTCTGTGGTTGAATATTGCATCATTTCGTTCCATTGGTAAAGGCCGCCATAAACATCGCAATTTGTTTCAAGATCGTTGTAACAGTATTTTTCGATGGTACCGGTGTTATTTTGGTTACCAGAGCCGGCAATCTTTGTCCCCACGTTCAGGTTTTGCGCCATCCAGCATTGGGTGCCAATTTTCACGGTGGTGTAAACTTTGCTGTCACGGATGTCAGTATGTGAATTGCCACAAACAAAAGTGGGCGTTACCTGATTGGAAGCTGCACTTGCTGCACCTGTGCCAATAGCATTGGTAGCTTTAACGGTAAAAGTATAAGCAGTACCATTGGTCAGCCCGGTTACGGTTATGGTTCCGCTTCCTGCCTGAGATAAAGTCCCGGTAAAACTGCCCGGTGATGAAGTAGCCGTGTAGGAAGTAATTGCTGAACCGCCATTGGAAGCAGGTTGGGTAAAAGATACCGATGCCTGT
>CAIRHD010000075.1 GCA_903878265.1 uncultured Bacteroidales bacterium | reverse complement strand
GGTACCTTAACTATTTTCTCTTTATTGATAAAGGTTTCCTTGTTTAAGCCCTTAACGATTTGCCCAATATCTGATTTTACCTGCTCCAGGGTATGTTTCAGTAAACTGTTTTCAATCCAAGCTTTTGAGATGGCATACTTTGTTTTCAGTATCGAAACTGATGTTGAAATGCTGTCGTCGATAGGAACAATAACGCTGTGGTGTACAATTTCTCCAGGAATGTGTACAAAAACAAGGCTATCGCGATACATTATTGTTGTTTTTTGTGATATAGAACTATCAAATCCGTTCCATGGGCACCCATATTTAAAACTTGCTTTTTCGAAATGCACAAGTGCATTAGAGCATTTTCGGGACTGGATTTCTCCAGGCGTGGAACATGCTGAAAGTAAAATAAGCAGAAGGCTTATTTTACTTATAAGTGAAAAAGTAAAATTGTGGTACATGGTGGATTAGTTGTTTTGGGTAGGTTGGCCGGGGTTATTTTCAAAGTCAATGCCTGTATTGTCTTTAAATTTTTTACGGATAAATGATTTTATGGATAAAAAAAGCATACCTCCGGTAAGTTTAAAACCATTATCTGCAGCACCATAAATAAGGAAGCCGGTAACGAGCCATGAGGCGGTATTGGCTAAATCTATTGTATGTTGGTGCATTTCTTTATCCATTGCAAAAAGCAGCATAACAAGTGAATACGTTATGAGCATCCTTTGGATTGCTAAAAAAAACTTTTTCATTAAAAATCTTTCTTTTCTGACTGTTTTTGCTGTAATTATTCCAAGGAAAAGGTCGAGGATAAAGGCCGCGAACATCACATGAAATGCACCTTTGATGTTAGCGAAATATGCAAAGAAGGCAAAAAACAGTCCAGAAACAATATTCCAATAATATGAGAAGGACCAATTTATAAGAGTTACAAGTCTTTGAGGCATTTTCATTTTTTTGACAAAGTAAGGCAGGAAGTTATCAATTACAAAGGACAAAAAAGTCAGACGGTATAAACGTCAATTTCAGCAAGGCTTAAACCATCAACCAGCATATTGACGCGAATTTCTTTTATTAGGAAGTAAAAGCCATAGCCAGCATAGATTTGTTGAAATCTGATTTTTTTAAGCTGTGCTATGGTTAGTATTGTTTTGAAAGTGGCAGGTTTGGTTTGGTAAGCCAACCATTGAAGGAATTCTTTATATCGGTTCTCGAAAAGAGATCCGGCGTTAAGGTCGGGGAAGAAAGGGTGTGTACCTGAATAATCTGAGCAACGGCTTGAACCAAGCGGATAAGGTTGTGCGTTGCTATCGAGCGACATACCTTTGAAGTAAAGGACCTGAAAGCCGTATTCAGTACCCAGGCTATCCGGGAACCCTTCGAGGATCCCGGCCTGTTGGGTTTTTGGGAGTGTCCAAATCCTGTATTCAGGGGCGCAAAGCGTTTCGTCCAGTACCCTTGCAGAAAGGATAGGGCAAAGCTCTGTTTCGAGCTGCAAGAAAGGTTCGGTGCCTTCGGAATAGATAAGTGGAAACTTTTTTGAAAAGAAGCACCAAGTTAGGATGTATAAATCGGGGTTATACTGATATACATAATATTCGTTCAACTTTGTAACAAGGTACATATCGTTTACCGTGTTACCAGTAAGAGGGAAGTCGTGGAAATCTTCAATTTCGCCTTTAAAAACCAATTTATCATAAAGTGGTTTTATGGAATTGAGGTATTTATCTGCACCGGCTTGTTTGAGTTGAAATTTTATTCCTTTGTATTCTGGATCGATGATAATTTTGGGATTGGCCAGAAGAGTGCCAGGGAAAGCTTCGGGCGGGTTATCATCACATATTACATGAACGTTTTTGCAATCTATAAAAGTGATGGTCTGCTCGTTGTTATCAACGACCGGATAAAAGCCGGTAAGGAAAGAAACCCAGTTCAGGAAGTCGGCTTGTGGAATGGCCGGAACATGATCAGAAAGGTTGAAGGTAGATATTATACATTACGGGAATGGTTTCTTACATATCTGAAATAGGCTCTTAAAAAGCCAGTATCGTTAACATGTTAACGATAATCTATGCTGCTTTTTTGATTCCATAAATTTGGAGTATTTCATTGATTTCTTTTCTGATATTTAAAAAGAGCTTGTCTATAT
>CAIRHD010000074.1 GCA_903878265.1 uncultured Bacteroidales bacterium | reverse complement strand
TCCATCTTGATATATAAAATGTTCTTTATTATCAACTGTTTCGTGCGAAGCCGGGCGCTGCGACCCACCACCTTTCATATATAAATGGTGGCGGCCAACACCATTTGTCCTGAAAATGGAGTCGATCATTCCCACATCTTCGATGGTAGGCTCCAACATAACGGCAGCAGCAGCATCACCGAAAAGAGGACAAACTGCACGGTCGGTATAATCGGTAATGGCCGACATTTTATCAGCACCTACAATAATCACTTTTTTATGTGTTCCCGATTCAACAAATTTTTGTCCAACGGTAAGCGCATATAAAAAACTGGAACATGCAGCATTCATATCGTAGCTGAAAGCATTGGTGATACCGCATTTATCGCTGATTATGTTGGCTGTAGCCGGAAATAACATATCAGGAGTAACAGTAGCGCAAATTACCAGGTCAACATCTTCGGGATTGGTGTTTGTTTTTGCAAGGAGCAGTTTTACCGCCTCTGTGCCCATATCCGATGAAGCTAAACCTTCGCCTTTTAAAATATGGCGTTCGCGGATGCCTATACGAGTCATAATCCATTCGTCGGTAGTATCCACCATTCTGCTTAATTCCTCGTTATTGAGCACATAATCAGGGGCATACCCTGCAACTCCGGTAATTGCGGCTTTCAGTCTATTCATAAATGTAAGTTTTCCTGTTGTTAAAAAAAGTGGTTTTTTCAAACGGGGTCAACAATTTCCCAGCTTAGAATCCTGAATCAGGCAGCGCAGGTATGGGAAAATTATTCCACTATAAATCCCCCGTTGAGGTTTAAAAGTGCATGTTTTATTTTGGAAGCAACTTTGGCCTTATAAACATCGCGTCCAAGCAGCACCATATTTTTTACAGCTATGTCATTAGAAATGCCATGACCCATAATGACGGCACCGTTTACGCCTAAAATGGGTGTTCCTCCATAATTCTCGTAGTTCAACCTACTGACATAATCGTCCATCAGGCTACGCTTTTCCAAAATGTTATAGAATGATTCCACGAGTTTGAGGATAATATTCCCGGTAAACCCATCGCAAACAATAACATCAGCATTGTTGCGAAGAATATCCCGACCTTCGATGTTCCCGATAAAGTTAAAATCTTTGGAATCTTTCATCAGGTGATAGGCCGATTGGGTGGTCAGGTTGCCTTTTTCCTCTTCGTGCCCTATGTTCAATAAAGCTACCCGAGGATTTTTAACATGAAAAACGTTTTCGGCATAAATTGACCCAATAAGACCCAATTGGTAAAAAACATCAGGTTTTGCATCGGGGTTTGTGCCTACATCAACGAGTAGGCTTGTACCGCCATTTTCCTGTGGCACAATGGCAGAAGTACATGGACGGGCAATCCCCTGAATAGTATTTACACTAAAAATTGAGCCAACCAGCATGGCACCGCTATTTCCGGCACTGGCAAAGGCTTCAATTTTTTTATGTTTCAACATCCCAAAGCCTACACTTATGCTCGAATCGGGCTTGCGGGCCAAAGCTTTAGTTGGATGTTCCCCCATTTCTATTACATCTGTGGCATCCACTATATCAAATACAGACACATCACATCCTCTTTCGAGCAATATCGAATGGATAACAGCTTCTTTACCGATCAAAACGATTTTGTCATCGCGCGAAAGCTCTTTAGCTGCAAGTATAGCACCGTCAATAGTGGCCACCGGCGCAAAATCGCCGCCCATAACATCTAACCCGATTCTCATTCGAAGAATCTTTTACTGAACATGATTTGCCATGTTGTTGGCAAAATTAAGCTGTTGTATTTTTTTCGATGGCGAGACGGCCTTTGTAATAGCCACATTCGGGGCAAACTCTGTGGTAAAGTACAGATGTGCTGCAGTTTGAGCAGATAATGAAGGTTGGCACTTCAAGTTTATAATGTGTCCTACGTTTTGCAGTCCTGGTTTTCGAAAACCGGTGTTTTGGATTTGGCATTGCTTTATGTATTTAATGTTAATTCAAACTAATTAATGTCGGTATTGAGATTTTTGAGTGCTTCCCAACGCGGGTCAGTAGCTTCTGTTGGTGCATGTTTTTCCAAGCGCTTCAACATATCCGGGTCGCATGTGCTGTTGCCTGCTTCATCATCAGGGTGTAACAGGCGCACAGGCAGGGCTAAATGTACGAATTCATATATATAAGGCGACAAGTCGAACTTATATTCCGTTTCCGGGATAACCACCACATCTTCGCTCTCTTCCAAATATTCGTTGCCTAATTTTACTATAAGCTTCTGATTGTCGGAAAGTTGGTAATAGAATTCGTTGGTACAACGGTCGCAAGTAACAAGCACTTCCCCGTTCAGGTTTATGTTGTAAACCATCATCCGTTCCATTTTTTCAAGCTCAACTGTTACATGCACCTTGCCATGCTGGATTTGCGAAAACTCAAAATGTTCAAAGAACGAATCGTTGACCTCAAACTCAAACTGATGATTTCCAAGTTCAAGCGCAACAAACTGAATATGATATTCTTTGATACGGTTCACCGGAGTCAGTATTAAATTGAGGGGCGCAAAATTACAAAATCATATTTAAAATAACAAACACTTGTTTTGCAGATATTTATTGCCTCAAACCTATACCAGTCTTACCCAATTGCAAAGAAAGCAATAATGTGATTATTGAATGGCATTATTTATTCCCCTTATTTTCTCCCAAAATCAGCTGGGATTTCGCCCCAAGCTTTAGTTTCCCATTTTAGGATCTTGGTAGTGTAGGTGTTGTTTTGAAGCCAGGCAACGGCACGGTCTAAAAGTTCAAATAGTTCCTTGTTTATTGCATTTGGTTTTAATAAAGTAGCAGCCTTTTTATTCCTGGCCCAGGCAATGGCGTTGGCCGAATCACTATAAATTGGCAGCAAAAGGATGTTATTCTTCAAATAAACCAAACCGCTTACAATGGCCAAGAATTCGGCAATATTATTGGTGCCTTCAGGAAAAGGGCCTCGGTGAAAAACTTGCTTGCCAGTAGCCAGATCGACACCGCGGTACTCAATAATACCGGGGTTTCCGCTACAAGCTGCATCAACACAGAGGCCTTGTTTTGGTGGTTCGCCGTGAAGTTTTTTCATTTGTGGGCTTATTTCAGCTTTGGCGGTTTTGTTAAAATAACTCCACGGATTTCCACCCAATGCCCTTTTTGCCTCGTCTAAAGTTGCGAAACTCTTGAATTTGGCACCTGTGTATCCCTCAACCTGCTTTTTACACTTGTCCCATGTATCGAAAATGCCATTTTGATGGCCTTCCCACACTACATAATATTTACTCTTCGGCTTGCTCATAATGGTTGGCAAAAGTAGCGGTTTTTGGTAATATCAAATACCTGAAGTGTTTTTATAATTCTAAAAATAATTATATAAATCACACCATGTCAACATATTGAATATTATCAGGCGTTTTATTCGCACTGGATCACACATTTTAGCTTAATTTTAGACGGTCGAAATTTAGAAATAACCCAAAATGAACCCTCGTTTTTATTGCTTTCTTGCAATCATATTCCTTATTTTGTCAAACTGTTTGATAAGTGCCTTCGGACAAAAAAGCGCATTTGCAACTAATAATGTGGTTGCCCACCGCGGGGCATGGAAAACAAACAACCTCCCGCAAAACTCTATTGCCTCGCTCAAACATGCCATCGAATTAAAATGTGCCGGTTCCGAATTTGATGTGCGCATGACGGAAGATGATTCGTTGGTTATCAACCATGACCCGGAATACAACAATCTACCAATAGAAAAAAGCAGTTATCAAAATTTACTGGCTTTCAAACTTTCAAACGGCGAGAAACTGCCAACCTTGCGCGAGTATATAAAAGCAGGGCTCGCAAACAATGCAAGCACACGTCTAATTTGCGAAATCAAACCTTCGGAAATTGGCAAGTCGCGTGGGATTATCGTTGCAGAAAAAGTCATGAAGGTAGTAGCCGATTTAAAAGCCAAAGAAATGTTCTTATATATCAGTTTCGATTACGACATTTTGAAAAGGGTGATTGCTTTGAACCCACAAGCAAACACTCAATACCTTGAAGGCGACAAATCGCCAGACCAGCTTGAATCGGATGGCATTAGTGGTGCAGATTTTCATTATTCGGTTTATGCCGAGCATCCCGTCTGGATTTCGGATGCCAAAAGCAACAACCTTGATCTTAACGCCTGGACTGTAAACGATACCGAACAAATGGATTGGCTGCTTGCAAACGGTTTCGATTTTATTACAACCAATGAGCCAGAGCTTTTACTGGAACGCACGAAACTCTCGCCGGTTTCGAGAGGCTGGAAATTGGCATGGAGCGATGAGTTCAACTACAATGGCTTGCCCGACAGCACAAAATGGGTTTACGATGTAGGCGGAAACGGCTGGGGCAACAACGAATTGCAGTATTATACACAGAAGGATACTTTAAATGCCTTTGCCGGGAATGGTTGTCTTAAAATAATTGCGCGAAAACAGCAAAAGGAGGATAAGCAATATACATCTGCAAGGATAGTAACCATGGGAAAATTTAAGTATGGAAAACTTGAAATGAGAGCAAAGCTTCCGGCTGGTAAAGGAACTTGGCCAGCTTTTTGGATGTTAGGTGCCAATGCCGAAAAAGCTGGTTGGCCCCAATGTGGCGAAATCGACATTATGGAACATGTTGGATACGAAAAGGATAGCATTTTTGGCACCATCCATACCGAAGTATATAACCATTTTACAGGCACCCAAAAAGGGAAAGCAGTTTATATCGAAAACCCATATAATTCGTTCCATCTGTTTAGTATAGAATGGACTCCAGATAAAATTGATTTTATGTTTGACAACAAAATATACAACCATATCGAAAACGAACATAAAACCACAAACGAATGGCCCTTCGATCAAGATTTTTTTGTAATCCTGAACCTTGCAGTAGGAGGCAACTGGGGCGGTAAATATGGTGTTGATGATTCCGTTTTCCCGGTATCTTATCAAGTAGATTATGTGCGTATTTTTAAAAACTAAACACAACACAACCTGAAAACTAAACTTATCTTTTTACTGGTTCTTATTTGGACGAACCATATTTCTTTTGCTCAGATAAAGCAAACTCCTATTGCCCAACGGGTTGATTCGGTTTTGCAATTAATGACATTGGAAGAAAAAATCGGGCAGTTGAACCAGTACAGCGACGACTGGTCTGCTACCGGACCCGTAACGGTTGACAATGCTAAAGCAACACAGATAAAAAATGGTCAAGTTGGATCGCTCCTCAACTGCATTGGAGTTGAGCGCACTGCAAGCTGGCAGAAAATCGCCATGCAGTCGCGGATGAAAATCCCTTTATTGTTCGGGCAGGATGTAATCCATGGGTTTAAAACCACATTTCCTATCCCATTGGCCGAAGCCTGTAGCTGGGATTTGGAAGCCATAAAACTATCGGCACAAGTAGCTGCCAACGAGGCAAGTGCAAGTGGAATACACTGGACTTTTGCACCTATGGTCGATATTGCCCGCGATCCTCGTTGGGGCCGAGTAATGGAAGGTGCGGGCGAAGATACCTATCTGGGTTCCTTGATAGCCAAGGCAAAGGTCGAAGGGTTTCAAGGCGAAAAACTCGGCAGCACAAATTCGGTAATGGCTTGTGCCAAACATTTTGCTGCTTATGGTGCTGCAATTGGTGGCCGCGATTACAATTCGGTCGATATGAGTGAGCGGATGTTGTGGGAAACCTATCTGCCCCCATTCAAAGCTGCTGTTGATGCCGGCGTAGCCACTTTTATGAATTCATTCAACGATATAAATGGAGTTCCCGCTACCGGAAATAAATATTTACAAAGGGAGATTTTAAAAGGCAAATGGGGCTTTACAGGTTTTGTCGTCAGTGATTGGGGATCAATCGGCGAAATGATAAACCATGGAAATGTTAAAGATGGTTACGAAGCAGCACTTTCCGCCATTACCGCTGGAAGCGATATGGATATGGAAAGCCGCTGTTACAAAAACAACCTTGCTAAACTTGTAGCCGACAATAAAGTGCAGGTCGCGCTAATTGATGATGCCGTTATGCGGATTTTGTTAAAGAAATTTGAACTAGGTTTGTTCGATGACCCGTACCGGTTTTGCAATCCCGACAGGCAGCAAAAAGCATTGAACAACCCCGAACACACAAAAATTGCAAGGGAAGTAGCTTCAAAAAGCATAGTTTTATTGAAAAACGAAAACCATTTGTTGCCGTTATCCAAAACAACGAAAACTATTGCATTTATTGGCCCGTTGGTGAAAGCTGTGAAGCAGAACAAGGGGTTTTGGGATGTGGAAGTTCCTGGTGTGGACTCTAACTTTATTGTTTCGCAATGGGAAGGAATAGAGAATAAAATTGGTTCTACGGCCAAACTTCTCTATGCCAAAGGTTGCGAAATTGAAGGCAGCAACAGGGCTGGTTTTGCCGAAGCCGTAAATATCGCAAAACAGGCGGATGTTGTTATCCTTAGCATTGGCGAACGTAGGGATTTAAGCGGTGAAGCCAAAAGCCGAAGCAATATCAATATTCCAGGGGTTCAGGAAGATTTGTTAAAAGAACTTCTTGCAACCGGAAAACCTGTGGTAGTGCTGATAAATGCTGGTCGTCCGTTAGTGTTTAATTATACTGCCGATAATGCGCCAGCAATTTTATACACATGGTGGCTGGGCAGCGAAGCCGGTAATGCCATAGCCAATGTGCTTTTCGGAGATTATAACCCTTCGGCAAAACTGCCGATTACTTTCCCACGCTCGGTCGGGCAAATACCGATGTATTACAACCATTTCAACACAGGCCGCCCTGCAAAAAACGATGATAACCACTTTAACAAATCATCCTATATCGATGAATCCATTTTCCCAAAATATGCTTTTGGATATGGATTAAGCTACACCACTTTTGCATACAGCGATTTAAAGATCGGTTCAACCAAAATGAGCAAAAAAGATCAGTTACAAGTGTCGGTAACAATTTCTAATACAGGCAAATACGATGGGGAGGAAATTGTTCAGCTATATTTAAGGGATAAAGTAGGTTCGATAATCAGGCCTGTTAAGGAACTCAAAGACTTCAAAAAAATACATTTAAAAGCTGGCGAATCAAAAATGATCAGTTTCGTTATCAACGTAGAAAAATTATCGTTTTATAACCAAAATCTGGAATGGGTAGCCGAGCCGGGCGAATTTGAATTGATGATTGGCGCTTCGTCCGAGGATATTAGGTTGAAAGCTGGTTTTGAATTGGTTGATTGATGAATTCCGATTTTCTCACAAGATTTTGGGACACCAAACAGAATTTCAATTTTCCCAATTTGATTGACGATTTACCTGTTTTACAAGGGCTTGCATTGTTTTTGTACGATTGTTATTCAAACGTGTCGGAAGCGCACCTTCCAGAAGAATTGCTCCAAAAAAGTGTTTGTTGTGGGATGAAGTTCAAGATATAAGCAACTTACAACAAACCAAAAACGAAGAAATGCATATAAACCGCCATGGCACAAAGGTTCACAAAGCATTGTTAATCAACATTATAAATTTCGCGGCTTTGTTACAAAAAAAGACTTTTCGGAAAGCACTCAAGGTTAGGACTTTATAAATGATTTCCAATAACCGGGATTTTTTTGCTTAATCATATCTATCTACACACCCAAATAATGATAATGTCAACCAAAGGAATTGTCCTGCACTGCATGGATTACTCCGAAACCAGCATCATAACCCGGATTTATACCGAGCAATTGGGTTTACAATCCTATATTGTTAAAGGAGTCCGTAAAAAGGGTGCAAAGATAAAACGCAACTTGTTTTCGCCGCTTTCGATAATAAATCTGGTGGCCAACCATAAAGAAAGCGAAGGTTTGCGTGTAATGCGCGATGCCTCTTGCGAATACCAGCTAAATGGCATTGCTACCGAAATTACCAAAACTGCGGTGAGCATTTATATTGGCGAGTTGCTTTCGCACGCTTTTTCGGCACAAATGGCCGATCCTAATTTATATCATTTTATTGAAGATTCTGTCCTAAACCTCGATCGGGCAACGGAATCCATTTCCGGCTTCCCACTTTCCTTTACTATTGGTCTAACCGAATTTATGGGATTTGCTCCGCACAATAATTTTAGTGCTTCCAATTCTTTTTTCGATATGCTGAACGGCAATTTCTGCGGCTTCCCACCGGAGCATCCGCATTATTTTTCACCACCGTTGAGCAACAGCTTTTCCGAAGTGCTAACCGCTCTCAACATAGGTATTGTAAGCATAAAAATGGATTATACAACCCGAAGCGAATTGCTGCAAAAAATGTTGGAGTATTTCAGGATACATATCCCTACTTTCGGCGAATTAAAATCGGTGCAAGTTCTTAGCGATGTGCTAAAGGATTGATATGATTTATTTTATAAAGGGTAAAATCCTTGTTTCGCCATATTGCTGTGAGCCGGCCTTGCATCACACGCGAGTACCGCTGCATTTGTACTGATGTTAACTTACTGTGAATAAGCAAGTAAGAAGCGTTGGCTTTAATAACCTGTTCGTGTATGAGCGTTGGATTGGTGGTAAATGGGTCGGCTATACTTTTGCAACCTCCATACAAGGCAAGTGCGCGGGGTTTGGCAAAAACGACCACCGAATCAGCAGGCACGTTTTTGCTGATAAAAGCAAATGTTTCGGTTGCCGATTTTTGTTGCGGCCCTTCGAGTGTGTTTCCTCCAAAATGGGCAATGCTGAAAAGCCCGGGCATAAACAGCAGCAAAACAATCCCAGCAATTGCAACAACTTTTTTCCATGTTGGAATTTCGGTCAGCAACTGAATGGATTTCAATCCAATAGCAGCATAAAACAAGCAAATAAACCCCAATGGCACCATTAGCCTGAATGCCGAATCGTTGTTTGGGAAAACCAAAAGCATCAAGGCGTAAAACATAAAAAACCATTCAATTGCATCCATTCCCTGAAGCAATCGTTTCACAAATCCCAGCAAGGCCATAGTAAGCATTGTTGCACCCAGCAAAAGCGAAAACCCATTAAAAGCACCTGCCTGGGGTATGTATAAAAACCTGAACACTTCGATATGATGGGAAAGGTTTTCGGGGATAATTTGCAAGAAATTGCCGGAATAATAGAAAAGCAGATAGTCGTGGATGCTTCCTCCTGAAGGGATTTTAAAAACCAAAGAATTGATCGTAAAATACAGAATCACAGGCAGAAAAATGAAGATGCCGGTAAAAATGGAAAAGCTTTTGAAACAGGTTTTCCTTTTAACCAAATTGATCAATTGTTCCATTAAAACTGCTGCAACAAACACAATTCCGGCTGGCCTTACAATGAGCATACACCCAATTACAAAAGCCAAAAGGGCGAGTTGCTTCCAGTTTCCTGATTTCACTTTCTGATAAAGTATAAAATTAAGTACCAACAGAGCCGTAAACGGAATGTCGGACATGATTTCACGTTTGAAAATAATCATTTGCGGGTTGTACATGAAAATAGAAGCCAGTACCAGTGAGGTAAACCATGTAAAATAACGCCTGTAAAAAACCACCATCAACAATCCCAACGCAATGTAAATAAATGATATAAAGGCAGTAAAAGCCACCATATTATTTCCGAAAAAGGAATAAACTGGCGCCAACAAAAGCGGGAAACCAATAGGATAAGCCTGCGGCCCGATGTAATTCAACTGGCTATAAACAAAACCTGTTTCCGATTGAGGGATATGTTTTACGATGTTGGCTGCCTGATGGATATATTGAGCAAAATCATCGCCCCAATCGTGGCTGGTGCGTGTTCCCAAAAACAACAAAGGGATGAAAAGTAAGGTAGCCATAGCAATTACAGCCATGGGTTTTGAGATAATTTCTTTGATTCCGTGTTTTATCTTACCTTCCATTCTTGCACTTTTTACGGCTCAAAGTTAAGGAGTATTTAATCCGGTTCAGTTTTTTGTCGTTAAAACTAAAGTTTTTTGATTCAGATTCCGCACCAGCACAAATCTTATGTTGCGGTTTTAAGTGTTATCGAATTACAGGATAGGCATTCCAAACAAATATTTTACTTCTTCCACCTTTCATTTCTCACCTTTCATTTCTCACTTTCTCCTGCCTAAAAAATTTTGGAATAGACACGCCACACACATCGTATACTTCAACTTTTCACTTCATTAATCCCCAACTTATAAATATCTAAACTTTTACCACACAAAGGGAATTACCCTTTTCGTTTTTTGCATATAGGATTTGTAAGCAGGAAAATGTTCACAAAGAAGGCTTTCTTCAAAAAACATTTTCACCACTAAACCAACAATCAGTATTATGCTGATTACCAGTTTAATATAATCGAACTGACCACAAAGTATAGCAGCTATAAAAATGAAAATTGAAGTGTACATGGGATGCCGGATTACTTTATAAGGGCCATCCGATATCATTTCGCCTTTTTCAACCGGGTACGGAACAACATTAAAGTTGCCAAACCGCATTGCAAACATGGCCCAAAATGCCAGAAAAGCAGAAAAGCCTAATAATACAAAAACCCACCAAGTAAATGTAGCCCAACGGGTAAATACAATTAGCAAGGCAAGGCAGCCAAATTGAACCGTAACAAGTATTTTTCCTTTCATTGGTCTTCGGATAAAGGCATGATCAAATTCTGTTTTTCTGATTTCATCTTTTTCAATTCGGTAAGGTGCAGCTCAATATCGGTTAATATCGGCGGTATGGCAAGATTGGATTTTTGGGGGAGGTTGGCTGCAATCTGTACCCCGTTTATTGATTTAATTTGGGAAACGAGGAGCGAAATTTTATAATCGGGAATGGCACCTAGCGCAATCAGGAAATAATTAAACTCTTTGTGCGAAGGCAGAAGGTTTATCCCTGAATTGCTGTTGCCCAACAAGCAGAAATCGCTCCTGAAATCTTCGTTTTGACAGTGAAAAAACTTGAAATCAACCAACTTATCGGTTTTCTCGAAATATACCGGCAAATCTGCTTCCCGAACCAAATTGAGCAGGGATTTTTGATTGATAAAATGCGCCATCTGTATTATCGACATATTTGTAACAATACCGATAAAAGCATCTGCCGGTTCTATTTTGGGGTCAATACGTTGTGGGCGAGGCATTTAATAGGGTATAATAAATTAGAAAAAAGATTGGAGAAATGCCGGCATTTATCTTGTTTGCAAATGTATTCGAATTGCAAAGAGCAAACAAAACTTAGTACAAAGTTAAGAAATAGAAATACGAGCCAACCTCCAAACGCAGATTATTTGTCCCGGAACGATAAAATTCGATAAACCACCCGCTTTGTCGAAATCAAAGTAGAGCGGAACGGCGAAACTGGTGTTGTAAAAGCTTAACAGTTTTTTTTGCAGATGCAATCACAATAGTTCGTTAGTATTAGCCAATCTCTTCTTTATCAAAAATATATAAAATCAATCCTTTGTGGCCTAATGTGTTTAGAATCTGTTTCTTTTTTCTTTTTGTCATTTCGGCAGGCTCAACGCATCGCTTTGCAGCAAAACAAAAAACACCAAAATAAAGGAATTGTTGTTAAATCGAAAATACTAACCCTATTATACAGATATACAGATAATTGAAACTTTATATTTTTAAAAAAGGGAAAGATACCGGAATTAAACGAAAGAATTTTAACTGTCAAAAATATCGGGTAGCTGCATCCGCAACAAGGTCATTTTCAGTATTTCGCCTTTTTGAAAATTGTTATAAACACTCCAATTCGCAATTTCGTCCAACTTTCGGAAACAACCCACGCATTTTCCCTTATGGTCGAGTGTACACACACCACGGCAAGGCGATTTAACTTCAATGTTGTTTTTGTTTTCGTGCATGTATAACATGTTCCATTTTATTTTTAAATACAACGGTTTTCTTTATTAAAAGTTCACATTGCTTGCCCCAATTTGCTTAAAGGATTAGCATTTTCGTCAATTTTAGGGTTTTAATAAGCTCGTCAGCAAAAATACTGTACTTTTAACCTGCGATAAAATTGCTTTTTATGCTTGTTAAATCATTTGGATGTGCCATACAAGGTATCAGTGCGACTGTAATCACGATAGAAGTTAATGTAGATCAGGGAATTCAGTTTTCAATGGTTGGCCTGCCTGATAACGCGGTAAAGGAAAGCCATCAACGTATTGAAGCCGCATTGCGGAATATTGGCTATAAATTCCCCCGCCAGAAGATTATCATCAATATGGCTCCTGCCGATATCCGCAAAGAAGGCTCTTCGTACGACCTTCCGATTGCCATTGGGTTATTGGCGGCATCCGAGCAACTAATTACCGAGGAACTCGAAAAGTACATCATCATGGGTGAGCTTTCGCTCGATGGCAGCCTGCAACCGATAAAAGGTGCGCTTCCAATCGCGATTGAAGCCCGCGACAATGGCTTTAAAGGCTTTATACTACCTGGGATTAATGCAAGAGAAGCCGCCATTGTGAACGATCTGGAAGTATATGGGATTGACACACTGAAAGAGGTAATCCAGTTCCTTGAAGGCAGCATCCACCTCGAACCGGTTGTTATCAATACCCGTGAGGAATTCTACTCCCACCTCGACAATTATGAATTCGACTTTAGCGATGTAAAAGGTCAGGAAAACATAAAGCGAGCTTTGGAAATTGCCGCTGCCGGTGGCCACAACGTAATTCTAATTGGTCCGCCAGGAGCCGGTAAAACTATGTTAGCCAAACGATTGCCTTCTATATTGCCACCTTTGAACCTTCGTGAAGCATTAGAAACAACGAAAATACATTCGGTAGCCGGAAAAATGGAACGCGAAGCTTCACTTATCAGCATCAGGCCATTCCGCAGCCCTCACCACACGATTTCCGATGTGGCCTTGGTTGGTGGAGGCGGTAACCCACAACCGGGCGAAATTTCGTTGGCGAACAACGGAGTTTTATTTTTAGACGAATTGCCCGAATTTAAACGCACCGTTTTAGAAGTACTCCGCCAACCCTTAGAGGACAGGGTAATCACAATTTCAAGGGCAAAATTTTCGGTAACTTATCCGGCTAGTTTCATGCTTATTGCTGCCATGAATCCATGCCCTTGTGGATATTACAACCATCCCGAAAAGGATTGTGTGTGTGGACCAGGCATTGTACAAAAATACCTGAACAAAATCTCTGGTCCGTTGCTCGACCGGATTGACATACATGTGGAAGTTGTGCCGGTCCCATTCAGGGAACTTACCAGCATGCGGCAATCGGAAAAAAGCACTACCATCCGCGAAAGGGTTACCCGTGCCAGGCTTATACAGGAAGAAAGGTATAAGGAAAGCAAAAATATTCACTGCAACGCACAAATGAGCAGCAAAATGCTCAGGCAAATCTGCCAGATTACAGACGAAGGCCACAACCTTTTGAAAACAGCAATGGAAAAACTCAGCCTCTCCGCCCGTGCTTACGATCGAATACTAAAAGTGTCGCGCACCATTGCCGACCTTGATAACAGCTCAGAAATTAAAACCGAACATCTGGCCGAAGCCATACATTACCGCAGCCTCGACAGGGAAACGTGGGGAGGGTAAGAACATTTCTATAGAAATGCTTAACTTGCTGAATGTCATTAATATAAATAAATTGAAGTTTTACATGCCTATATTTACACATAGTTTCAAGGGCAAAAACAAAGATTGAATGGCAAATCTTGTTAAATCAAATGTATCACATAATTGTTCAATTAGCTGAACCTCCATTAAATCAATAAACTCAAAATTCAAATTATATAATGTTACCAATAATTGCAAAAACAGATAATTACAAAGTTGAGAATACAAATATTTTCCTGATTTCCGAGATTTCGGATTTGCCCAAAAGCAGTTTTGAAGCGCCTGAAATAGATTATATTACATTAAGGTTAGCTGAAAAAAACCTGAATACGGTAATTTTAAACAAGCTTGGGCATATTGCAGTTGTCAGCCGGATTCCATCAGCCGAAGAATCGGATCAAAACAAAGTGCTTGAAAAATGCCGCAAAGCTGGCGAAAGCATTTTAGTCGTTATGAAAGAACAAAAGATCGAATCGGTTTGTGTGGTAGATTGCTGCATCAAACAACCCGAAACCCTTGCATTTGCCGAGGGAATGGTTTTGGGCAATTATCAGTTCCTTAAATACCGAAAGGACCGCGCTGAGAAAGAATCATTATTAAAGGAAATTGAGGTTTTTGGTTCAGGCATTGATTATGAATCAATTAATGAACTTAATATTCTGTGCAAAGCAGTTTATACCTGTCGTTCACTAATCAATGAACCACTTTCGACGCTCAACGCGGAAAAACTTTCACTCGATTTCGAAGCAATGGCCGTGGAAGCGGGCATAAAAATCGAAATCCTGAACAAGCAGAAAATCGAAGCATTAAAAATGGGTGGCCTATTGGCTGTTAACCTCGGCAGCATTGATCCGCCGACTTTCAGCATATTAGAGTATAAACCCGAAAATGCTGTAAATGCCAAACCAATTGTTTTTGTTGGCAAAGGCGTTGTTTACGATACAGGTGGACTTAGCCTGAAACCCAGTGCATCCATGGAAACCATGAAATGTGATATGTCAGGATCGGCAGCGGTAGTTTCGGCTTTGTATGCCATTGCTCTGGCAAAACTGCCGGTTTATATTGTTGCGCTTGCTCCGGCAACTGATAACCGTCCGGATGGAAATGCCTACGTGCCTGGAGATATTATAACCATGATGGATAGCACCACCGTTGAAGTTCTCAATACGGATGCCGAAGGGCGGATGATACTTGCTGACGCTCTTACTTATGCAAAAAAATATGATCCGATGTTGGTGATAGACATCGCTACACTCACTGGAGCCGCCGAAGCCGCTTTGGGTAAATTTGGCATGGCTGGAATGCACAACAATGCTGCAACGTATTTCAATACATTAGTAAAATGTGGGTTCAAGGTCAGCGAGCGAATTGCAGAGTTTCCGTTTTGGGACGATTACGAAGACTTGTTGAAATCGGAAATTGCCGACATGAAAAATATTGGCGGACGTTTTGCCGGAGCAATTACTGCCGGCAAATTTTTACAGCATTTTACCGATTACCCATATATCCATCTGGATATTGCCGGTCCTGCATTTCTGGAAAAACGCGATAGCTACCGCACTTCTGGTGGAACAGGTGTCGGGGTAAGGTTGCTTTTCGATTTTGTAAAGGAAATTGCCATTCAGGAAATTGCAGGATAAGGTTTTAAATTTGCGGGGTGCATTCAACTATTATTTGTATTTTTAGTCATGATTTCCATCCTTGCAAATAGGCCTTAATGCTGGTTCAATTTTTTGCTGATTACAAAGTTTTAACCAAATGCTAAAAAGAAATCGACTTTTAATAAAGCCTACAGCCTTACATTCCGGTAGTTTTTAGTACTTTTGGCCGCTAAAAATAAATCAGCTTTAAAAAGTTATAACCGATTGTTTTAAAGTACTTAACAATATAAACTAATTACTATGTGCGGAATAGTTGCATACATTGGCAAGAAACAGGCAAGCCCAATTTTACTTGGTGGATTGCATAGGCTGGAATATAGGGGTTACGACAGTGCCGGGATTGCGTTGTTGAATGGCTCGCTAAAGGTTTACAAAACTCGCGGTAAAGTTTCAGAATTGGATCACCTGCTCGAAGGGATTGATGTTACAGCGAATATTGGTATAGCACATACTCGCTGGGCCACTCACGGAGAACCGAACGACGTTAACGCACATCCTCATTATTCGTCGAGCGAAAAAATGGCGATTATCCATAACGGCATAATTGAGAACTACAATGTTCTGAAACAGGAACTTCAGCAACGCGGTTATATTTTCAGGAGCGATACAGATACCGAAGTGTTGATGTATCTTATCGAAGATATTATGGCCAACGAAAAGCAGAAATTGGCCGAAGCCGTTCGCATTGCCCTTACACAAGTTACTGGAGCTTATGCCATTGTTATCCTTTCTCAGGATGAACCCGATTTGCTAATCGCAGCCCGCAAAGGCAGTCCAATGGTAGTTGGCATAGGTGAAGGTGAATTTTTTATTGCATCCGATGCCGCACCTATTGTTGAATATACCCGGCAAGTTGTATATCCCGGCGAAGAGGAAGTTATCTCCATCAGCCTGGCCGAGGGATTAAAAATCAGGACTATTGCCGATGTTGAAAAAACACCTTATGTTCAAACCCTCGAAATAAACCTGAGCGCGTTGGAAAAGGGTGGTTTCGACCATTTTATGCTCAAGGAAATTTATGAGCAGCCTCGCACCGTTAAGGATAGTATGCGTGGGCGCTTGCACATGGATCAAGGTATAATTGTGCTGGGCGGCATACAGGATTATTTGCGCAAATTCCTCAACGCCAGGCGTATAATAATTGTAGGTTGTGGTACATCGTGGCATGCCGGAATTGTAGGTGAGTATTTAATTGAGGAACTGGCGCGCATACCGGTTGAAGTTGAATACGCTTCCGAATTCCGCTACCGCAACCCTTTGATTTACGAAGACGATATCGTAATAGCCATTTCCCAATCAGGCGAAACGGCCGACACTTTGGCTGCCATAGAAATGGCAAAATCGAAAGGTGCTACCATTATCGGGATTTGTAATGTGGTTGGCTCGTCAATCGCTCGTGCTTCCCATGCAGGTTCATATACACATGCCGGCCCCGAAATCGGTGTTGCATCCACCAAGGCATTTACATCTCAAGTTACGGTACTTACCTTGCTGGCACTTATGCTTGCCGAGAAAAAAGGCACTATTTCAGCCTCGCGGTATTACCGTTTGCTTCACGAATTTAATGCCATTCCCGAAAAAATTGAAAAAACGCTTAGGTGCAACGATCATGTGAAGGAAATCGCACAGGTTTTCAGCAAAGCAACCAATGCGCTGTATTTAGGAAGAGGAATTAATTTCCCGGTGGCTCTTGAAGGATCGCTCAAACTGAAGGAAATCTCCTACATACATGCCGAAGGTTATCCGGCTGCCGAAATGAAACACGGTCCAATCGCTTTGATTGACGAAGCAATGCCGGTAGTTGTAATTGCCACCAAACGGGGACAATACGAAAAAGTTGTCAGCAATATTATGGAAGTTAAAGCACGTAGAGGCAATATTATCGCTATAGTTTCCGAAGGAGACGAAGATGTGCGCGCCTTGGCTGATTATTGCATCGAAATACCCGAATGTGACGAAATGCTTGTTCCTCTACTTGCAACCATTCCGTTGCAATTGCTCTCATACCATATCGCGCTGTTGCGTGGCTGCAATGTGGATCAACCGAGGAATTTAGCAAAATCAGTAACAGTTGAGTAGGTTTTTGCTTTAAACACTTGTTTATCAACCGTATAACAACTGATTGCCATTAGTATTAATGGCACGAAAAAGGGTCGATTTAATCGGCTCTTTCTTCTTTTAATGGCGAACCAAAATCTACAAATCAATAACCAAAGCACCTTGGTTTTTGATGCTATATGCCTTTAATCCAGCTTTTTGGGAATCGGTAACCCATTTTTCGGTTTTATAAAAACTGTTCGATCCATCAATAATGATTAATCCAGGCTGATAAAGTTTCTTCAAATCGACGATGCGAATCCTTGGGTTATCCCTAATCACCAAATAATCGACTTTTAGTTTAAAACAATTGCCAATAGGTTTTGGGATGCTGTCAACCAAAGCAATGCGCTTGTCGAAAAACAAAAAATTATTCCCAAGGTTGCGCAGGTTTTTTATTTGTAACGGTACTTGTTGATAACGGCTGTCAACGGTATCGAGGGCAAACGAAACGGCAGTAGAAAAACCATAAAGCGATTTTGCGCCATCGAGGTTGAATTTATTGGCTTTTTTGTCTTTCAGCAATACGGAATCGGCCACAAGCACTTGTTGTTGCCTACTCACAAACCCAACAGCCGTTTGCTTATTGGCACAGTAAAACACAATTTTCTGCTGCTTTTGGCGCTGGTTTTCTGTTAAGGTAAAACTTACCGACAGCAATAAAACCAGCACCAGGGAAATGTAAAAAATTTCTTTCTTCCTGAAAGCAATCAGCAGTATTACTGAAGTGAGAATGAAATACAGCAGAATCATTTCTTTGGTAAAAACCATAGTAACCTTTAATACCGAATAAGGCAAACGCTCAATAAACCCAACCGAATAGTTTAGCACAAACAACAGAAAATTGGTTATGAGGCCTAAAAAATTACTTATTACCGGGATTGCAGAAGTTACCAAAACCGATAAACCCAAGTAAATGGCAAGAAATGACAACGGAATGGCAATAAGGTTGGCCGGGATAAAATAGGCCGGGAATTGATGAAAATAAAGCATGGTGAGCGGTGCCGTTGCAATTTGTGCGGCAAGAGACACAGCTATTAAGCCCCATATTTGTTCCCCGATTTTAGTTTTTGGGTTTACCAGATCCGCAATTGGTTTGTTGATAAATACAATCCCGACAATGGCGAGGTACGAAAGTTGGAAACCAATATTGCTGATCATCAAAGGGTTGATAAGTAACAAAACCAAGGCCGAAACAGCTAAGGAATTGATTATATGCACGTTTCGTTTGCTAGCATTTCCCAACGAAATAAATGTGAACATGGCCGCCGACCTCATTACCGGTGGCGACATGCCGGTGAGCAAGGCATACGCCCAAATTGTTATTAGGATAAAGCTTGTTTTGAAATACAATTGGCGTCCTTCATTTTTTATAAAACCAAGCAGGAAACTGATTACAATAAAAATTACACCAACATGCAAGCCCGAGACACTGAGTATGTGCGTTACCCCGGAACCTGAATATGCCTGAAGCGTTTCGTTGTCGAGCATATCGTTTTGCCCTAAAATCAAAGCCGAGGCAACTGCAAATTCCTGTCCTTTTAGGCCGTTGATGCTCAATATAGCCACAAATTTTTGCGAAATCTGATGCGCCAATCGGGTGATGCTAAAGCCTTTGGAAAGTTCGGTTGTTTGCCACGACAGCTTATTCAGGTAAACCTGATGATAAACATTGTTGGTGGCCATGTACTTTTGGTAATCGAATGCGCCAGGATTTTGCGGTAACCCTATTTCCTGTATATCGCCCGAAAAGAAAATGGTGCAGCCTTCGGAAGGCGGTTTTTTTAACGAATCTTTTGCAAAATAGGCCAGTATTCGACCTTCCGCTCTGAGGATTAAATTTCCTTTTTTCAGGCTTTTTACATGTAGGATTGTTTTAAAACTGTGGTCTTTCTCCTGTAAAGGTTCGGATATGGTGGCAATAAATACACCTTTGGTTTGAATTTTGGAAAAATGTTCAGGTCTCAGGATTTCTTTGCGCGGCAATACCGAATTGTATCCGCTTACAAACAGGAATAGGCTCAACATAAATCCGAAAAGCCATCGTTTGACGGTACTTTTTATAAGAAACGGAATGAATCCTGAGCCAATTGTGAGCAGTAAAAATATGATCCAAATACTTAAAGGTATGGCTGTTGCCGCCGAAATAGTAACGCACACTATTATCCCGGCCATAAAAGGAAGCAATATCCTTACCATTGGGAACAAGTGCCTGTATTGCATAGTGGTTTAACTTCACCTCAAAGTTACAAAATATTGAAATGCAGGAAAAAAAAATTTTTTCGTCTATCTCTTTCAGCGAAACCAATTGTTTCGACACATTCTTGCAAAATAAAAACCCACACCATCCAAAAAGGATAGCATGGGTTTCCATGTAAGGCAATAATTTGAGAATGCGGCAGGATTATTTCTTTTCGAGCAGTTTAAAAAACTGGTCTAATTGAGGCAGGATTACAATCCGTGTGCGGCGGTTGGATGCTTTTCCATCGGCCGAACTATTTGAGGTAAGCGGTTGGTATTCGCTGCGCCCGGCGGCAATAATTTTAGAAGGATCGAGGCCATATTTGGTTTGGAGCAGGCGGACTATGGTTGTGGAACGTTTTACGCTTAAATCCCAGTTGTCGAGCAAATCGCCTTTTTTAAATGAAACATTGTCGGTATGGCCTTCGACCATAAATTCCATATTAGGTTGGTTTTTCAGCACAAGGGCAACTTTGCCAAGTACTTCGTGAGCTTTGTCGGTAACATCGTAACTTCCGCTTTTGAACAAAAGTTTGTCCGAAATATCGATGAACACAACGCCTTTATCCACCTTGATGTTGATATCCTTGTCGTCGAGGTTACCAATGGCTCCTTTAAGGTTCATTACCAAAGCCATGTTGAGCGAATCTTTTTGCGCCAGCGAAGTTTGCAAACCCTGTATATAGGCATCTTTCATGCCGATGTTTTCCATCGACTTTTTGATACTTTCGGCCTGGGTTCCGGTAATAACCGAAAGGGCTTCCAACTGGTTTAAAACCACAGTATTGTTGGTTTTCAGGTAGGTCTGTTCCTTGTTCAAATCGGCAAGTTGCCGATTCAAATCTTCAATTTGTTTAAGGTAATTTGCTTTGGCGTTTTCGCAAGCATTCAAATCGCCTTGTTTCTTGGTATATTGAGCATTGAGCGTTTCGAAACTGGAAACCTGCGCTTTGTATTTTTTCTGGCTTACGCAAGAAGTCCCAATAATTGCAACCGAGAGGCTAAGCACTAATAAGAGTTTTGTTTTCATTGGTTTTATTTTAATGGTATGATTTGTTTGAAAATTGGCCTTTAAACGATACTCGGTCTGGTTGATAGTATTGGCTAAAATCAATTGAAAAGCTTGAATATCAGGCAAGGCTGTTTATTTAATTCGATGCGGCAAATTAGTAAACTATTCTTTATCAGTTAACGATTATCTGCTTTAAGTATTGTGGCAATTTAACAAAACCCACAAATTACCTGCACAAAAAAAGTTAAAACCATTGCTGGAAACCTTAAGTTTTGTGCCCAAAGTGCAAAATTATACTGAACCAGGCAACAGGTAGAAAGTAAAAATGCGAAACAAAGCAAAATTGATAAAATTCAAGTTACGAAGTATTAGTGCCTTATTTTTATCTGATGTAAGTAAAGCAATTTGATTTTCACTCAATCCGACATCCGCAATCAACCCTTTCCTTGCGCCAGCAATTGTTTCACAAGCTTTGGCACACCCTTTCCAGCAGTTTCGCTTAAAACGGTAAGGTTTTTTACATCAGGAAGCATTTCGGCATGTGGGTCAATGAGGTAAACGGGTGTTCCTTTTTTAACATAGTACACAAGTCCGGCAGCCGGATAAACATTGAGCGAAGTGCCAATCACAATATAAATATCCGCTTCTGCTGAAAGTTTTTGTGCGGTCGCAATCATGGGCACAGCCTCGCCAAACCAAACTATGTGTGGACGGAGCTGGGAACCTTTTTCGCATTTGTCGCCTTTTTTTAACTCCCAACCTTCGAGGGTATAAACAAGGTTTTCGTCAACAGTACTCCTTACTTTTTTTAGCTCACCATGCAAGTGGAGCACTTGACTGGAACCGGCTTGTTCGTGCAGGTCGTCAACATTTTGGGTGATAATCTGTACATCAAACTTTTTCTCAAGTTTAACCAGTGCACTATGCCCGGCGTTAGGTTTTACCTCGTATAATTGCTTGCGCCTTTGGTTGTAAAACTCCAGCACCAGGTCAGGGTTTCGCCTCCAGGCATCAAACGTGGCCACATCCTCAATGCGGTGCTGCTCCCACAAGCCATTTGAATCACGGAAAGTGCTGATTCCGCTTTCGGCACTTATGCCTGCGCCGGTAAGTACAATAATCTTTTTCATCAAAAAACACTCTGTTTATGCTGTAATTAAAAACAATTTCTCAAAAAAAAGCAGGTAAAACTACCTTACCACAAATTTATGGTTTTCAACCCTGTTGACACTTTCTGTTTTTAACATATAAACACCCGGAAGCAGATTGCTTATGTCCACACTTGTCTTGTTTACGGCCTGAAAAGTGTCCTGCCATTTCATCTTTCCGTTAATATCGAAAATACTTGCTTTCATTTGCCCCGGAATTGCATTGCTGTTTTCTATCGTAATATTGTTGCTGGCTGGGTTTGGCGACAGGCTTATAGTCGCTTTTTCAGGTTCAGTCTCGGAAGTTGTAACGTAAGTGTTTTTAGCAAAATCGTAATTGTCGCACACAATTTCCGAAACGTTGTCGGGCATAAAACCGGTTTGATAGGTATTGTTGTAAGTGTCGAAAACTATCATTTGAACATCGGGGTTTCCATTGTATCCTACAAGCAAAAAGCTTCCCGAGTTTTGATCAAACGAAGAAGACCCGACTAAAAATCCCTGAAATCCTTGGAGTTGGCCCCTGTTAACCACCTCGCCTGTGGTTTTGTTTATTTCAACCACATAAGTACCGGTGCTGCTTCCCGAACTGTTCGATTCGAAATTGAGTGCATAAATGGTATTGTTCGCATTATCGTAATTTATGCTCATCATATTGGTGCCAACTGACGGTGTTGTCAAAGCCGTTTTGGTATAGGTGAAAACCGGGTTGCGGACTTGTATGCCAAACAAACTCAGGATGGATTGCCCATCGTCGCCAACATAGTATATAATCCCGTTATTGGAATCGAAACCAATTGCATCCATCGCTATCCCCGTAATTCCGGGATCGTAAACTTCGCCAATGAGTGTGTCTGTTCCGGTATTGATATCGTACTCGTTAACCTTTATATATCCGGGTTGGTCTATAGAAAGGGAGTAGATTTTGCCTGTGCTCATATCTATTTCCGAAGTATTGGAAAACGAGCTGTAATTAAGCAGAGACTGCTCGTTAGTTACTGTATTGAACTCCAACAAACCTGAAGCCGAAGCGCCGATACCTGTTATATAATACTTACTGTTGTAAGCATCGAACACGGATGAAGCCATATAATAAGCATGTAAAAGCGACGGATATGCAGTAACCGAAGCCGGATCGAGGGCCTGCCATTTTACAATATCCATAAAGTTGGAGCCTTGGTTGCCCCTCATGCCGACAAGCTTGATCTGTGCTTGTGTGCCCATGGCAAAAAGCAGCAAAACGCTAATGAGATATTTCTTCTTATTCATGTTATTGATGTTTTGTTGTTATTAACATACAGGGATAATAAATGTTTGCGACAGTTGATACGACAAAAAATGCTTTTCGGAAAGCTTTCAGGATGCCTAAATTTCGAAAAACACATTTTTCCGTTCGGAGGAGCACCATACTGCTCTGATATGATTTCCAATCAACGGATGCTTTGTTGCAGCATTTATATTTTGTTTCTCTTGTTCTATTTCCATGATATTTCTACAAGGTAAGATTGAACTTGTGCCGAAGGTTTGGGACAAGAACAAAAGTACCAAATTAATTCGGGCGCACCTTCTTTTCTGATGCGTCCGGCAAAACATACTCGGAAAAGCCCTGCGAAAATTAATTTGCCGTTTTTTTCAGTTTCCCCAAATACCTATGGGTATTTGCCCGCCTGAAACCTGGTTTGCTTCTGCCCAACTTGGGCAAGCCCTCCTGAAACCTGGTTTGCCCAAATAGCAATTAGTATTTGCTTGCCTGCAATATTCAGGGTTTCACTTTGAGTGAAGCCCTGAATACACGTATATGGCAAAAAGCTATTTCTTGCCACAAAGAGCCACACTGAGTGCCATTTATTGTATGCTGAAGTAGGCCAAATTTTATTTATTTCCGCCCTATCGTTGTTAACAATCCTTTGCGTGTACTTGCAGACTTGTGTCTCAGTGATATTTCTTTGTTTTTGGGTTTTCATTTTGCCTCAATAGCAGAAATATCCTTTATCTTACTATCTTCGCTGTTTAAAAACATAATACTTTATGAAAACCACATCAACACTTTCAGCCTTGCTGCTATCATTACTGATCCTTTTTTCGTTTCAGGCTCATTCACAAGCCGTTGAAATGGCTTCTGCCTCCATTGACATTTCACAATTGATCGATAAGGCGGAAATGGCCAATAGGGTGAAAACTGAATTTTTACATGCCTGGAATGGGTATAAAAAATATGCCTGGGGGTACGATGCCTTGCAACCTTTAAGCAAAAAGCCGCACAATTGGTATAAAAAGTCGCTGCTGATGACTCCTGTTGATGCTTTCGACACTATGATACTGATGGATTTGACTGAAGAAGCAAAAGAAACCAAAGAACTAATTTTTAAAAACCTTGATTTCGATGTAGATATGGATGTGCAGAATTTTGAAGTCTCCATCCGTATTTTGGGTGGTTTGCTTTCTGCTTATGAACTCGATGGCGACCGCCGTTTCCTCTCGTTGGCCGAAGACCTCGCCAAACGTCTGATGAAAGCGTTTAATTCACCTTCAGGTATGCCATTCCGATATGTAAACCTGAAAACAGGTGCAACATCCGGCGAAATATCAAATCCTGCCGAAATTGGCACTTACCTTATAGAATATGGTACGCTGAGCAAACACACTGGAAATCCGGAATATTACAATACTGCCATGAAAGCCATGGCGGCGCTATACGAACTTCGCTCGCCAATCAATTTGACTGCCGAAGGGATCAATGTTGAAACAAATAAAGTTACCAATCCGGTAAGCCATATTTCGGGTTGCATCGATTCGTATTTAGAGTACATGCTAAAAGGATCAATCCTTTTCAACGACAAACAACTTACTGCCATGTGGAAGCCAACCATAGAGGCTGTGAATAAATACCTTGCCGATCAATCGAATGATACTTTGTGGTATGGGCAGTCCGACATGTACACCGGCAAACGGACATCAACCAAATATGGTGCTCTCGATGCCTTTTTTGCCGGGACTTTAGCCATGGACAACGACCTGAAAAGGGCAGAGGCATTACAAAATTCAAACTACCTGATGTGGAAGCAAAATGGTGTTGAACCGGAATCAATAAATTATAAAACCATGAAAGTGGAAAATGGCTCGTATATCCTTCGTCCCGAAAACTTTGAAAGTGTGTATTACCTTTACCAATATACAAATGATCAACGCTATCTGGAAATGGGCAAAAAAATGTTCGAAAACCTTGTAAAATCATGCCGCACCCATGAAGCGTACACTGCCATACAAGATGTAAGGACGATGGAAAAAAAGGATTATATGGAAAGCTTTTTCTTTGCCGAAACACTAAAATATGCTTTTTTACTTTTCGACGATTCCGGCAAACTGGAATTTCACAAAGTGATTTTCAATACAGAAGCCCATCCTTATAAAAGGGGTTAGGGATTGGGGGTTAGGGATTGGGGAATTCGGATTGTGGATTGCAGATTGCGGATTGGGTGCTAGTGAGTGAGTCTTTTGGAATAAAATTTTATATGCTTTCCTGAATTTAGGTTAAAAAGCAAAATGCAAAAAACTAAAACTACAGTATTTGCTCTTCATTTCAATTTTTTAAAATAAGTCTAATGCTAACTCTGGCTTTATATGTAAAGCGTTTCCATCAACGGACTTAACTTTAACTTTTGACCTTTGATTTTTAACCTTTGACCTTCATTGAATACCACTTCTACCTTATGATCAGTTTCTGGACACTCACCCTTTTTTCTGACGCAGTTTTTACAAAATAAATCCCTTTCGGCTGGCCGATTAGGTCAAGTGTGATTTCGCTTTCCAACACATTGGCTTTCAATTTTTTTACAAGCTGTCCCGCCAAATTGGTTACGAAAATTTCAAACACTTCACATGAATTGCTATTAAGTGCAAGTGTGGCTTTCCCTGTACAAGGGTTAGGGTAAATATTCATAGTGCTTTTCTCAACTTCCTGAATACCAACTGTCGGGTTATCAATATGGAAGGCGTTCGTAAGAACCAGGTTTTCGTTCCAATTGCCAAAATGGAAATCGTACCACCCGGGAGGCATTTTATAAATATCGTACAAAAAGAAATCGAAACTTGTATTGGAATAATAATGCCAGTAATTCAAGCGTGAATAATAGGCTCCATTCGTAATATAGATATATGCACAGGAATTGAAATATGTGTTTATTCCCGAAACCAAAATAAATTGTCCCAGGTTCAAATTCAAAAGACTGTCTTTAGCAAAAAGCATATTGGGTGAAAGTCTTGCAACCGACGGTGGGGCAGGGCCTTCCAAAATGGTAATCCCTTCGGCCAAAACCATTGTGCCACAAAGTGGATCGTGGGTAATAATGTCATATTTGCCGGGCGGCAGCAAGTAATTTAATGCCATGGTTGCCCTCACAACAGCAGGGCTTAGACCATAAGTGGTGGTATAATTATATTCCCCGCTTACAACCGTGGAATCGTCCGATTTGCGGAGGCTCACCTGAATATCTTGCCATGAGGTGAAAAAAGAAAAGTTGGTGTGGTTTCCGGTTAGGTACAATTCAACGGTACCTCCTTGCACAACCGTATCGGGATCGCACGAAATAAGGCTTGGCGCATTTGGGTTTTCAGTTACCTGAAGCCCATTTTCAAGCTTCATGGTTCCATCCAAAGAATTATAAAGATATACATCGTAAAACCCGGCCGAAGTGCCAAAAGGCAACACAAATCTCACAAGTGTATTCCATGGTTGCCAATATTGAACGCTAAATGCTGTAATGGTATCGCCCTGATGCACTATATAGGAATAATTGGAAGGATAAAAAGAAAAATCAGTGTTTTCAGTAACAATGTAGGTGGAGAAAGCAGTGCCGGCAGATGTGCTATCGGTTGTAAGCTGAATAATATTTGGCGGGGTTGGGTCGGATAATACCTGAAAAAGGTTGTTATTTACTGTTACTCCCGTCGGACACCACAATGTAAAATCGTAGTTTCCCAAAGGATGATCGTGGCAAAGATGAAACCGAAGTTTAATTGCAGTATCGTTCACAACTTCTTCAATATTAGTAAAAATCATGCTAAAATCACCCTGATAAAGATGAAAACCAAGGCTTTGGGCTGTCCAGGTTGTAAAGTGTGTGTTTACTGTATTGATTTGCAATACAACCCTATCGCCGCTTATTCCGGAGGCAGGTAAAATACTTACAACGGTTTGTGCGTTGCCAATGTGAACCATAGCAATCATACAAAAAATGAAGAGAGGATACTTTTTCATGGTTTTCGATTTTATGAAAAATATACGATGATTTCTTAAGGGGGGCAATTAGAAATCATTTCTTATCTATATAGACACTTGAAAGAGGTGTTACCCCTACAAGGAAAAAAAATAAACTTATAAAACAAAAATCCGGAAACAACAAAAAGTCGTTTCCGGACCAGTAAAATCAAAAAATCGGATTAAGCGAAAACTAAACCACTTTAACCAAAAAGTAGTTCTTTTTCCCCTTTTGTACCAGTATATAGCTGTTGTTGAGTAAAAACGATGGGGTAACCGTAGAATCTTCGATTGCTTTTTCTTTGTTTACCTGAACGCCACCTTCTTTTAACATCCGTCGGGCTTCGCCTTTGGACGGGAAAATCCCGGTTTTTTCCGACAGGAAATCAACCATTCCAATCCCTGTTTCAAGTTCTGTACGGAGAATTTCGCATTGCGGAACGCCTTCAAAAACCCCCAAAAGGGTTTTTTCATCGAGAGTTCGCAAGGTTTCGGTAGTGCCTTTGCCAAACAAAATATCGGATGCTTTTACGGCCTGATCGAATTCATCCAAACCATGCACCCGTAATGTCAAATCTTTTGCAAGTGCCTTTTGCAGTACGCGCAAATGTGGCGCAGTTTCCTGCTCAAGTTCCAGTGCCTCAATTTCCTGCTGGTTGAAAAGCGTAAAAATGCGGATGTATTTCTTGGAATCCTCATCGCTGCAATTGAGCCAGAACTGGTAAAAAGCATAAGGCGAAGTTTTCTCGGGGTCAAGCCAGATATTGCCTTTTTCAGTTTTACCAAACTTACCACCGTCAGCTTTTGTAATCAGCGGACAGGTAAGTGCAAAAGCTTCGCCACCCGATTTCCGGCGTATAAGTTCTGTTCCTGTGGTAATATTTCCCCATTGGTCGCTTCCGCCCATTTGGAGCTTACAGTTCTTGTTATCGTAAAGATGAAGAAAATCGTATCCCTGCACAAGTTGATACGTGAATTCGGTAAACGAAATCCCGGTTTCGAGACGCTTTTTAACCGAATCTTTCGACATCATATAATTAACAGTGAGATGTTTGCCAACTTCCCTTAGAAAACCAAGGAATGAAAATTCCTTCATCCAATCGTAGTTGTTCACAATTTCGGCATGGTTCGGCTTACTTGTGTCGAAATCCAAGAATTTCAACAATTGTTCTTTTATACATTCCTGGTTATGGCGAAGCAATTCCTCGCTCAAGAGGTTGCGTTCCTCGCTTTTCCCCGATGGGTCGCCAATCATTCCGGTAGCACCTCCAACCAAAGCAAGCGGTTTATGGCCGGATAATTGAAAGTGTTTCAACATCATTATTGAAACTAAATGCCCGATATGCAGCGAGTCGGCGGTAGGGTCAATTCCAACGTATGCTGTTGACATTTCTTTCTCAAGTTGCTCGGCGGTACCAGGCATCACATCGTGTATCATGCCACGCCAGCGCAGTTCTTCAACAAAATTCATAAAAAACGGTATTTGGCGGCAAAGTTAACAAAACATTTGATTGGCTGTGCTTTGCTATGTATATGACCAATTCGGATTTCAAGTCGCCAGTTGGGAAAGCCGAAAATAGGAATTTCATCAAGATAGAACCATATTCAGGGAATGAATATTCGCCCCTATCTCAGGTTTGTGTGCCAACCGAACAAAAAATTCATAGTTTTGCAGCATGATACTTGTTACCGGAGGCACGGGTTTGGTCGGGACCTATCTTTTGCATGAGCTTACGCGAAAAGGCCGTAAGGTCAGGGCTTTGTTGCGCCCTAGCAAGAAACAGTATGATGTGCAGAAACTTTTCGATTGCCTGCCACCTGACGACAACAATCGCAATGGGAACATTGAATGGGTTGAGGGCGATGTGATCGATGCTTTTTCGCTCCAACAAGCTATGGAAGGTGTACATTATGTTTACCACTGTGCAGCCCTAATTTCGTTCGACCCTCAAAATTTGAAAGAAATGCTTGCCATAAATGTAGAAGGGACAGCAAATGTGGTAAATGCCTGCCTCGAAAACGGGGTAAAGAAACTCTGTTATGTTAGTTCCATTGCTTCGCTTGGCCAAGCCGAAAAAGGCGAAATGATCGATGAAAATGCCAAATGGAAAACCTCGAAACTCAATAGTGGCTATGCTATAAGCAAATATGGTGGCGAGCGCGAAGTTTGGCGTGGGATTGAGGAAGGTTTGGATGCCGTTATCGTAAACCCTTCGGTAATAATTGGTGCGGGATGCCACCGAAAAGCCACAAACCAATTATTTCATGGCATAAGGAATTTCCTCCCGTTCTACATGCCGGGAATAAACGGTTATGTAGATGTGCGCGATGTGGTAAAGGCAATGGTTTTGTTGATGGAAAGCAATATTAAAGGCGAACGGTTTGTGCTCAATTCCGAAAATTTGCCGCTTAAAGATTTTTTTGCCAAAGCAGCCGATATACTTGGGAAACCTCATCCCCATATTGCCATTAACCCAAAAATACTATCAACAATTGCCTGGTTAGATGAATGGCGTAGCCGCCTTTCGGGGACAAAGCCGCTGCTTACCCGCGAAAATGTAAGGGCAGCCATGGCGAAATCGCTCTATTCGTCGGAAAAATTCCAAGCCAATTTCGACTATGCATTTATACCAATAGCCGATAGTTTAAAAGAGGCATTCAGGATACTTGAAAAAAACAAAAAATCTGTTTCTGTTAAACACGAATAAACGTGGACTGCTTAAGGAAGGTGATTATTCGGTGGCAATGGCAGCAAATAACATTGCAATCAGTCGGGGTGCGAATTGAAGTTGCGCCCCAAATAAACAGCAAAAGCCACCCCGTTACAGGAGGCTTTTTGATTTTACTGCCAAACTAATCCTACTACCAAAAGCTTGCACGGATTGATTGTCTTTGATTCGAAAAAGCTTGTAATGGGCAAATGAAAGGTTAAAGTTGCGAATAACAACGGTACGAATAAAAAACATGGCGAGCGCAAACAGGTGATA
The DNA here is from genome assembly GCA_903878265.1 of uncultured Bacteroidales bacterium. GTDB lineage: Bacteria > Bacteroidota > Bacteroidia > Bacteroidales > UBA4417 > UBA4417. The sequence continues at coordinate 12,911 of CAIRHD010000074.1, read as the reverse complement.
ATGAAGAGAAAATTTACCGGTACGCATCTGAAAAGAAGACGTACCCCAACTGAGGCATACTTCTGAAAAGTTTAAACTGCCCTTTCCCCTATTCCGTTCAATGCAATTTCCTTTAGAATGAAACACCATTAGGCACGTTGATGGGTTTTCCCGATTTTCCCCGGTGAAGGTTCATGACTGTGATCTGTAAACATAGTTGCTTATTGGCAGTTCATCCAGTCAGCACACTCTTCCTTTGCACTTATTTCTTTCATCCGACATACCCTTTCTCTTTTTACAGCCCCCATCTTGAAAACTGTATGCAAATCGAAATACTATCATTTCATTTTGCATGTCGGCAAACTCAGTCTTTAATACATCGGACAGGGATGCCTGTTGAACGAGGAATTGTGTTTATATTGCTGGTATTCGAATTAAAGAACAAATAGGAACTTTGGTTATTGGTTGAGGCAGTACTTGACCAATAAAAGCCCTGAAAACCTGTTGAGGTAAGAGTGGCGGCATCATAAGAAATGTACCCCGCAGCATGAAGTTTAAGAGAAGAATTCCAGGTGTCGTTCCAATTGCTCCAATAGTTATCCAGCGACTGCCACTCTTCATTCGTTGGCATGCGCCAAGTGCTGCCAAGCAATATTGTGCAAGGATCGTTGGCCATAGTCCAATCATTATTATCGGTGTACCAGGTAGTCCATGTGGTATTTGGCGTCCTGTTTACGCCATCATGTTTATACCCCTGTTTATGGTCGAACTGCCAGTACCACCCTGCTGAAGGTTCGGTAGCATCATTAACGGCAGTTGCCTGATGATCCGATCCCAGATTGCTTGTTATCCAACATTTGGTTCCATAAATAGTAGTGGATGACACGGTGCCATAAGTAGTAGTCTTTGTAACTGGTGCCACATCACCTACTGTGTGAGTGAGTGTCATAGGATCGCCACAAACCCAACAGGAAACAGTTGACTGGTTCAAAGTAACCACGGAAGAATTTCCGCAATTGTTGATTGCCCAAACATAACGGTTATAAGGAGTGGTGCAGTTCAAACCTGTTTCCGTTTTGCTGGTGGCAGTTCCAATATTGGTAGCAGTAGCAAAGTTGTTGACCGTATTCCATTTGTAAGCTGTTGCTTCAGGCACGGCACTCCAGTTCCAAATAATCTGATTGGTTGAAGCAATATGAGTTCCTGCAACCGGGGCTGGCGGGCTGGCTGTTGTACTAAAGTTGAGTGTTCTGGAAATTGACACGCCGCAAGAGTTATAAGCCCATACATGACTGTAATAATTTGAATAACAGTTTAACCCTGTCTGGGTATAAGATGTGGAGATGCCCATATTGGTTGCTGTTGCGTAATCATCAACTGAATTCCATTTGTAACCTGTAACTCCTGGAATAACATTCCAGTTCCAAGTTATCTGATTGGTTGTGGATATGTTAGTAGCAGGTAATGGTGAATCTGGCGGGTGCATTGAAGTAGTTTGAGAAAGTGCGACAGGTGTTGATATGCCACAATTGTTGTAAGCCCACACATAACTGTTGTAACTGGTATTACACACTAAGTTGCTGTCTGTTCTTGCGGTGGCTGTTCCCATATCAATGGCACTTGCCAGTGAATTGGTTGTATTCCATTTGTAACCTGCTGCATTTACAACAGTATTCCAGTTCCAGACAATTTTAGTAGGCGAAGGTACATGCGTACCTGCGGAAGGTGTTGCCGGAGGGTCTTGGTTGGTACTTGCCAGAAGGGCTGCCGAGGTTGAATATCCGCATTCATTATATGCCCATACATAGCGGTTATAATTCGAATTGCAAGTTAGGCCTGTTTCGGTTTTTGTTAATGATGTTCCCATTTCAATAGCCGTTCCCAGGTTGTTGGTGGTGTTCCATTTATAGCCGGTAGCACCGCTGGCTGCATTCCAGTTCCATACAATTTGTGTTATTGTTGTTGCAGGAGTTGCAGAAGTGGGTGTTGAAGGTGCAGGCGTAAATGTAGTGGAGGAAGTAAGAGTTACCGAAGTTGAATTCCCACAGGAATTATAAGCCCAAACAAAACGCGTATATGGAGTATTGCAGCTTAAACCTATTTCTGTTTTTGTGGTTGCAGCACCCATATCAGTTGCAGATGCAAAATTATTGAGGTCGCTCCATTTATACCCTGTGGCACCGATAGACGAATTCCAGTTCCAAATTATCTGCGTTGTTGCTAACGTATGTGTACCAGATGATGGGGTTTGGGGTGGGTTAAGTGATGTTGTCTGGATAAGCGTTAGTGCGCTTGAGCTGCCACAAGCAGTATAAGCCCATAGGTATCTTGTGTAAGAAGTGTTGCATGTTAGTCCTGTTTCGGTCTTCGAAATTACAAGCCCCAGATCGGTTGCTGTTCCATAATTATTGGTAGTGCTCCATTTATACCCCGATGCTCCACTCACGGCATTCCAATTCCATATTATTTGAGTAGGTGAAGGTGTTGAAGTACTTGCCGTGGGAGTGGTAGGATTGGACACCGTAGTTTGTGTAATGGTAACGGGAGAAGATACACCGCAGGATGAATATGCCCAGACGTATCGGGTATAAGAAGTGTTGCAGGCCAGTCCAGTTTCGGTCTTGGAAAGACTATTGCCCAAATCAGTTGCTGTTGCATAGTTGTTCGAAGCGTTCCATTTGTACCCACTGGCATTGCTCACTGTATTCCAGTTCCATATTATCTGGTTTACCGAAGGCGCGTGTGTAGTCGCTACGGGAGATGCAGTAGGCGACATGGATGTGGTTTGCCTTAGCGTATCAACTGTTGAATTGCCACAGGCAGTGTAAGCCCATACAAAACTTGTATATGCAGTGTTGCAATTAAACCCAGTTTGTGTCATGGAAGTGGTAGTACCCATTTCGGTTGCTGAGGCATAGTCATTCACAGTATTCCATTTGTAACCTGCCGCTCCTGTCACCGCGTTCCAATTCCAGACTATTTGTGTGGGTGATGGAGTGTGCGTAGCGGCTACAGGTGCAAAAGGAGTAACACAGTTAGGGCTGAGTAATAGCCAGGTTCCGCCTTTATATACTACCAATGCTCCTGTTCCATTTGAATTACAGTCGGTACAGAATGCTACCAGTCCATCAACCGGGAGGCTGATGGTGTTCAGCTCGGCACGGGTCATGCGAGGAGGCAGAAACCCCTTTGCCTTAGATTTCACTTCAAGCAAAGTGGAATTGTCGGCAGCACTGCCATCGGTACAGATAGATACCTGGGCCATCAATGCGTAACCAATCAGGAAAAACAGGATGAATAAATATATTTGTTTCATTGTTTTATGTTTTTATGGCATTGTGATTCTATCTGATGTATAACCCCAATTCCGGCTAAAAATGTTTTGAATTATTGGCATTGTTGAAAGTAGGCTAAAGTTGTGCATGCAATTACTGTTTCATTTTGGCAAATTGCATTTTTATTAATCTTTCACTACATGGATTATCACTTGTTACTAAAGATGGCAAAATAATTTGGTATGGTTTACCAAGCCATCAATTAACTGGAATCTATGGTAAAATAGCCGTTACAAACATGGATGAATTATTGTCGTACAATATCAGGTCGAGAGCATCAACCACACCATCGCCATTCAAATCTGTTGAGAGATATCCTGTTGACATGGAAGTTGACTGGTTACCTAAAATGATCAAATCTGAAGTATCAACATAACCATCCTGATTGGCATCGCCGCTGTATAAGGTAAAGTATCCATCACCCATCGACTTGAGGTTGTTCCCAAAAGCTTTTGTGGCTGCATCAAAGGCATAACTGATTGAGTTTCCGGTGAACGAAACAGGAAGTTTGCTTGTGATGGCTATACTGTTACGGTGTTTGACAGTAATGTAATATGAGCCGTTTTGTGCGGCAGGAATGTTTATATCTGCCGAACCATTGCAAAGCAGGCTGACATTGTTATCCGAGAAAGCAATGCTGCTATAATTTGAACTTGGGTGAAGTTCGATAGTTAGCTTGTCGGCAATGCTGCCTGCAAACTGTTCGGAAGTGGCATTCCTTGCTTTATTCATCAAACCATTACCTGCATAGAGTCCTTCCAGATAAAGGTTCAAACTCAATACTTTATTATTGTTGTTGTAGAACATGCCAGCAAATGTCCCGAAGCTTGACAATCCTGTAGCTGTGAGTTGATGAAGCGAGGGGTTGGCCAAGGCATAAGCAACAATTGGCGAAGGTTCCACCTGGAGACAACTGATTGTGCTTTCATCACCAACAACATCTGCTGCTGAATACTGGAACATGGCATTGTACTGCGGCGAAGCAATACCACTTTGCGAAAGCAACCAGTAACGGTTCAGGTAATTGGCAGATGAACCTGAGTAGGCAGAATTAGCAAGCCTCACACTTGCATAATTGCCAACGCCAAAAGAGCCTCCTGTAAAGTTTAAAATCACTGGTGAATATTCGGCAGTACCCGTATTGTCGCCAACAGGATACAGAAAACTTCCTACACCTGAATAGCATTTGCGTAATTCGCCCGTTCCAGTTGCAACCACCATGCTGGAAGCTGATGGAGTGCCTGTAACAGTAGCGGTGTTGCCCAAAGAAAGGTTGTTGGAGCCTAACCTGATTAGTCCGCTTTGCAGTATAAGACCCGTATTCAGCGTTGTGTTTCCGTTGATGTCAAGCCCCGCACTGTTGTTTACTGCCAAGCTGCCAATTTGGTTTTGTCCTGCAATGCTTTGTGCAGCCGATCCAGAGAATTCAAGAGTACCGCTACTCAGATTACTTGATGCATTCTGGTTGGTAAAGTTCTGTTTCAATATCAGTGAGCCATCTACTATTAAATTGCCACTATTGTTAACTGTAAAGTCCAGTGTTGAGACTAACTTAGTTCCGGATGCAATCTTCATGGTAGTGCCTGAAGTTACTACATTTTGGGCTTGAGCGGTGGAACAATAGATAAACACTGCTGTTATTACTACCAGTAATATTGAATGTGTTTTTTTCATTTTCACTTTTCGTTTTATTGTTATTAAATGAGCTTTAAGCGGTGGCAATGAGTTGGCATTGTAATGAATCTAACCCAATTGAATGATAAGATTCCTGATATTTCCATCCATTTGCAATCGCCTATTTTCTATTAACCATTAACTTTCTATTAACCACTTAACCATCATCAGTCTTTTATACAACGAACTGATTGTCCCTGGTACTTATAAATCCCACTATTAACTATACTCGTGCTATTGGTGAATTGCAGATTGTAACTTATATTGTATGATACTTGATTACTGCTTTGATAATAGCCGCGAGAGCCTCTGTAGGCCAGGCTGGTACTTTGAACAACTAATCCTGCACCATGTAGTTTCAAGGCTGAATTCCATGGTCCGTTCCAGTTGGTCCAACCTGAAGCATCCACATTGGTCCATTCCGTTGCTGTGGGCAAGCGCCATGTGCCTCCAAGTTCTTTGTTACAAGGGTCATTAGCGAGAAGCCATTCAGAGCTTTCACCTATATCTGTAAGCCATGAAGCACTTGGCGTTAGCGTTGTACCATCATGCTTGTATCCCTGAACACGGTTAAATTGCCAATACCATCCTGCTGAAGGTTCGGTTGCATCATCCACTGCTGTTGCCTGATGGTCGGCACCGAGATTGCTGGTAATCCAGCATTTAGTAGTTTCACCCGGTATATTGGTAACAGTGCCATAAGTTACGCTCTTGTTTACAGGGGCAACACCGCCTGAAGCAACATGGTTGATTGATAAAGATGAACCACAACTGAAGCAGGCAGTAGTAGCTTGGGTGATAGATAAGGAGGAGGAAGTACCACAAGCACAATATGCCCATACATAGCGTATATAGGAATTGTTGCAGGTTAATCCAGATTCTGCTTTGGTTGTAGCAGTACCCATATCGGTAGCAGTTGCAAAGTTGTCGGATGTGTTCCATTTGTATCCAGTAGCTCCAATGACCGTGTTCCATGCCCATGTAATATTGTTTGAACCAAAGGTCTGTGTCCCTGCTGTTGGGGTAGAGATGCTTGTTGCTGTTGTGCTTGCGTTTAACGTAAGCACAACAGATGTGCCACAAGCGCTGTAAGCCCATACATAACTGTTATACGAGTTATTGCAGGTTAATCCAGTCTGGGTATTTGTGGTTGCGCTGCCCATATCGGTAGCGGAGGCATAATCATTCGTGGAATTCCATTTATAGCCTGTAGCCCCTGAAACTGAATTCCAATTCCAGGTGACCTGACTGGCAGTAGCCACATGTGTTCCTGCCGTTGGAGAAGCTGGCGCAACCGCGCTTGTGCTGGCAGAGAGGACAAGTGGAGTGGTTGAAAAGCCACAATAGGTGATAGCCCATACATACCTTGTATATGAGGTATTACAGGTAAGGTTCCCTTCAAGATACTGTGTATATATTCCCACATCGGTAGCCAGAGATATATCATTTGTTGCACTGATTTTATACCCTGTCGCATTCGTAACCGCAAACCAATGCCATCCCACGGTAGTGACATTTCCGTAACAAGCATCAGGGGCAGGAGTGGCAAACGCGGCTGCTGTTGTGCTTTGTGTTAGGGTTACAGGTGAAGAATTTCCACAAGAGTTGTATGCCCATGCGTATCTTGTATAAGCTTGCATACAGTTGAGTGGAGTTTCTACTTTTGCCGTATCAGTGGTCATATCGGTAGCACTTGCATAGTCATTGGTGATTCCCCATTTATAACCTGTGGCATCCGAAACTTTGTTCCATTTCCATGTTATCTGACTTGTTGTTGCTGCGTGGGTACCGGCTACAGGGGTTGGAGGTGGGTTTGTATTGGTGCTTTGGGTGATACTCAAAGGTATGGCTGATGAACCGCATGAGGAATAAGCCCAAATATACCTTGTATAAGAAGTGCTGCATGTTAAACCTGTCTCAGTCTTTGTAGTGGCTGAGCCCAAATCTGTTGCATTGGCATATACATTGGTTGTGCCCCATTTATATCCTACTGCTCCACTCACGATATTCCATCCCCAAGTGATTTGAGTGGCGGTTGGTGTTTGTGTGGCGGCTGTGGGTGCTACAGGAGGATTAGTGGTGGTTGATTGTATCAAAGTAAGTGGTGTTGCCTGATATCCACAGGCCCCATAAGCCCAAATATAGTGTGTGTATGATGTATTGCAGGTCAGCCCGGTCTCAGTTTTTGTAATGACATTGCCAATATCAGTAGCCGTAGCATAGTTATTCGTGGTATTCCATTTATAACCGGTAGCTCCTGTTGAAGCAGTCCAGTTCCATATTATCTGCGTTGCTGATGGCGTTTGCGTTCCAGCCGTGGGTATCGGTGGTGGACTTTGGGCGGTGCTGCATGTGAGCAACAAAGGCGTTGAGTTTCCACAAAGGGTGTACGACCATACATAGCAGGTATATGACACATTACAAATCAAACCTGTTTGGGTATAGGTATTGTTTGTATTGGGCTGTATATCAATAGCTGTGGCATAATTGTTTGTGGTGTTCCATTTATATCCAGTTACGTTTGGCACTACACTCCAGTTCCAGGCAATGGAATTCAGATAGCCATAATTTGTAGCTGCTATAGGAGCCACAGGTGTAACTGAACTTGTACTCTTTTGCAAGGTTACCGTAGCAGAATACCCACAAGCAGTATATGCCCAAACATATCTGGTATAAAGAGTATTGCAGGACAATAAAGGCTCAATAAATGTAGTATCATAACCCAGGTCTATAGCCGTTGCAAAATTGTTTGTGGAACTAATTTTATATCCAACAGTTTCTAAATTACTTCCCTGCACCTTGTGCCATACCCAGTTGACGGTTGTTGATGTGGCAGTGGCAACGCCTGCAGTCGGTGTAGAAGGTGGATTGGTTATTGTGCTTTGCGTCAACGGTACTGCCGTAGAATTACCACAAGAGCCATAAGACCAAACGTACCTTGTATAGTTGTTGTTGCAATAAAGGCCAGTTTCAGTAAATGTAGTGTTGCTTCCCATATCGGTGGCATTCAAATAATTGTTTGTTGTGCCCCATTTGTACCCGCTCACACCGCTTACACTACCCCAATTCCATACTATCTCGTTCTGGGAAGCTGTATTCGTTAAAGCAGCAGGTGCCGTAGTAGCAATCATATCAGTAGTTTTCGACAGCAGTCGGGAAGCCGAGACGCCGCATGAATTATATGCCCACACATATCTTGCATAGGTTGTGTTACAGGTCAGGCCTGTTTCTGATTTAGTGGTTACAGTATTCATTTCGGTTGCCGTGGCGTAGTTTTCCACAGTGTTCCATTTATAACCTGTTGCTCCCGCCACTGTACCCCAGTTCCACACAATTGAAGTAACAGTGGAAGTATGTGTACCTGCGGTTGACTGGGCAGGCGGGTTCTGCGAGGTGTTTTGTGTTAATGTTGTTGCCACCGAATAACCACAACTGCTGTAAGCCCACACATATATGCTGTAAGCTGTGTTGCATGTTAGGCCAGTCTGGGTGATAGTGGTCGCATTCCCTAAATCGGTTGCAGTAGCATAATTGTTGGTTGTATTCCATTTGTAGCCTGTTGCTGTTGCCGCAGCATTCCAGTTCCAGACTATCTGTGTGACGGATGGTACATGCGTCCCGGTAGTGGGCGCAACAGGAGGAAGGCAATTGGTGGTGAACCAATACCATGTCCCCATGATAGAAATGGATAAAGCCCCTGTCCTTTCTGTGCCACAATCGGTGCAATATACCACCAGTCCATTAGCAGCACTTGAGATAGCAAACATTTCGGCCTGCGTCATGCGGGGAGGCAAAAAGCCTTTGTTAGTTGACTTGACATCGAGCATTGCCGAAGTGTGCGGGGCACTGCCATCGGCGTTGATGGCTACCTGCGAAAACAAGAAACTGCTGTTGAGCAGTAACATAACCAAGAAGAAGTACAGTTTACTCATGTTTGTTGGGATTTAGGGATTGGGGATTTTTATTTTGTATCCGATTAACAGTCCAGAATATTAATATTGGAGCTTTTACTGTTTGGATTTGGTTTTTTTACGGATTCCTGTCTGTCGATTGGTTAATGTGTGATTTGTATCCTTTTAAATATCATTTAATGATGTTAAGAATCTAATCTCAAATGTTTCTGGGTAATCGGTCTGGCATTTCAACTAACCATTTGCTGTCTCAGAACTTCCGCAATCGCAGGTTCAATCCTACTGAAAACCTTTTCGTTCCGAATGCGAACAAGATTATTCGATCGCTTAAAGTTTTCGTGTTCGTAAGTCCATAAACTTTTTTACAAATATATATATATATATGCGAATATATATAACAAACTTATTATTTATATCGATTTCTCAATATTGCTCCAAGAATTCCTTAAAAATTTGATATGGTTATAAAAACAAAAGGAGGCAGGCTTGTGAGCCTCCTCCGAAATGCGCAATGCTATATAAAACTGTTATGGGAACAAACAGCCGTGAACGAAAATCGCTATTTCCCTTCGTCGGAAACAGTCAGTTTTTTCCTTCCGCGTGCCCTGCGAGCAGCTAAAACCCTGCGGCCGTTAACAGTTGACATCCTCAATCTGAATCCGTGTTTATTTTTTCTTTTCCTTACTGATGGTTGGAAAGTCCTTTTCATGGTTGGTAGTTTTTAGGGGTGCAAAGGTATAAAAAGTATCTAAATAACCAAACGCTTTGTAAAAAAAATCCTTGCCCCCTATATTTTTATCGAAGGCAAGGATTTTAATCTGCATTTAAGCTACTGCAACTTCTTTTAAAGGAGCATCTTTCAGCGTGTTAACCAGATAGTTCCAGAATTTTTCGACTGATGCGATATGCACTTTTTCATCTGGAGAATGTGGGTAACGGATGGTTGGGCCAAACGAAATCATGTCCCAGTTTGGATAAACCCCACCTAACAACCCGCATTCGAGGCCCGCATGAATAGCTTTAATCTCTGGAATACGGCCATATAATTTCTGATACACCTCCTGCATGGTGATTAGGATGGCTGATTTCATGTTTGGTTTCCAGCCAGGATATGTTCCATCAAGCACCAAATCTGCACCGGCAAGTTCAAAAACATCTTTGATCATTCCACCAAGATCCTCTTGTGCCGAATCAACCGAGCTACGGAGCAAACACTGAACAAGGATTTTTCCATTGTCCGATTTTACGCTTGCCAGGTTGGTAGAGGTTTCAACAAGCCCTATCATATCGTCGCTCATGCGCATAACACCGTTTGGGCAAGCATTAATAGCTTTCATAACTTTATCCAGCGAAGCGGCATCAATTACCGATTTTGGCGTTGATGTAGCTGAAATAGCAAATTTCAGGTCAGGTTCGGTTGCTGAAAGTTCGCTGCGATAGAGTTTTTCGAATTCGCCGACACATTTAACAAATTCATCGGCTTTGGAAGGTGGAACTGTTACCACAGCAAAAGATTCGCGTGGAATAGCGTTGCGCAAGCTGCCGCCTTCGATTGAAGCCAAACGAAGCCCATGCTCAACCACCGAATGTTGTAAAAAGCGGTTCATCAGCTTATTGCTGTTGCCACGCTGAAGGATAATTTCCAAACCTGAGTGACCACCTTTCAAACCGGTAATAGATAGTTTGAACGAAGCCAAACCTTCCTGAACAGGTTCTTCGGTATAATTGAAAGTGGCGTTGGCATTGGTTCCACCGGCACAACCTACATACAATTCGCCTTCATCCTCCGAGTCGAGGTTTAAAAGGATATCGCCTTGAAATACTCCTGGTTTCAGGCCAAAAGCACCTGTCATTCCAGTTTCCTCATCGCAAGTGAACAAGGCCTCAACGGGCCCATGTACCAGATTTTTTGCTTCCAAAACTGCCATGGTAGCCGCAACGCCCATTCCATTGTCGGCGCCAAGTGTAGTGCCGTTAGCTGTAACCCAATCGCCATCAACATAAGCTTCGATAGGATCAGTTGCAAAATCGTGTGCTTTGTCGCTGTTTTTCTGTGGAACCATATCGAGATGGGTCTGAAGCACAATGCCTTTGCGGTTTTCCATGCCCGGGGTTGCAGGCTTACGGATAATGATGTTGCCTACTTCGTCCTTTATGGTTTCAAGCCCAAGGTTGATCCCAAAATCAAACATAAATTTCTGGATGCGCTCTTCGTGGTGCGAAGGACGTGGGATTTGTGTGAGGCTGTAAAAGTTTTTCCACACTGCGGTGGGTTCCAGGTTAAAGATTTCTGTGTTCATTTTATATAAATGGATTATTTGTTATGAATTGTTGGTATTTATATTTTATATCCGATCTGTCGGCGTTCTTTCTGCTCTGCTGTCTGAGTGTCTTTTTCAAGAAGATAGTTCAAGGCTTCGTAAACATCTTTAAATTTCTGGTCATACCTGCCCTCTAATTCCCTTAATCGTTCAGTAAGGTCTTCATCCAAGCATTGCAACCCCTTGTTCGGTAAAAGCAAAAGGCAGATACCTGATACCTCCACGTTTTGAGGTCGCAATTTGCGTCCTCAAAATTTCAATCTCACTTTTAGTGATTTCAAACATGAAATCAGAGGGGAAACGATTAATGTCCAGTCTTATTGCTTCTTTAAGCCTTTAAAGCAATTATCGGGCAAGGTTTATTTGCAGTAATTTAAGTGAGCCAAAAGTACTAAAAAAGGGATTCTTTTTTTGGGGAAAAGAAAAATTGCATGCTTTATTCGGGCCGTTAACTTACAAGACTACATGAACTACCTTTTTTGTTTCAAAAAATCCTTCCTCAAAATAATCGTTAAGATTATAAATGCTGCATTTCCCCTTAAACGGGGCTAATTCAGCGTCCAAATCGCCACCTTTTAGATAAAGGATACCATTTTTTAGCGCATGTTTGCTTTCTTTTTTCAGGTTGCCGGCCACCCAATTTATAAATTCGGGCAAAGTGGTTACGGCACGGCTGACAACAAAATCGAATTTTGGTTTCACATCTTCGGCACGCGACTGAATTGCTTCAACATTATTTATTCCTAAGGCTTTGGCCACTTCTTGTACTACTTTGATTTTCTTGCCTATAGAATCGACCAAAAAGAATTCTGTTTCAGGAAAAAGAATCGCTAACGGAATGCCTGGAAACCCACCACCTGTACCAACATCCATCACAGAAGCCCTAGGTTGAAACTGCTGTATTTTAGCAATCCCCAAAGAATGCAATACATGATGCTCATAAAAATGGCCCATATCCTTACGCGAAATCACGTTGATTTTATTATTCCAATCCATGTACAGGGCTTCAAGTTGCCTGAATTTTTGTAGTTGATCCGTTGTAATTTCCGGGAAATATTTATTGATCAGTTCCATTCGTTAGCCTAATGGTGAAATGCAAAAGTAAGGAATTGATAGCAAGGGCATTTGATTTGAAAACAAAAAGCTTCTATTATTATGTTGTGCCGGCATCAATACTTGGCGATAAAAATTGATTAGAAATTACTTCTAACATGGTATTTTTACTTTGAATACATTCTCTTTCTCTTACTTTTTGCTTGTCGAAGTATCAAGACAAAAGGACAGGAAAACAATCTGAAACATCAGCCAACAAACTAATTGTAAATACTCCAGCACACTAAAAGGATCTGTAACCCTCGCTGTGGTTTGTTTTATACTTTCTAAGTATCTGATTTATTCTATTTTTGCATAAAAAACCATACTTGTATGCTCCGATGGTTATGGATTGCGTGTTTCCTGTTTTTAACAACACAAATCAAAAGCGAAAATCTGGATAGTTTGCGCATTTCTATTGCGCAAGCGGTAACAGCTAAGGATAAAATTCCGGCATTGATTCTACTTTCAAAGTATTGGACATCCAAAAATTCCGATTCGGCCATTTATTATTCCACAAAGCTTCAACAAGTTGCCCTGCAAGCCCAACATAACCAGGGCTATTACTGGGGAAGCTATAACCTGGTTTCGGCACTTTA
>CAIRHD010000073.1 GCA_903878265.1 uncultured Bacteroidales bacterium | reverse complement strand
GGATGATTTGGCGTTGATCTGAAAATTCCAGCTTTTCTGGTTTCCATAAGGGATCCAACTAAAACGCATTTCCCAGCAATGAAGGTCGCGGTAAAAGGTAACTTGGGTAAAGGCAAAATCTTTCTGCTGAAAATCGTAACCAGTCTGCATCGAGAATTTCCATTTTGGTGTCAGGTTTATATCGCCCGACAAGCGAAAGGTTTGAATGATTGTCCTTTTAAGTTCGTCGGCAGTCAAATCAGGAACTGTATTCAAGCTAAAATTATAATCGGCACGCAACGACCATGGGTTGTCCCAATCAACATACAAATGTGGGTTTGTTTGTATGTCTTCGAGTTCCTGCGCTTTATCGGGCGAAACTATTTGTTTTTTCTTATCGGTTTTGTCTTTTTTCAACGGAAGCTCAAAACCCAAACTCAAATTCCAGGCAGCATTTGTAAGTCGCATCAGCTTTTTGTTCATCGAATACTGGTAGGTATTTATCATCGGCCCCGGCGTACTCGAATAAAATGGGGAATAAAAAGGGCTGATATAACCGTTGGAAAGCGTGTAACCGTAAAATGGCTGCCGGTACAAGCCATAAAAGCTATAAACACTTGAATACCTGATTTGGATTTTTTTAAACAGAGTTGTGGTTGCCGAAAGGCTCAAAGGTTGCCAACGAAGGGAATCGCGGGCAAGGTCGTAGGATGTTGAAATATTGAAATTATCAATAAGCATCACCTTTCTGGTACCGGTAACGGTATCTTTTAACGAACGCACTTTCATTTCGAGGTTGTTGCCAAGGCCAAAATTGATGGATCCTGATTTTTGGTTCGGTGGCGAGCCACTAACCGAATTTCCTTCAAAGATGGAATATCCCGCCATAGTGCCGTTTGCATTTGTTTGAACGGTTTTCCAATATCCAAGCTGTTCGGTTCCGAAATCAGGCGTAAGACTGAAACCAACCGATGGCCTTATCACATGCCGAAGCGCGCGTATGGGGCCTTTTTTGAATTGTTTCATCCCATATATTGTCGTGCTCAAAGATGAGTTGAAACTGTAATCGCGTGCAGATGCAAAACCATTTATGGTATCAATATCCACAAAACCACCAGCAGAATAAGCCGTGTCTTCGATCCAAGTTTTGTGGATGGTTTTCAAATACCAACGCTCGTTGTAATTCAATGTATTGCTCCACGAGAAATACTTCAGCACTTTGAAAGAACCCGTCAATGGAATGGAATGTTTCATCCCGTTCACAAACCTGTTGCCAACATCACTTTTAAACACCAGGGAATCAGGACTGCTCAGGTCGTTCCTCATATTCATGCTATAGGTAACGTTGATGGATTCGTACCATTTTGCAGGTCCAATCTGTACTTTTGGTTTAAAAGGATATATCCTGTTAATGCCAAACGAAATATTTGGGAGCGATAAATTTACCCAATGGGTTTGGGTATTCTGGCTGTGGGTAGCACTGCTGGTAAGATTGCCCCAGGTGCCTAAACGCAAATCGTACGAAACACTCGATGAAAATGTGTTGGTAAGATAATCGTTTACCGACGAAGGGTTGTATTTGTTGTAACTACTTGATCCTGCGTTCACACTTGCCCCAAACACAGAGTTTGGCCTTGCTTTTGGATCCTGTCGGTGCGACCACGAAACAAAAAAATCGTTACGCTTCATGTAATCTTTCGAGCCTTC
>CAIRHD010000072.1 GCA_903878265.1 uncultured Bacteroidales bacterium | reverse complement strand
TATTGGTATAAGTTGAGGCATTATACTGTTCCAATGCAAATGTCGTCAACCGTAGTTTTCAGAAAATTTGCCCCAGATTGGAAACACTATTTGCGCTATAGCTTGTTAGCAATAAGGATGCTTGGGGTTGCTTTTCTTATTTTAGCATTAGCAAGGCCACAAACAAATTTGAATAGGCAGGATATTAGTGTAGAAGGAATTGATATCATGCTGGCAACCGATATTTCGAGTACCATGCTTGCCGAAGATTTGCGTCCAAACCGGCTGGAAGCATCCAAAGATGTTGCTGTTGAGTTTATAAGCGGAAGGCCCGACGACAGGATTGGACTTGTAGTATTTAGTGGCGAAAGTTTTACCCAATGCCCGCTTACGACCAACCATGCGTTGCTGATCAACCTTTACAAGGATATTAATTTTGGTATGATTGACGATGGTACTGCAATTGGTGATGGACTTGCAACTGCAGTAAACAGATTGAAAGAAAGCAAAGCCAAGAGCAAAGTGATTATTTTGCTTACCGATGGAATAAACAATATGGGATCGATTGATCCTCAGTCTGCTGCCGAAATTGCCGAACTTTATGGAATAAGGATTTACACAATAGGCGTTGGAACCATGGGAACCGCGCTTATGCCGGTCAGCACTCCTTTCGGGAGGCAATACCAGCGTATGGAAGTTCAGATCGATGAAGTTTTGTTGCAGAAAATATCGGCACTTACAAATGGGAAATACTTCCGGGCAACCAATAAACAAAAATTACAGGAAGTTTATAAAGAAATTGACAGGCTCGAAAAATCAAAAATTGATGTTACCGAATTCAGCAGGAAAAAAGAAGAATTTTTGCCCTTTTTACTACTCGCATTGCTATTCCTCACATTCGAATTCGCGATTCGGTTTTCTGTATTAAAACTTGTACCTTAACCTTAAATAATAAGCATGTTCCGACTGGCTCATCCGCATTTCCTCTATTTGCTGCTGCTCATTCCTTTGATGGTGCTGCAATTTGTGTATGCACGGCGGAGCAAGAAAAAAGCTTTAGCCACTTTTGGCGAATTGAAGCTGGTAATGCGCCTGATACCCGAATATTCAAGCACTCGCGAAATCCTTAAATTTATCATCTGGACTACAGCTTGGTTATTGATTGTTATAGGCTTGGCCGATCCGCAAACAGGAACAAAACTCGAAAAAATAAAACGCAAAGGTGTTGACATGGTTTTTGCGCTCGATGTTTCCAACAGCATGATGGCTCAGGATATCACGCCTAACCGCCTCGAAAGGGCAAAACAAGCTATTATCCACCTTTTGGGTAAATTGGAAAACGACCGTGTAGGGTTGGTGATTTTTGCAGGAAAATCTTATATACAAATGCCGCTGACCACCGACTATTCTGCCACACGGTTGTTCCTGTCGAATATAAATCCTGGGATGATACCAGTACAAGGCACTGCTATCGGCGATGCAATTGAAACAAGCGCGTCTATGTTTGGCAACACAAAACAGAGCAAAGCGATAATTGCCATTACCGATGGTGAAAACCACGAAGACAATGCAACAGAAGCCGCCCAAGCCAGTGCAGCAAAAAGTATAAGGGTTTATACAATCGGTATTGGCTTGCCCGAAGGTGCACCCATACCGGTTTACAGCGGCAACACTCAAATTGGGTACAAAAAAGATGTTGGCGGAAATACGGTAATTACCAGGATAAACGAACCGATGCTTCAAGAAATAGCGAAAGCAGGTAAAGGTATTTTCGTTCGGGCAAATAACTCACAATCAGGTGTTCAAGAAGTATTCGACCAAATAAACAAGTTGGAAAAAACCGAATACGACGTTGCCTTTTTCTCCGATTATGAGGACAGGTTCCAGATATTCATACTTACAGCTTTGGTTTTGATTTTTGCTGATATTTTGATAGCAAACCGCAAAGGCCGGCTGTCGGGAAAAATAAAATTATTTAATGCAAAATCCATTTAAACCGATGAGAAGTTTATTGACACTTTCCTTTCTCTTTGCTGTTGGCTTTGTAATGGCACAGCCGGCTCAGAAATTGGTCCGCTCCGGCAATAATTTCTATAAAAACGGACATTTTAAAGATGCCGAGATTGATTACCGCAAAGCACTGACCAAGGCTCCAAATTCGCAAAAAGCTACTTTTAACCTTGGGAATTCGCTCTATAAGCAACAAAATTTTGAAGAGGCTACTGCTCAATATTCAAAGCTTGCACAGAGTGAAAATAAAGAAGCACCCAAATCCGATGTTTTTTATAACCTTGGCAATTCGCTTTTGGAAAATAAAAAATACAAAGAAAGTATTGATGCATACAAAATGGCATTGCGGCAAAATTCCAAAGACGAAGATACACGGTACAACTTATCTTACGCTATGTCGAAGCTCCAGCAGCAAAAACAGCAGCAGCAGCAAAAGCAGCAACAAAACCAGCAGCAGAAACAAGAACAACAGAAACAGCAACAGCAACCGACAAAGCCCAATATGTCGAAAGAGGATGCCAACCGAATGTTGAATGCTATGAACAACAACGAAAAGAGGACACTTGATAAGACCAAAAACAAAAAAAACACTCCTTCACAAAATCAACCTGAGAAAGATTGGTAGGTGGTACTAGGTGAGAATTCAGTAAGTTATAAGTAAGAGTGAAGAAAAATAACTAAAAACAGATAAGCAAATAGTTGCATTTACTTTAGAATGAAATTTGCAGTGAAGTTTTACCTGAAAGTTGAAATTGCCATTTAAAATGAAACAAAAACTGATACTTCTTTTACTTTTTGCAATTCCAGGCTGTCTAATGGCCCAGGAAGTCAGTTTTACTGCTCAGGCGCCAAAGCAGTTATATGTCGGCCAAAGGTTTCAGCTCACTTATACTCTTAATAGTACTGATGGAACTAATTTTATTGGACCCGAAATTGTTAATTTCGATATTTTGAATGGCCCAATGATGTCAAGTGGTACAAATATCATCAGCGTTAATGGTAAACTCGAATATTCAAGTTCTTCATCGTTCACATTTATCGTTGAAGCCAACAAAGCCGGCACTTTTACCATTCCAGCAGCTGTGATTACTGTAAAGGGAAAGCGATATATGTCGAATGCGCTATCGATTACCGTGCTTGCCCAAAATCCGCGTTCGGCCCAGCAACCCCAAAATAACAATCAGCCACAAGGCAAACAACAGCAGCAACCCAAGGACGATATTGGAAACGATGTTTTCCTTAAAGCGGTGGTTGATAATAATAATCCCTACCAAGGAGAACTTATTACCGTAACCTTTAAATTATATACTCCTACCAACAGGTTACAAGTCGATCAAGCTACTAAAAGCCCATCCTATCCCGGCTTTTGGGCTCAGGATCTTTTAAAGGATGCAACCCAATACCCACAATATACTGAGGTTGTGAATGGTAAAAAATATATAGTGGTAGAGTTGCGGAAAGCGGCATTGTATCCGCAAAAATCTGGGGCATTAACCATTGATCCTCTGGTTCAGGATGTAGTTTATCAAATTAAAGTAAAATCCAGAAATGCATTTGGAGATGATCCGATATTTGGTAACGATCCGTTCTTCAAGAATTTTATGGACGATTCATTCTTTGGCAGCGAACTTCAAAATGTAAAAAAAAGTCTGCGTTCAAACCCAATTACTGTCAATGTTAAGCCTTTACCTGCCAATAACCGTCCTCTTGATTTTTCAGGTGCAGTTGGGCAGTTTAGCATGAAAGCGCAAGTTGACCGCACCGAAGTGAATACAAACGATGGCATTACATTAAAAGTTTCGGTTTCTGGCTCAGGAAACCTCAACCTGATTGAAAAGCCTGCAATAAATTTCCCATCTGATTTTGAAGTGTATGACCCTAAAATAATTGATAATTTCAATAACAAAGGCGCCACTTCAGGCACACGAACTTTTGAATACCTTATAATTCCTAGGGCTGCGGGCAATTTTACGATAGATCCAATACAATTTGCCTATTTTAACCCTGCCCAGAAAGGTTATACCATTCTTAATTCGGAAAAATTTTCCCTAAAAGTAAATAAAGGAGCTGGAACTGCTACCACCGAAGCCAATGCCCAGACCGATGTAAAAATGCTTGGTAACGACATCAGGTATTTGATGGAACCGCCTTTAAATATCAAAGTAGCCGGACATAGTTTATATGGCAAAACCCTTTATTGGTTCCTTCTTTTCCTGCCTTCGCTTGGCTTTGTGCTGTTTCTGTTGTTTTACCGCAAAAACATGCGTTTAAAAGGCGATGCAAAACTGATGGAACGCAAACGTGCCACGCGTAAAGCAGTAAAACGGCTTCAAAAAGCAAAAAAACTGCTCGATAATGGACAACATGATGCGTTCCACGAAGAAATATCTTTTGCTTTATGGGGATACATAAGTCAGAAATTTAACATCCCTATGTCGCTCCTTTCCATGGACACCGCACGCGAGCAACTTGAAATCAGGAAAGTTGATAACGCACTGACCGAAAGATTTATGACTACGCTTAACGATTGCAACTTTGCACGATATGCACCTGTAGGTAAAGCCTTGAATATGAACCAACTTTACGAATTGGCGATAAAAACTATTGCTGAAACGGAACAGGTTTTGAAGTAGAGTAATTTGAAAATTTAGGTATTTCGGGATGTGGAGATTTGGGGTGCGAAAAATGAGTTTAATCAAGGAAACTCATAATAACTTTCCAAGCGAATTCAGTTTTCAATACTTTTAAAATAATTTGAAAAATTTTAACCATGAAATGTAAAAACCCAACAGCCTTTATTGCTATCTTACTGTTAGTTGCATTTCAGGCTGTAAGCCAAAATCCTGAGCAATTAGCAGATAAAGCTGCAAAGTCGTACAACAACATGCAATTTACTGATGCTATTACGCAATACGAAAAAATAATCGCAAGCGGATATGAATCCTACAGTCTTTATTACAATTTAGGCAATGCTTATTTTAGGAACAATGAGCAGGCACAAGCTATATTAAATTACGAAAAAGCACTCAAAATTGCCCCAAATAGCGAGGACATCCAACATAATATTGAGGTTGTAAATAGCAAACTCACCGATAAAGTCGAGAC
>CAIRHD010000071.1 GCA_903878265.1 uncultured Bacteroidales bacterium | reverse complement strand
GCATTGGCTGCAACTTCCGAAGGACTGTGAACGGTAAGTACAACTGTATCGCGGGTGGAGGCACAACCACTTGAATTGCGTGATATTGTCCAAACAAGAGTATACGTGTTTGCTGACAATCCCGAAAGGGTGGTATTATATAATGTGGGGGATGTAATGGTTGCTGTTGGAGAACCGGTAGCAAAACTCCATAAACCTGTACCAGGAGATGGGTCATTACCTTCCAACAAGGCACCTGTTGCCCCGGAAAGGCATTGGTCGGAGCCTGCTATGGATGCTTTTGGACCATTAGTATCATTAACATCTACAAGCATAAAATCGCTTTCCGCACCACATCCGTTACGCACCTGCCATGTAAGTGTATAAGTTGTGAAAGGTGCAAGCCCAGTTACGGTAGGATTGGGAGAGTTAGTATCCGAAATAATAACTCCTGCACTTGGCGTAACTTTCCAGCCACCGATTTCAAAAGCATGCGCTGGTGCTGTGGCATGAAGGTAAACAGGTGTGCCATTGCATACGCTTTGATCAGGACCTGCACTTGTTGGATCGGGATGTTGGCTGGAAGTTTTTACAGTAACATCATCCTGAGAACTGGCACAATTTGATCCACCAGTTACCAACCATCTGAATGTATATAATTGATCTATCTGTAAGCTATCAACAGATAAAGTTGGATTATGATGATTAGGGTGGGCAATTGTGATTGTACTCGGGCCACCAACCTGCGACCATGTGCCCACACCTATTTGGCCAAGGATTACAGTTGGGTCATTACCCTGAAGATCGGTAAAAGTAACATTGCAATCAAGTATTTGGTCGGTGCCGGCGTTGGCTGCCGCACCTGCAAAAGATGTGGTAATCGAAACCAGATCTTCAGCAGTGTTGCAAGTTACATTTGTTGCTGTAAAACGCCGCAATAGTACCACATAAGTACCCGATGCAGTTAAACCCGATAATGCCAGCGAATAATCAGTGGCATTGATCCATGCAGTAGGGAAGCTCATTCCAATAGTAACCGGCCCGCTTATGATGCTGTACTGGTTAACCCCTGATCCGGAGAATGTATAAGGGATAGTTGCCGAACTTACGCCACAAGCCAATATTATTGGATCGGGTCCAGTAATGGTTATTGCAGGTGCATCTAAATAATAAGAAACGGTAACACTGGATGTACTAGAACATGAGATAAGCGAGTTGTTAATAGTGTAAGAAAAGGTGTAAGTACTATGTCCATCAAGTCCGGTTACTGATGTAACTGGACTATTTGGGCTAACTATTAAAACTCCGATTGTAGGCCCTCCTGTTTGCACCCATGTAACAGTTTCGTTTATATATAAAGGTGCTGTCCCATTCAACACGGTAGAAGTGCGGCTATCACAAAAAATCTGGTTTCCTCCCGACACACCTGCACCTGTAACATTGGCTGTTGCAGCCGGAACTATAATGGTAACCAAATCGGTCCCGTTAACACATGGCCCAGCTACAGTCCAATGGAAAACATAAGTCCCTTGTATGAGATTTGAAATCCCTGTGCTGCTTGAGTTAGGGTTGGCTATTGTTGGCACATTTGGGCCGCTAACTACTGTCCAAGTTCCATAAGCCCCACCGTTCGTCCCTGTGAGAGTGGTTGATTGAGTGGTTGAATAACAGTGCCCAAGGGTCTGGTCGTCACCGGCAGCCACAGGACTAACACCACCCAAATTTGTAATAACCACATCATCATACGTTGAGCATCCACTTGGGTTAGTAACAGTCCATCGCAAAGTAACAGGCCCATAAGATGTACCGACTATGGTTATTGACGAGTGTGGATCGTTAATACTATTTACTGTAACGCCACCGCCGGAACCAGACCATGTTCCCGTATTGCCAGCACCTGCTGCGGTTGCATTCAAATATTTGGTTACTCCTCCAGGGCAATATGTTGTGTCCCGGCCAGCATAGGCGGTAGCAGTTGGTTTTATAAAATAATTTACATCTTGCGTAACAAACGATCCATCCAAACAGGTGGTTGACAACCTGAATATCAAGGTTGTGTTGCCAACAAAATTGGTAACCGATGAGGTTAAACTATTGGGGGTCGTAATTATTGCTGCAGGGCCGCCCACCTGAGTCCAGGTAGTAATTGGAACGGCAGGGAAAGACCCGGATTTTAACCCATACAAAACCAAAGCTTCGTTGGCACAAATGGTTTGGTCAACCCCGGAATTCACCGAGCAGTTTTGCGCTTTGGCCTGCGGAAAACTAAAGGTTAAGAATACCAATCCTGTCAAAAAAACTAAAAATAGCTTGCTGTTAGCTTTTTGATTTTTTACCGATTTACTGTGTAAAGTTGTTTTCATAAAAACCGATTTTAATTGTTCTGTTTCTGGTGGTAATTTCTCATTTAATATTCTTCTGTGCTATCAACATAAATATCACCAACCGTAAACCTGATGATTGATTTACAGTAAGTGTTTTTTAGTTTTGTTTACGAGATTCCTCAAATATTCCGGCACTAAATTCATTCGGGATATTATATGAGGCATAGGTTAATTTGCCTAAATTTTTAAACTGTTTAAGGGCGTAAACGAGATAATGTCCTTCCTTGCATTCTTTGAATCAAACCAACTCTGCACATTATTTGTCTGATAATCATTATTTTATCGATTGAGATAAAATAGATGCTAACAGAATTGATGTTAGTAACTTGCATTTTTTTGACTTATGGTCTTAATTGATTCTTTACAGTTATTCAACTTTTTTATTTTAACTTCTATATTAAATATTTTTCGTTTTTAGAACCAGATTTACATCGTCAGAAAAATGAAAATGGAAATTTGTACCAAAAATAAATGCGAAAACAGTGAAAAAGATTCAGTTTTTTACAAAAGCAAATCTATACCATAAATAGTTTATTCAAAATAAACTTACACAAACTAAAATATTTGCTTTTAACAATATATTTTATTATGTTTATGCCCATTTATTTTGTCGAATATATATATACGCCATTATCATGCCAAAAAGCATTGAGGTCATTTTTGAAGCCTCTTTTTACATTTGATCTTGCTACTTTAGAGGCTTATACTGCTAATTTGGCTAGTAGATTCCCTTTGGTGGAAGTACTAAAGACATAAGCTGGTAGAATCTTTGATATAATAAAATACGGTAGGTTTGCATGTTTCTATGACTTTTGTTTTCACTGAAATCAGAACTGGAATTTGCTTGGGTACAATTAAGCTATTTGTAGCAATCCATTCAATATGAGTGTAAAAAACCAAATCCAGAATTTTGTCGGAATGTTGAATAATTATGGAGTCTTTTTCCATAGCATTGTTATACAACAAAATAGAATAAATAAAAAATCTTGTTGAGTTTTATACAAAAAAGTACCGCTTAACGATTAAAAAAAAGCAAGAAGAGCGACTTAAAGGACTTCAAAAGCAGAAAAGCAAAGCGGTATATTTTTTTGTAGCTGAAACCGATAAGCAATATTAGAGTTTGTTTAGGAAAAGTCAATTTATTCACCCGCTATAAGGGAGTCCTCTATACTTTGCTGTCCCGTTTTGGGATACTAATTCCACCCAATTCCCAAAAGGGAAACAACTTTGATTGTACATAAAGATCTTGTTTCAGATTTATTTAACCACCTAATATTGCAATACGTAAATTAATTACTTATATTATATTAAATTAACATATTGAAATCTGATAAATAAAATGGGCATATCTGCTGGCAATATAAGGTACCAACATGTTGCATATATAATTTCTTTATGGATTCAAATCAGTTTTTCACGAATACAAGACAAATCCATCAAAAAACCAAATGGAGTATATTTTTATGCCAAATCTGAGTTTGGTTCGTTGTCAAACTGATGCCATGGAACAAGAATTAGCTTATTTTTGCGCCATGTTTATTGACACACATACTCATCTTTACCTTTCCGAATTTGACGCCGACAGGCAGGAAACAGTGGCTCGCGCATTGTCCGAAAAAGTGGGAATAATGCTTTTGCCCAATATCGATAACTCTTCGTGGAAACCCATGCTGGAACTTTGCACCCAATTTCCAGAAAATTGTTTTTCCATGGCAGGACTGCACCCTACATCGGTACTTCCCGAAACTGTGGATAATGAACTGGCGGAGGTTAAACGAATGATAGAAACAAGGAATTTTGTTGCTGTCGGCGAAATAGGAATCGATCTTTATTGGGACAAAACCTATCAGTCCTTACAAGAAGAAGCCTTCCGTTTTCAACTACAACTTGCAAAAAAACATAAGCTGCCCGTTGCTATACACGTACGTAAATCTTTCGATGAGGTATGGCAAATTCTGGAACAGGAATTTGACTCGGGGCTGAAAGGTGTTTTTCACTGTTTTCCAGGAAACCTGAGCCAAGCCCGACAGGTAATAGAAGCTGGGTTTTTATTAGGTATTGGCGGAGTGGTAACCTTCAAAAACTCAGGGTTACAAGAAGTGGTTACTGAAGTTGGACCCGAAAATATCCTCCTTGAAACAGATGCACCTTTTCTGGCACCCACTCCACATCGCGGCAAAAGGAACGAACCATCATACATACCGATTATTGCTGCAAAAGTAGCTGAACTTTGCTTTATTAGTATAGCTGAGGTGGAAGAGATTACTACAAGAAATGCGAAAAAGGTGTTTGGAATTGGACATTAGGGGATAGTTGTCTAAACACCTGAAATTGATGTTTTGTTTGGCTCAATTTTCACTGTTAAAAAAACCAATAGGTCAAATGCAAAATTCTAAGATCAAAGTGTTCTGCCAACCGATTGATCACATAAACAGAAAGTTATAACGCGGTTTTTTGCAAAGTGTGCCATGTCCTTTGAAAACAGTTTTGGCATTGCTAAAACATTTATTATTCATGCTCATCGTTTCTCATCGCCATATCTCCAACCCTACACCTAACATCCCACATCTAACAACTAACATCTAGCATCCCATGCAAACACCTACAATCCTTATTATATATACCGGTGGCACCATCGGAATGGTAAAAAACCCTGAAACCGGTGCGTTGCAGCCTTACCATTTTGAGGACATTTACAAACTTATGCCGGTATTACGGAATTTCGACTACAAGTTGGAATCTGTTTCTTTTGATCCGCTTATCGATTCATCGAATGTTACTCCTTCGTTTTGGGTGAAACTGGCCACAGTGATAGAAGAAAATTATGAAAAATACGATGGCTTTGTAGTTTTGCACGGAACGGACACTATGTCGTATTCGGCTTCGATGCTGAGTTTTATGTTAGAAAACCTTAACAAACCAGTAATTTTTACTGGTTCGCAGTTGCCAATGGGTGTTGTACGGACCGATGGCCGCGACAATTTTATCAACGCCATTGAAATAGCCGCTGCCCGAATAGAAGGAACTCCTTTAGTGCCAGAAGTGGCTATTTATTTCGAAAACAAACTGATGCGTGGCAACCGTACCAACAAATTCAACGCAGAAAACTTTAACGCTTTCCTTTCGGGCAATTACCCACCACTGGCCGAAGTGGGTGTTCATATCCGCTACAATACTGAACTTATCCTCAAACCAAATTTCAGGAAACTGAAAGTCTATAAAAACCTGGACAACAGTGTTTTGATTCTAAAACTGTTTCCAGGTATAGCCGAAATCGTTGTCAAAAATGCATTGAATATCGTTGGCCTCAAAGGCGTTATCCTCGAAACTTATGGTGCCGGAAATGCTCCAACCGATGCATGGTTTATCGATGCGCTCTCGGAAGCAATTACGAAAGGGATTGTAATTTATAATGTAACCCAATGCAAAGGCGGTGCCGTGGATATGGGCAAATATGAAACCAGCATGAAACTTAGCCAAATCGGCGTTATTGGCGGTTACGATATTACTACCGAATCGGCTATTGCAAAAATGATGTACTTGTTAGGCCAGGGTTATAGTGGCGATGAATTGAAACGGCTGCTGATGGTTTCGTTAAGGGGAGAGTTGACGGTGTGAAGTTTTAGAGTTAAAAGTGAAAAACCAAAAGTGAAAAGCGAAGTGTATTAGACTGGCAGTTAACGATTTGGAAAGCATAAATCGCTAAAAATAGTTTTACGCTTTTCGAGACAGCTAAAGTTACCTGGCAGCTCTTGATTTTAGCTGCGTTTTTCAATTTCCCAAGTTAAAAAGTAAAGGTAAAAGGGTTCTTCACTTTCTTGGTTGATTTATCGGGGTAATGAACCGTAAACTCAGTTGCTTTAAGCATTGAATTTATTTTTTCGACCGTAGTGAGGCTGTTTACAAACCAAATTTTCATAACCGGGCCTTCCGGGTTAAAGACTGTTTGTATCCGTACTATTCCATTATCGTTGGAGGCATGTGAAACCAGAAAAGCCATCCATTGCTGCATTTCGGGGTCGGCTGCTTGCTCAAAAGGAAGTTCGTAAACTGACATTTTGTCCAGAGAATAACTTTCGTACTTGTTAAAGGAAACATTGGTTGTTGCCACAAAAAAGTTTAAAAACTCATTTACAGGGATTTCACCACTTGTTTTGCCCTTCTCGTTCACTACAAATCCGGTTTTTATCGTAGTTTGTTGCTCGCCTTCGCCCAACACCAGCGTTTCTTTCGAAACTGCAATCTTAATATTGTTTTCATTTGTCAAAGCAGAATCAAAATAAACAGTTGCCATTACCGGTTCCCCAAAATGGGTACTGAGAGCAAGCACACCTTTATCCTTACGCAGCAATTCGCCTAAATAGGATTGATCGTTAGGGTCGAAACAGCGATCGATGCCCAAATTCACGAAACTAACTTTACCTGAACTTTTTCCATTGAAATTCAGAATCTCAGAAAGTGGCGAGAAGATTGCCGCCTTTACGCCTTCGGAATTAATCACCGATTCATCGAAATAAACAATCACTCGTTTATGTTTCACAAAAGTTTCGACCCCCAGCACACCGTTAATTTCTTTCATGTGGTTGGCAAAAGATCGGGAACTGCCGAAGCATTTGATGTTCTTAAGCCCATCCATCTGTAAAGTTTTTACCGTTTTACCATTACTATTACCCCAGTTCTCACTTATGGTAGGCAGTTCGTAATAGGTTGCGATTATAATTGATATGGCAGTGAGAATAACGGTTGCAGTGGCAGGCAACCAGCGCAGATTACGTTTATTAATTGTTAGTGCTCCTTTCTCGGGGCATTTCACAACACAATCGACACACAGATGGCAGTCGATGTGGTTAACCAAATCAACAGTTGAAATATTAATTGCCATTGGGCATTTTTTATCGCATATACGGCAATGAGTACACAAATCATCGTGACGCGTAATTCGTAATGAAGGAAAAACCAAGAATTTTAAAGTCGTTGCTTCAAAAAGGAAGGCAGTCAGGCATAAAACTCCTAAGAGCCAAGGCCATGGTATAATCAACCCAGCTACCGAATTTACCAAAACCCAAAGCAAAGTGAGTGTTGCAGCCGGCAAAGCATAAACTGCAATATTTGTTATCGCGCCAAGCGGACAGAGGTATTTGCACCAGAATTGACGAATAAAAAAGGAACCTGCTATGGTCAAAAATATTGTCGGGATGGCATACCATAAAACCACATCGCCACTAAAACCAGTGAAACTTGCATAAAAAGGATCGAATTTCCGGCAAAACAATTCACTGGCAGTAACCGTAAAATAAAAAGTCATGTAAAGCAGTATGTATTTTAGTGAACGGAAAATCCTGTCCACATTTCCTTTAAGGACAATGTTCAATTTCGCTTTGCGGCCTAGTGTTCCCAACCATTCTGTAACTGTGCCAATCGGACAGATGTAACTGCAAAAAAGCTTACTGAAAAAGACTGCTGACAGCAACAAAGCTAATCCCAATGCAATTTGCACCGTCGTCATAGAACAAGCTAAGGAGTGGCTCGAAAAATAACTTGCTAGCGATTGCATGCCACCAAAAGGGCAAAAAGCTTCGAAATCCGCACTGTAATTTTTATCCCATAAAGGTTTTATAAGCATGTATATTAATAAAATAAATATTCCCCACTGCAAAACTATCCTATAATAATTTATCGGAGTATGTTTTTTATTTGCCATAATTATACTGTTTAAAAGTCGTAAGATTGAATGTGTTTTTCAGGATGCGAAAGTATGAAATGAACCTTAGTAATTGAACCAGAAGCGCAATTTAGAATTAATCTATCTTAAGGCTTGGCATTTTTGCATATCTTTTTTCATTATGATTATTTTTCTGCAAAAATATAGAAACTACAAAATGCTTTAAAATTAAGATAGTTTATGATGATTGGAATACTAAAGTAATAGTTATTAAATATTTGTAACTATTGAGTCCACCTCAACAAGTGCTCCAATTTACTAATAGTGAACCAATATGCCTGTTGAAGCGAATGAAAGGCTATAAGCTTCTCTCTGTGTATAATAGAAGTTAAATTTGTCAAGTGAAGTTTTTCGGTATGTCGTCTTAGTATTTTCTGCTCATTTTAGACTTTTCGGAATGGCAACAAGATTAATTGTTGAAAATCAAGTACCCCCATAACCAATAAATTAAAGCAAAATTAATTTTTCAGACTGCAATTACACTTTTATCATATTCTTAACCCATCATGTATATCACATATTTGTATTGTGGAAATATTGTTTCTGAAAATATCTTGCTTAAAACCTAATATTTACAAATCTGAAAATAATAGCATATACCGAGTAATTGTGTACATAATAAGGACTTATTGCAAAAAATAAACGCTGTACATCATTGATATACAGCGTTTTATTTCCCCTTTGGGTGGTGTCGACTGGAATTGAACCAGTGACACACGGATTTTCAGTCCGTTGCTCTACCAACTGAGCTACGACACCTGCTTGGTAGGGAGTGCAAAATTAGTATTTATTTTTAAATTCCTACAAAATTATTAAAGAAATTTTGCTGAAAACGAAAATAATTAAAAAATTTTAAAAAAAACAATTAAAATATCGTTGCTTTCGTTTGATAGTTAAAAAAACTCCCTATATTTGCAGCCCATTAAGAAATTTAAAATCAATTCATTAAAACATTTTAAAAATGACTAAAGCAGAAATCGTTGCTGAAATAGCCAGTAAAACAAACATTGAGAAATTAACCGTTCAGCAGACCGTTGAATCATTCATGGATGCTATTAAAAAAGCAATGGCTGAAGGTGAAAACGTTTACCTGAGAGGTTTTGGTAGTTTCGTGGTAAAACAAAGGGCTGAGAAAACTGGCCGTAATATTTCGAAAAACACCACAATCATTATCCCGGCCCATAATATTCCATCATTTAAACCGGCAAAAGTTTTTGTAGGTGAAGTGAAGAATAAAGTTAAATAAATTTAGGGTCCATTATTGTTAACAAACAAATTATGCCAAGCGGAAAAAAAAGAAAACGACATAAAATGTCGACGCATAAGCGCAAAAAACGTTTACGCAAAAATCGTCATAAAAAGAAATAACCACGATTAGCCTCTGAATTCATCACATGAAGTATGTGCTATTTCATGTGATGAATTTTTTTTACTTACCTTTACACTCATATCTTTTATGCACTCAACTGGGCATTTCGATGTGTTTTGGTGTAAATATCTGATAAGCTTATATAGCTGTGGTAAACAAGGAATTAATAATAAATGCCGAAGCTTCCGAAGTGAACATCGCCCTTCTGGAAGAAAAAGTGTTGGTTGAACTTAATAAGGAAAAAACCAACAATAGCTTTGCGGTTGGTGATGTATATTTGGGAAGGATAAAGAAAATTATGCCTGGCCTGAATGCCGCATTTGTGGACGTAGGTTACGAGAAGGATGCTTTCCTTCACTACCTCGACCTTGGCCCACAAATTAACTCGTTTCAAAAATATACACGCAATGCACTGGCCGGCAAAGAAGCCCAAAGCCAAATGCAAGAGTTTGAAGTTGAGCCTGATATTGAGAAAACAGGAAAAATATCCCAAGTCCTGACACCTAACCAGAACATCCTTGTTCAAATTGCAAAAGAGCCAATTTCGACAAAAGGCCCACGCATTTCATCCGAAATTTCGTTTGCTGGCCGTTATTTGGTTTTGGTCCCTTTTAGTAACAGGCTTTCTATTTCCCAAAAAATTAAAAGCGCAGAGGAACGCAATAGGCTGAAAAGGCTAATTTCGAGCATCAGGCCCAAAAATTATGGCGTAATTATCCGTACAGTAGCCGAAGGCAAGCGGGTGGCCGATCTGGATGCCGACCTCAATTCACTGGTACAAAAATGGGAAGCAGTTTCCCTGAAAATGCTTGGTGCACAAGCACCTCAAAAAATTGTTAGCGAACTCGACCGCACATCGGCAATATTGCGCGATATGCTCAACGAATCGTTCAACAACATACATGTTGACGATCCTGCCGTTGCCGAAGAAGTAAAAAACTATATACGCACTATTTCGCCAGATAAGGTTGAAATCGTAAAAGT
Organism: uncultured Bacteroidales bacterium; assembly: GCA_903878265.1. Lineage (GTDB taxonomy): Bacteria > Bacteroidota > Bacteroidia > Bacteroidales > UBA4417 > UBA4417. The sequence goes on along the minus strand of CAIRHD010000071.1, from coordinate 4,417 downwards.
TTACAAAGGTAAAATACCGATTTTCGATAATTTTGGTATCGATAAACAGATAAAAAATTCTTTTGGCAAGATAGTAACTATCAAAAGTGGTGTATATCTTATTATTGAGCATACCGAAGCACTGCATGTTATTGATGTAAACAGCGGCCACAAAGTAAACAGCGACAGCAGCCAGGAAGAAAATGCGCTTTCCGTGAACCTGGAAGCTGCTACCGAGATTGCCCGTCAATTACGCCTGCGAGATATGGGCGGTATTATTGTTATCGATTTTATTGATATGCACGAAGGCACCAACCGCCGCAAGCTATATCAAAGGCTTAAGGACGAAATGGCCAGGGATAATGCCAAGCATACTATTTTGCCCCCAAGCAAATTTGGATTGGTTCAGGTTACCCGTCAGCGTGTGCGCCCCGAAACCAATGTTGCTATTTTGGAAAAATGCCCTACTTGCAGTGGCACAGGCGAAATAAAACCAAGCATTTTGCTCACCGACGAAATTGAGAATAACCTGCAATATCTCATTCAGGATCAAAACGAAGAGTATTTGTTAATTAACTTACATCCTTTTGTATATGCATTCTTGCGGCAAGGCGGTCTATTCCGTTCCATACAATGGAAATGGTATTTTAAATATAAAAAATGGATAAATCTGGCACCTGTCAATTCTTACCAGTTACCTGAATACAGGTTTTTGAACAAAAACCAGGACGAAATTAAAATGTAACAAAACGGCTCCAACAGGAGCCGTTTTTATTATACAATAAACTGATAACCAATTCCTTTATTTAGCTAGGGCGAACTCATATTCCATTGTGATGAGAATATCTGCTTTCGGCCTCAATGCTTTCACCATCTGATGTTCCTGCTCAAGAACGGCCATGCGATATTCGTTTTGAGGTTCCTTTCCCCTGACAACCTGTGCCTTCTTGGTTTCGTGGTAAGTAAGCTCGATAAATATACTGAGGTCAACACCTTCGGTTTTAATTGCATACAAACCATCAATAACAAGCAGATCAACTGTTGAGTAATCGGTGGTTAGCTGATCGACTTGTTCGGTCACCAAATCCACACAAGGTCCGGTAGATAATTTACCTGCCTTAAATTCTTCAACATTTCGGTAAATGGTATCCCAATCGTATTCGCCGTATCCTACAACATTTTCGATTCCGTTTTCCTTACGCCATTCGGTACGAAGCAAAGGGAGGATGCGATAGTAATTATCGATGTGCAAAGGTTTGGCGAAAATGCCATGTTTACGCAATCCTTTTGCTATTACATGCGCCAATTCCGATTTACCTGAACCCGACTCGCCCGAAATTCCGATTATCATTTTTGGCTTTTGGTTGGCAAGGATTTGCTCAATAATTTTTTCACCAGCTTTCTGGTGTTTCTCGGTAATTAATAAAATATCGCCTAACATGGGTTTTTGTTTTTAATTGTTTCTTATGTTCAATTGCTGCACGTTCAAATGGTTCAATCCTTCGCCTTTAATGGTTCAATCCTTCGCGTTCAAAGTTCAATTGCTTCGTGTTCAATGTTCAATGCTTTGAGTTCAAATGTTCGCTTGTTCAATTGTTCTTTTATTCAAATGTTCAATGCTTTGCGTTCAAGGTTCAAAAGCCCTGACAATGAGCGAAGTCGAAGTGCAAGGATCAATGTTTTGCGTTCATTATTCTAAAAACTTTCTTCAAGTTTCGCAAATTACGAGTAATCCAGTTTGAATATCGTTTCTTTCCCTCCAAATACATCCAATTTTCTATTATTGATCAGGATAGAAGCATTATTATTCGCAGTGAACAACATTTCAGTTTTGGTGATTTTTATTTTAAAGTGCGTTCTTTTAAAAGTCAGTGCAAAGCTTAATGATTCCCAGGCATCAGGCAATGAAGGTTGAAAAGATAAGAATTCATGGTCGAATGAAATACCGGCAAATGTTGATAAGGCGATAAGCACAGTGCCAGCCATAACCCCGGCATGAATCCCTTCGGCAGTTGTACCTCCCTGAATATCAACATAATCGCTTGCCAAAGCATCGGAATACAATTGCCAGCTCATTTCCCTTTTTCCGGCAATGGAAGCTAAACGGGCATGAACAATGCGGCTAAGTGTGGATCCGTGCGAAGTGCGCCCAAAGTAATATTCGAGGTTGCGTTGAAGGTAATCTTCCGGCAAAGTATAACCTAAGTCCGCGATTAAACTATCAACCTCAGTTTTGTCGAGGTTGTAAAAAGTCATAAGCATATCGGCCTGTTTGGCAACTTTGAACTCATCGGGTGTAAGTCCTTCGGCTTTCAGGATACGATCCATACGGTAAATATTACCGTATTTCTTTTTGTAGAATTCCCAATCCAGTTCTTTTAGGTCGAAATAGCCTTCGTATTGGGCAATAATACCGTCGGAATTAATATCGAGGAACAGTTTGCCTTTAATATCTTCCCATTTTTTAAGCTCTTCAATGGAAAAGCCAAGCTTCTCGAATTCTGCCAAACCAGTTTCACCATACGATTCGAGAATGAGTGCTGCTTTTCCAAAAGCCCATGCAACCATTAAATTGGTGTATGCATTGTTGTTCAATCCACCTTCGCTGGCATCGGGATATTGTTCGTGAAATTCATCGGGACCCATTACTTTAGTAAGGTCATACCTTTGGCGATTTTCATTCCAATGGCATTTGCTTGCCCAGAAGCGGCAAATCTGAAGGAACATCTCAGTCCCGAAACCATTCATGAAATCGGTATCACCAGTTATTTGAAAATACTGATAAATGTCGAAAGCCACAGCCAGCGAAACGTGACGTTGCAAGGAACTGTGATCAACATCCCATTGCCCATTTAAAGGGTTGAGGTGAATTATCTGGGTTTCTTCGCGGCCATCGGAACCACTTTGCCAAGGGAACATGGCACCCGAAAACCCATATTCTTTTGCATATTCTTTCGCTTTTTCGAGCCTGCGGTAGCGGTACATCAGCATGGATTTTGCCACCTCCGGCAGGTTGATATCGTACAATGGAAGTATGAACAATTCGTCCCAGAAAATATGGCCGCGGTACGCTTCACCATGCAAACCACGGGCGGTAATACTGGCATCAATGGCACTATTGTGCGGCGACATACTTACCATCAAGTGGTACAAATGCAACCTGAGAAGTTTCTGCGAAAACCGGTCACCTGTAACCTGCATATCAATCTTTTCCCAAATTGCTTTCCACAATAGAGTGCTTTCTTGCAATAAAGAATCAAAATCCGTCTGTAGATTATCCAAAGTTTCAGTTGCAGATGCAAGTGGATCCGTCGAATCATCATTTTTCGAGGTAAAAATGGCAACATTTTTAACAATTGTAACCACCTCTTCGAGGGCAATATCAAAGGAAACAGTTCCGTAAACAGCGGATGGCAAAATTTCATTTATAAATTGCTTTACAACAGGCTTGCCATGTTTGAAGAAATAATTGTCGGCAATTTCGACAATTTTTATGCCTGATTGGGTGGTTGAGACTACAATATGCTGCCTGTTGCTTTCTGCGCCTTGGCTAACAGGTTTCAGGTGCTGTTGGTTCAGGGATTTGTACCTTTCGACCCCATCGTTTATTATATTGCCGTTTAAACCTGTTTTAATGGTTATTTTCCCGCTGTAATTTAGAGGTTTTATTGAATACTGCAAAGCAGATACATGTGGATTTGCCATGGAAGCAAACCTTTTGGATTCAATAAGCGTTTCATTCCCGTTATCGTCGCTAACTTTTAGCAAACGAGTCAATAATCCTGATTTGAAATCAAGTATCCGCTCGATCGAAAGTATTTGTGTGTTGTTTATATCGAACCAGTCGCCATCATTAATTCGAAAAGTTACAGGCAACCAATTAGGTGCATTAACAAAATCTTCATTCCAAACATCCTTGCCCGAAATAGGTGTGCTCAAGCGGTTGTAAAGCCCCGCTATATAAGTTCCGGGATAATTTATTTTATTGGCATCGGCCTCATCCATTGTGCCGCGTGTACCGAAATATCCATTACCTACACTTAATAATGCTTCGCGGGTGCGTTCTTTGTTTTGCTCATAAGTATGGTAAGCAATATTCCAGCCATCTTCCTCAATTCCATCAACAAACCAATTATTCAAGGCTTCCAGCGAAGTTTCCGAGATATCGTCAACCACAATATCGGCTCCATTTATCAACAATTCATGCTTGTTTTCTTCGCGGGCAATGCCTAAAACAAGCCCAAAATTTCCAGCATGTCCAGCTGCTACACCCGATACTGCATCCTCGACAACTATTGCATTATGAGGTTTAACACCCAGATTGGCTGCTGCGGTGGTAAAAATATCGGGTTCAGGCTTTCCTTTCAGTCCCATTTCAGCCGAAACCACTCCATCAACCCTTGTTTCAATAAGAGGCATAAGTCCAGCAGCTTCGAGT
>CAIRHD010000070.1 GCA_903878265.1 uncultured Bacteroidales bacterium | reverse complement strand
TGTGGCCGAAATGGCACTTTCACCATCGAGGGGAAATCTTTGAAGCCAATTTCGAGTGTAAACGGTGGATATAGGTTGCAGAAAATTCTTCGCAACAATACGGAATATTTGATTCAAAGTACATTTACAAGTTTGGTAGTGTATAAAAAAAGTGGTAAAAGTTGGGCATTTAGCCATTTGGTTGAAGGGTTTATTGAACCTGCCCGCTACATGGAAGTTGACCACCTTGGGAACATCTGGATAGGCCATTTGGTTAAGGGTTTGTATCGCCTACGTCTGTCGGATTCTATGAACAAAGTTATCGAAAAACAGGTATTCGACCAAAGGAACGGAATACCATCGGCACAAAATATCAAGGTTTTTAAAATTGCAAACCGGGTAGTTTTTTCAAATGGAGAAAAATTGTTTACCTGGGATGATATAAAGCAACAGATAATCCCATACAACGAACTGAACACCAAACTCGATGGTTTTGAAGCATCTACATCAATTACAGCGGTGAACGACAGCACGTATTGGTTTTCCACAAAAACGGAGGCGGCCCTTTTCAGCATTAAAGGATCCAAACCCAAAATGTTGTACCGCATAATCCTACACCAATACAACCTCAATATGGTGGATGGATATGAGAATATTGTGCCGCTTACCGAAAACCTCCATTTGATTTGCCTTGATAACGGATTTGCAGTTTTCAAGAAAAACACAGCACTGCAACCCCTATCCGATTCTAAGCTACTAATTAGGGATATAGTTTGTTGGGATGCCAACGGGAACAATCAAGAGCTTGATGCAAAAGCCTTATTGGTTACACTCAGCAACTCAAACAACAACCTGGCTATTTCGTTTTCGACACTACAATTCCCTTGTTCGCGGAAGCTATACCAATATAAACTCGAAGGCATCGATGGCGATTGGAGTAAATGGACAGAAACGCCAGAAGCACAATTTTTGCGCTTGCCGGTTGGGAAATACACGTTCAAAGTGCGCACGCTAAACTCCAATGGAACTATCAGCGAACAGGTTACACTAACAATAAAAGTAAAACCCGCCTGGTATGCTACGGCCTTGGCAACTTTCATTTATTTTCTTCTGGGCTTTATTGGTATAATTGCAAGCCAGTATTTTTATCGCAAACGGCTGGAAAAGTACCATGACCGTTTAAATGTGATTGCCGATGAAAAACGGGAAATCGAAAAGCAACATACCGGACAGGAAATCATGAGGCTGCTGAATGAAAAACTTCAGGGCGAAATATCCCATAAAAACATGCAATTAGCTGATTCTACACTTTCTATAATCAAGAAAAATGAGGTTTTGATTGAAATAAAAGGCTTGTTAGAAAAGCAGAAAGAAGAATTGGGCGTGCGCTACCCAACACGTTACTTGCAACGCCTGACAACGCTGATTGATAAAAATATTTCTAACGACAACGACTGGGAAATATTCGAAGCCTTGTTCGATCAGGCGCACGAAAACTTCTTCAAGCGGCTCAAACAATCGTTTCCCGACTTAACCCAGAGCGACCTGAAGCTATGCGCCTACCTAAAACTCAACCTAACGTCGAAAGAAATCGCACCATTGCTCAACATTACGATCCGTGGCGTTGAAATCAGGCGGTACCGCTTACGCAAAAGGCTTGCGCTTACTTCTGACGAAAATTTGGTGGCATTCATTATGCAGTTTTAGTTACTGATCGAATTACTGCAATTTTCCCTGCAGCTTGCAGCAACCAAAAACTCTGCAATTATTGTTCCCTGCAGATTGCAGCGACCAAAACTCTGCAATTATTGTCCCCTGTAGCTTGCAGCGACCAAAAGCTCTGCGATTATTGTCCCCTGCAGCTTGCAGCAACCAAAAGCTCTGCAATTATTGTCCCCTGCAGCTTGTAGCGACCAAAAGCACTTGTGTTGTTTTCCCCTGCATCTTGCAGTAACCATGCGTAAGCCCTGATTCTTAATCTTCATTCCGATAGGCTGTCATCCCTCGTTGACAATGTTTAGTTTTCAGGGCTGATCCGCTCCTAATCGTGTCATTTCCATTATTTATCAGCCGAAAATTCAGATGAAGCCTATCACCTTGAAACCGCAAACCTCAATATTTAACCATACTTAGAATAATTAGTTAAAAACTTCGCAATCTAACCTTAAATCATTCTTAAATCTGCTGCGGTCTGTCCAAATCGAACCTCATCAAATATAAATTATCTTTGTTTGATATTTAACAAAACAAAAAATTTATTTAATTGATATACAATTAAATAAGGACTTTAAAATTGCTGTTGATGTACCATTGTATAGCTATGGATTTCCTTCATTAAAGCCATGTAGTAATCATGATGATGGATAAAAACAAATATTTGTCAAAAATTACTTTTTTATTTGTACTTTTAATCCCCTAACAAACCATTGCGAAAAACAAAAACCTGACCAAGTTATTGAAACATTGCAAAGAAACAACCTCACACAATTCAAACTAATCTATATGTATATGAAAAAATCATTACTACCAAAACAGATTATCAACTGGGCGAAAAGTTTGTTTTTGCTTTTTGCATTGTTGGTGCTGGATACCTCGGCATTCGCACAGGCGCGGAGCATTTCCGGAACCGTGTCCGACCAGGTAACAAAAGAAACCCTGCCCGGTGCTACTGTGGTTATAAAAGGGACAACCAAAGGCGCTTCAACCGATATTAATGGGAAATTTACTTTAGAAGTTGGCTCAAACGATGCTTTGTTATCCATAACCTTTGTTGGTTACGAACCCAGAGAAGTAAGCATCGGTAGTCAAAGTACTTACGAAATTGCTCTAACTTCAAGCAAGGTTATGCTTTCGGAGATCGTGGTTATCGGCTACGGAACCGTGCGCAAAAGCGATCTTACAGGCGCGGTTGGTTCGGTGAAAGCCAAAGAGCTAACCAAAGTAACCTCGCTCAGCCCCGAACAGAGTTTGCAAGGCAAAGTTGCTGGTGTACAGGTTACAAGTACTTCTGGCGCTCCGGGGGCAACGCCATCAGTTAGGATTCGTGGTGTGGGTACTTTTAACAATTCTTCTCCAATTTATGTTGTCGATGGTGTTATCCTCGATAATATTTCGTTCCTGAACACAGCAGATATTGCTTCGATGGAAATTTTAAAAGATGCATCGGCAACTGCCATGTATGGATCCAGGGGAGCAAATGGGGTTATACTCATTACCACCAAAAGCGGGACGATTGGCGAGGAAAAAACAAATTTTAGCTATTCGGGCGAGTACAGCATACAAAACCTGGCCAAGAAAATAGACCTGTTGAATGGTCGGGATTTTGCCACCATTGCCAACGAAATTCCGGGCGACCCAAGTTACAACAACGTTGACGCAGTTCCCAATACCGATTGGCAGGACCTAGTTTTCAACCCGGCGCCCATAAACAACCACCAACTTTCAGCTTGGGGATCCACAAAGAAAACACAATATTACATAGGTATCGGTTACTTTAACCAAAAAGGCATCGTTGACAAATCAGGTTACGAGCGTATTACTTTAAAATTCAACAACACGTACAACCTTACCGAACACCTTAAGTTTGGCAACAACATAACAATTTCACCCTATAAACAGCAAAACGAACCTGGCGTTACATTTCAGGTTTATCGTGCATGGCCAACACTCGAACCATACAGGGCCGACAGAAGTTTTGCCGGAGTCCGCGGAGTTGGGAATCCGCTTGCCAGTATTGACTACAACAACAGTTTTAACAAAGGTTTGCGGGCTGTGGGCAATTTATTTCTGGAGGCCACTTTCCTCGACGGATTTACCGCAAGAAGCAGTTTTGGAATAGATGCCGGTTACAATAAAAATGAAAATTTTTCACCAGCCTATATGGTTCTTTATTACGATGGCACCGAATCAATGCAGAAGCATACAAAAAGCAGCCTTTCGAAAGGGACTTCCGAAAATTTGACCTGGTTGTGGGAAAATACGCTCAACTACACAAAAACCATCGAAAAACACTCGATTAATGCAGTTGCCGGATATACGATGCAGAACACCAATTCAAATTACATGAATGCTTCGGGTGAAAATATCATAAGGGATGGTGAAGATTTTTGGTACCTTAATAAAAATAATCTTTTCGGAAGCGGAATTAATGGCGATTTCAGTAACGGCATTGATGCCAATCTTTATTATTCCATGATTTCCTATCTGTTCCGGGCTAATTACACCTTCGATAATAAGTATATTCTTACCGCTACTTTCCGTCGCGATGGCTCCTCTAAATTTGCTACAGAAAACAGATACAGTAATTTCCCGTCGGTAGCTGCCGGATGGAATATTGCAAAAGAGTCGTTTATGAAAGACATTCCAAAACTTGACAAACTCAAATTGCGTGGCAGTTGGGGGAAAGTTGGTAATGAGAAAATCCCATATTCCAACAGATTTTCGCTTACTAAAAACCTGATGGGTGTTTTTGGACAAGGCGACATTCAATATCCTGCCGTATCTTATGCAAAAAGTGGAAATCCAGACCTTGTGTGGGAAACAACAACGCAAATTGATGTTGGATTAGAAGCCGGAATGTTTAACGACAAACTCACTGGCGAGTTCGATTATTACCACCGAATCACCGATAATATACTTGTTGACTTGTTGACGCCTGGCTACCTTGGTAACGGATTAAATCAAAAAATAACTTATAATGCCGGTAAAGTGCTTAACAGCGGATTGGAAGCAAACATAAACTGGCGCGACAAGGTTGGCGAATTCGGCTATAGCGTAGGAATGCTATTTTCGACTATTCATAACGAAGTTTTGGGCATTGGTGGCAACAGCGGAATCGATTCGGTATTGAGAGGTGGCGAGAATTACTACGGTCAGGTTACACAAAGTAGGAAAGGATTGCCGATTGGCTCTTTTTGGGGGTATAAAACGGATGGGATTTTCCAAACGCAAGCTGAACTCGATGCCTATCCTCATGCAAGCGATGCACACATAGGCGATCTACGACGTGTGGATGTAAATGGCGACAGTATTATTAACGAAAACGACCGAACCGAAATTGGTTTCCCAATCCCAAAAATAATTTTCGGATTGAATGTGGAGCTAACCTACCACAATTTCGATTTTTCATTTGGTCTGCAGGGCCAGCAAGGGAACAAGATTTTCAATGGCAAAGAAGCCATACGACCTGATGCTTATAATTTTGAACAGCATGTAATGGATCGCTGGACTGGTCCTGGAACCAGCAACTCGGAGCCGCGGGCAACATTCGGTGGCTACAATTACATTCCTTCCGACAAATTCATTCAGGATGGGTCGTTTATCCGGTTGCGGAGTTTGGTGGTAGGTTACACCTTGTCCGAATCGCTGAGCAAAAAAATGCACGTTCAACAATGCAGGGTTTATGCAAAAGGGAACAACCTTTATACCTTGACCAAATTCACAGGATATACGCCAGAAATTGGTAGCGACAACGTGCTTTCCAACGGTATTGATACAGGCATTTACCCAATCACCGCCATTTATTCCTTTGGTATAAACTTAACCTTCTAAGCGTCATGAAAAACAACATAAAATTATATATTTCGGCACTTGTCATTTTAGTCGCAATCTCGTTTTCGGGATGTGAATCGTTTCTTGATAAGCAGCCACAGGGCGACCTTACCCAAACTACTTTCCCCACCACAGCCTCCGACGCATTGCTCGCAACCAATGCAGCTTATGCAACTTTACGCGATGTTGGGTATCATTCCGGCACATTCCCCATACTCGATATTATGAGTGACGATGCTCGCAAGGGAAGCAATCCAAACGATCAGGCATCCACAATCGGGCCTTATGATAACTTCGGGTTTACCACAACTGGCGACGAACTGAAATCATGGTGGGCTACTTTATATGAAGGCATTAAAAGGACAAATGTTGTAATCGCGAAAGTGCCCGGCATTGAAATGGATGCCACTTTACAAACCAGGTATATTGCCGAAGCTAAATTCTTACGCGGCCTATATTACTTTGATCTTGTAAGGGCTTGGGGCGGAGTTCCGCTGGTAACTGCTCTCAACCCTCCCTTAAAACTTCAGCGATCATCAAAAGATGAAGTTTATGCGCAAATTGAAGCTGATTTGTTGGATGCAATGGCCGGCCTGACCGAAAAAAGCGAAGTCCCAAAAGAAGAACTTGGAAGGGCAACCAAAGGGGCAGCAAAAGCCTTGTTGGCAAAAGTGTACTTGTTTAAAGGCGATTTTGCGAATGCCGAAAAGTATGCGATGGAAGTTATCAATTCGGGAATCTACGGTTTGGAACCTGTTTTCACCGATGCAAATGGGGTTAATGGCGAGCATGGGATTGAATCAGTTTTTGAAATTGGAGCTCTGGGAGTAGAAGCTGAACCTGGAAACCAGTATGCAAATGTTCAGGGTGTTAGGGGAACGCCAAACAGGGGCTGGGGCTTCAACCGTCCAACACCTGACCTACGCAATTCATTTGAGAGTGGCGACCCACGCATGAAAGGCACGATTATCGATTTGGGTGATGTTTTGGATGGCATCGTTATTTCCGGCGATGGGCTTACGCCAGATGTTACAACCAATGCCAATGGCGTAGTGCTGGAAACCGAATGCTATAACCGCAAAGTGTGGACTCCGGGTAACGATGTCCCATCGCAATTTAACCATAACCGCCGCATCCTGCGCTATGCCGATGTGTTGCTCATGGCTGCCGAAGCCCTAAACGAAAACAATAAGCCAACCGATGCACTGTTATACTTGAACCAAGTTAGGCTACGTGCCCGTGAAGGCAACACATCCATATTGCCAAATATTACAACAACCGATAAAAACGCTTTGCGCGACAAAATCCTTACCGAACGCCGTCTCGAACTTGCGATGGAAGGCCACCGTTTCTGGGATTTAGTCCGTACAGGAAAAGCTGCAGCAATACTTGGCACTTTAGGCTACGAAAGTGGTAAAAACGAGCTTCTTCCAATTCCACAAACCGAAATTGATATTTCGCAAGGCTCGTTGGTGCAAAATCCAAATTGGTAGAAAAGAATAAATCAACCTTAAATCCAATCAATAATCAATAAATGTTAAACCCCAAATCACATCAATTTATGAAAAACAAATTTGCTTTCTTCAGTACCCTCATTCTGGCCATTGTGTTCCTTACCGGAATGAACAGTTGTAAAAAAGATCCTACGGCTTTAACACTGCAAACCCTTGTTGCAGCCGATATTGACATGAATGGCGCAATTGCACCAACCACCGTACCTGCTAATCCTACTATTGTAGCAAGTTTTTCAACTGATGTGGATGCCGCAACTGCTAACAATTCCAGCATTACTATGACAAGAGACTACGACAAAGCTGCAGTTGCTCTCACCATTACTGTTGCCGGAAGCAAAATTACCATTGTACCTGTGGAAGCGCTTGCAAGTGGGGCACTTTTTAAAATGAACTTTGCCGCAACAATCAAATCTTCGGATGGTGAAGCTCTTACCGCATTAGAACGGACTTTTACCACAACTGGAACATTTGCTCCTTCGGGTCAGATTGCCTGGTGGAATTTCGAGGGCAATGCCAAAGATCAGGTTGGGACTTTTAATGGCACATCATTATCCGTTAACTACAACGCTTCCCACAGCACAGCAGCCGGAAAAGCAGCTACTTTCAACGGAACCACAAGTATAATCGAAATCCCAAATGGCGACCTGCTTATGAACCCCGATTTCACGTTGAGTTTTTGGGTAAAAGCCGTAACACAGGATAAAGGGCATTTCGTAATTGGGCTTGGCGCTTATTACGGCTTCCAATTCGAAATTGCCAATAATTTCGTAAACTGTAAACTTGCTGGAGGATATTCATACCAAGGCGGTGGCGATACTGCCATATTTGAAGACAACCTTTGGAATGGCGATGGTAAAAACAAAGACAACGGTGGCTGGCAAGGTTGGACTTTAAACAAAGACATGACCGGTTCGGGCGGCATATCAAGTTTGTTGCAAGACAAATGGGCACATGTAGTTTGTACTTTTAACAGTGCGACCAAAGTAGCAACCATGTATATGAACGGTGAAGCAGTTAAAGCCCAGGATTACAACCTTTGGCCAGCAACCAGCAAATTTGTAAAAGCAACCGGTATGCTTTATGGCGGAAAAGCTCCAGATGTTGTTAACGAACTGGCATTCGGTTTCATCCAGTCAAGGGCTGGAACAATGTGGGATACCGAACCATGGGGCGGTTATGCACTTCCAGGTGCCAACCATTTCAAAGGACAACTCGATGACGTGAGGATTTTCAACAAATGTATCACAGCAGCCGAAGTTGACTTAATGTACAAATCAGAAAAACTTTAATCAGGTTGGTTTGATGTTAGAGGAGGGTGATGGGATTTCCGGATCCCTCCTTTTTTTTAATTTTTTAAAAACTGCAAAATGAAACATCCGCTCGCACTGATATTGGCCACAAGTTTGCTTTTATTGTCGTGTAAAAAAGAAAAAAGCAGCAATGCTGGTTCCATGCAATTGTTGTCGTGTTATGTTGGTAGTTTGCAGATCAAGTATCCCGGAAATACCGCAGATGTTCCTTTCGATAAAGATATAATTATCAATTTTTCAGCAGCAATTGACAGTGTATCAGCTTTGAACACTATAAAAATCAAAAAAAACACTACCGAAATTAAATACGGAATTTCGTTTACCAACGACCATAAAACTGTAGTTTTAAAACCCGAACAGCCTCTTGAAGAAGTTACCGACTATACACTGGATATTTCGGCTTCACTTCGCGGGAAGATAGGGGAAACCTTCCCTGGAATACAATTTACATTTTCTACCGACATTGGCGTGCTTACCATTAATTCTGTTACCATCAATAATCAAAACTTCATGCCTCCGGCAAAAGGTAAAAATATTATCCTTACAGGTTCAAAAATCAAAATTGAATTTTCTGCCCCAATCAATACCGACCAGCTTGACTCGCGTTTTAATATTACAAATTCCACCCCAATGGCCATAACAACCTCCAACGGCAATAAATCAGTCGAAGTGAGTTTTTTGGCAAACCTTAAAGGTTATACATCCTATACTTTTTCTATTTCTCCCGATTTGAAAGGTGCAAATGGCAATAGTTTTGATGGTTTTACCAATTCATTTTTTACGAGCCTCGATTCAACATTTAAATTCCCATTGATAACCGATGATGAATTACTTACACTGGTCCAAAAACAAACCTTCAAATTTTTCTACGATTATGCCCATCCAATAAGTGGCATGGCAAGGGAACGCAATGGTTCAGGCAATACAGTAACCACAGGAGGTTCTGGATTTGGGGTGATAGCCCTAATGGTTGGAATGGAACGTGGCTTCATTACCCGTGCCGAAGGAATTGCGCATTTGACCAAAATCCTCACTTTTCTTGAAACTGCCGACAGGTTTCATGGTGCCTGGTCGCATTGGATTGATGGAAATACAGGAAAAGTAATCCCTTTTGGCACAAAAGATAATGGCGGCGATTTAGTTGAAACAGCATTTATGGCTCAGGGGCTTATCACTATGCGACAATACCTTAATCCTTCATCGGCTGAAGAAAAGCTTGTAATTGACAGAATAACAGAATTGTACAACGGCATTGAATGGGATTGGTACACCCGTGGCGGGCAAAATGTGCTCTACTGGCACTGGTCGCCAAATTATGGTTGGGACATGAATTTCCAACTTCAGGGATACAACGAAACCCTTATAACTTATATAATGGCGGCTGCTTCCCCAACACATACAATTCCGGCCTCGGCTTACATCCAAGGTTATGCAAGGAATGGTGGTATCAGAAATGGAAAATCATTTTACGGATACACCTTGCCCGTTGGGTACGACTATGGCGGGCCGTTGTTTTTTGCCCATTATTCCTTTCTTGGGCTTGACCCACGGAACCTTACAGATGCTTATGCAAATTACATGGTGCAAAATACAAACCACTCACTT
>CAIRHD010000069.1 GCA_903878265.1 uncultured Bacteroidales bacterium | reverse complement strand
TGATCATTTACTCGAACTAAAAGCTTTGTTAAGCGATGGTTCGGTAGTGGTTTTTGGGAAAATTTCGGTTACAGAATTTGAGCAAAAATGTTTACTCGATTCACTCGAAGGGAGCATTTACAGGAATATCAAGGAAATTCTCGGTACAAGCAAAAACCAGGATGAAATCAGGGCGCAGTTTCCCGATAAATCCATACACCGCAGAAATACCGGATATGCAATCGATTTACTGCTTGAAAGCAAGCCATTTACCGATAATTCTGAAGATTTTAATTTTTGTAAATTAATAGCAGGTTCCGAAGGGACTTTGTGTTTTATAACCGAAATTAAACTAAACCTTGTTCCGCTTCCGCCAAAGGAAAAAGCCTTGATCTGTGTGCATTGCAATTCGTTGGACGAGGCTTTTAAAGGGAATATTATTGCTTTAAGGCATAGTCCAGTAGCAATCGAGTTGATGGACAATGTGATACTCGAACAAACCAAAGCAAATATTTCACAACGCAAAAACCGGTTTTTCCTACAGGGCAATCCAGCCGCTGTTCTGATTATTGAACTTTCGGAAAAAACACGGGATGAAATCGACCAAAAAGCTTCCGTAGTAATTTCCGAACTCCGTGCCGCAGGTTATGGCTACGAATTTCCCATAGTTTATAATCAAGATGTTAACAAGGTTTGGGCTTTGCGCAAAGCAGGGCTTGGGGTTTTGTCGAACTTGCCGGGCGATGCCAAACCAGTTGCCGTTATTGAGGATACTGCTGTAAATCCGCAAGTCCTGCCCGAATATATGGACGATTTCAGGCTTATGCTTGTCAGTTTGAACCTGGATTGTGTGTATTATGCCCACATCGCCACTGGCGAATTGCATTTGCGGCCGGTACTCAATTTGAAAGATCCAAAAGATGTGGAACTTTTTCACACTGTGGCCCTTGAAACAGCCAAATTGGTGAAAAAATACCGTGGTTCGCTCAGCGGCGAACATGGCGACGGCAGGTTGCGGGGCGAATTTATCCCAATGATGATTGGGGAGCATAATTACGCTTTGCTTCAAAGCATAAAGGACACATGGGATCCAGATGGAATATTTAATCCCGGAAAAATTACCCGAACGCCAAAGATGAACAGCAGTCTGCGCTATAAATCAGGTTTGCAGGTATTTGAACCGGAAACTGTGTTTGATTTTTCGAAAACTCATGGGATTTTGAGAGCTGCTGAACAATGCAACGGGTCGGCCGATTGCCGCAAAAGTGCGGTAATGGGTGGAACCATGTGCCCAAGCTATATGGCCACGAAAGACGAAAATTCAACTACCAGAGCAAGGGCCAATATTTTGCGTGAGTTTTTAACTAATTCAACAAAAAACAACCGCTTCGACCATCAGGAAATCTATGATGTGATGGATTTGTGCCTTTCGTGCAAAGGCTGTAAAAGCGAATGCCCAAGCAATGTGGATATGGCGCGGTACAAAGCCGAATTTTTGCAGCACTGGCACGATGCAAACGGAATACCTTTCCGCACAAGGATTATTGCCAATATTTCTAGGCTCAATAAAATTGGGATGCTTGCACCCTCTCTGTTTAATTTCTTTGTAACCAATGGATTCACATCAGGTTTGATGAAAAAGACATTAGGATTTGCACCAACCCGTTCAATTCCTGTTCTTTACAAAACCACACTACATTCTTGGATGAAGAAATTGCCAACAAACCAAAACATAGCCATTAACGGAAAAGTGTTTTTATTTGCTGACGAGTTCACGGATATGAACGATGTGGAAATTGGCATTAAAGCAGTCAAACTACTTAATGGTTTGGGTTATAAAGTAGAAATACCTGAACATGTTGAAAGTGGAAGGGCTTATTTATCTAAAGGGCTTATCCGTAAATCGAAGGAATTGGCGAGGGAAAATGTGACTAGACTTAATACTATAGTTTCAGAGAATACTCCGCTTATTGGAATTGAACCTTCGGCAATTTTAAGTTTTCGCGACGAATATCCCGATTTGGTTGGTAACGATTTGAAGGATAAAGCATTAAAAATTGCTGCTGATTGCCTGATGTTTGATGAATTTATTGTGCGTGAGGTTCGCAAGGGAAAGATAAATCAATCGCAATTTTCTGATACCAAGCAGCATATCCGGCTTCATGGACATTGCCACCAAAAAGCCCTTGCGTCAACAGGTTCTACAAATGAGATGCTTTCGCTGCCGGCAAATTATACGGTTGACGAAATTAAGTCGGGTTGCTGCGGCATGGCAGGATCTTTCGGATACGAGGCCGAACATTATGAAGTATCAATGAAAGTTGGGGAACTTGTATTATTGCCTGAAGTGCGGAATACACCTGAACATACAATTATTTCGGCACCTGGCACAAGTTGCAGGCATCAGATAAAGGATGGAACTGGCCGCGTGGCACTGCATCCAATCGAGGTTTTATACAATGCACTTTTGAAGTAGAAACGATGTCTGAAAATAATAGCCCAATCTCAGTTTTTAAATTTTGTCCCAAGTGCGGGAGCGAAGATTTTGTGTCTGATTCCGGAAAATCATTAATCTGTGGTAATTGTGGATTCCGGTATTATATCAACATGAGTGCTGCCGTCGCGGCAATTATCCGTAACGACAAAAACGAAATCCTGTTTACCATCCGAAAGCATGATCCTGCTGCCGGTAAGCTTGATTTGCCAGGTGGGTTTGTTGATCTGGGTGAAACCGCCGAAAATGCAGTTATACGGGAAGTTTTCGAAGAGTTGAACCTTGAAATAACAGAAATGAATTTTGTT
>CAIRHD010000068.1 GCA_903878265.1 uncultured Bacteroidales bacterium | reverse complement strand
GCCGAACAACTTTGGTCAACAACCATGAACCCTCAATACCGGACTTTACGCCAGGTTACCATCGAGAATGGATCCGAAGCCGACCGTGTTTTCAGTATGCTGATGGGCGATGAAGTACCGCCACGCCGCGATTTTATTGAGCGAAATGCCAAATACGCGAATATTGATATCTAAAACTTGGGGGAATGCTCCCAAGTCATTTATAAATGAAAAAAACCGGAACCATTAACGATTCCGGTTTTTCTGTTTTGGGGCTAAAAAATTATTTCAACAATTCGTTTACAATGTCTTCTTCTTTAATCCCTTCGGCTTCTGCTTTATAATTACGCACAATACGGTGGCGGAGTATTGAAGTTGCCACTGCTTGTACATCAGCAATATCGGGCGAATATTTTCCGGTTACGGCAGCGTGGCATTTAGCACCTAAAATAAGGTATTGCGATGCTCTCGGGCCTGCACCCCAAGTAAGGTATTTGTTCGCCCAATCATGTGCCATTGCAGTGTTTGGACGGGTAACCGACGCTAACCTTACCGCATATTGATATACATTGTCAGGAACTGGAATACGGCGGATTAAATTCTGGAAATACTTGATTTCTTCGGCGGTAAGTATTACGTTGAGGGTAGCTGAGTGCATGGTGGTAGTGTTTTTTACCACCTGAATTTCTTCGTCGAAGGACGGATATCCCAGCCAAATATTGAACATAAACCTATCGAGTTGGGCTTCGGGCAATGGATATGTGCCTTCTTGTTCGATTGGGTTTTGCGTGGCAAGCACAAAGAATGGTTCCTCCAACTTATGTCCGACACCAGCAACCGTAACCACTTTTTCCTGCATGGCTTCTAACAAAGCACTTTGGGTTTTGGGTGGGGTGCGATTAATTTCGTCGGCAAGGATAATATTAGCAAATACTGGCCCGCGGATAAAGCGGAATTTGCGATCCTCATCTAAAATTTCTGTGCCTATAATATCCGATGGCATTAGGTCGGGAGTAAACTGTATGCGGCTATAGGTAAGCCCCAAAGCTTGTGAAATAGTGTTTACCATCAAGGTTTTGGCCAATCCAGGAACACCCACAAGCAAAGCATGTCCACGCGAGAAAATTGCGATCAATAGATTTTTTACAACTTCATCCTGACCAACTATTACTTTACCAATTTCGGCACGCAATGAATTGTATTTGACTATAAAATCGTTAAGAGCTTCTGTATCTGATTTATATTGAACCATGTTTTGTTGTTTGAGTAAATTTGTTTCTTTTGTGGGTGAGGGTTTGGGTTTTAAGGATTGGGGTTTAGGTGTTTCGATAAGAAATATTTACTTTTAAAATATGAGTATTTTCCCTGTAAAAGAAATCCTCAATTATAACGCTTTCATACTTTCCCATTTACAAATTAACCATTTTCCATTAACCATTTTCCATTAACTATTTTCCATTAACCATTCCTCAATAACTACTCCGTAAATGTCCACTTGTATTTAAAATCGCAAGTTTTGAACCTTTCGCTCAAGCGGATATAGGCCGTTTTCGATTTAAGTTCAATCCATTTAGCAGTAACTTTATCCTTTTTATTGGCCAATGCCCATTCCTGTATTTTATTATAATCGTCCTTCATATTAGCTTTATGTGGCTCGGTACGCAACTTTAGATAAAGTACACGATATGCCTGCGTACCATCTTCAGTTGTGTAAGGCAAACTGCCCGAAATTTCGCCGGGTTTCATCTTGTCAATCACAAAAAAGACTTTGGGATCCAATTCATCTGCGGCAAGGCGGGTATTTCCAGATGATTGGCTTTGGATCAAGCCGCCATTAACTTTTCCTGGATCATCACTGAACCTTAAAGCTGCCTTTTCAAAAGTGAGTGAATCGGCCCTAACCTTATCGGCTATGCTATCGAGTTTGGTTGCTGCCAAAGCCAAATCGTCGGGCGAAACCTTAGGGATGATAAGTATATGCCTTACATTTACCAAATCGCCTTTGCGTTCGATCAGTTGCAACAGGTGAAACCCGAATTTGGTTTTGATGATTTCGGAAATATCATTTTTATTCTTCAGGCTAAAGGCTGCGGCCTCAAATTCAGGTGCCATGCTCCCACGACTAAAAAGGCCAAGTTCGCCGCCCTTTGCTGCCGATCCAGGATCTTCAGAATAAAGTACGGCGAGAGTAGTGAATTTTTCGCCCCGCACTACACGATCGCGCAAAGTAGAAAGTTTTTCACGGGCTTCCTTAAGTTGGCTCGGACCAACAACCGGGGTTTTAACAATCTGACCTATTTCGTATTCTGTAGGTATAATTGGAATGCTATCCTTTTTGATGTTGTTGAAATATTCTTTTGTTTCATTGGGTGTCATTTTTACGCTTTCCACAATTTTACCTTGTGCTTGCTGCGAAAGAATCTCCTGCCTGAGTGGTTCGCGGAGTTCATTCTTAAATTCATCTATGGATTTGTCGTAAAATTCCTCCAGTTTTTGTTGCGAGCCAAACTGCTGAATATAATAACGTAGGCGGCGTTCGAGTTCACTGTTCACCTGGTCGTCTCCAACTACAAGGCTGTCAATTTCTGCCTGATAAACAAGCAATTTTTGATAAACCAGGTTTTCGAAAATCTGACAACGGATCGTATAAGGATCGCCTGTCAATCCCTGTGCTTTTGCTTGAGCAAACTGAGCCTCAACATCGGACCAATAAACAGGATGGCTTCCAACCAAAGCTGCAATTTCGTCAACAGTTTTCTCCTTTTGTGCGTTAACCTTAACAACTGATCCCATGAGTCCGATTAGCAACACAGGTATTAATACTCTTTTTATCATGGGTTTAAGCGATTATTTCTTGAATATTTCATATTTGTTCCGTTTCACGGCATCGCCAATCAAATCATCTTCCATTTGGTTGAGCAACACGGCTTTACGTTTGTTTAAAAGTATGGTTCGTATGTTTTCGATTTCAAAACTCAGGGGCGAAATGCTTTCTTTGCTTTTGTAAGCCGAAATGGCCACGAAATATAATGTAGTCGAATCCTTTACCTCATAGAATTTGTTCTTGATCAGAAATTCCTGCTGGTCGTCAACCGTGAGCGGTATTTTTCGCGTTAAATCAGCAAACGAAATCCAGGTGCCATCGTTGATCATGTATTCAGCCTCGTTTTCCTGACAAAGTGTTTGAAGTTTCTCTTTGTCGGCCTCACGGTTGCTTTGCAACAAGGATTTTATTTTTGTTGCCAAAGCTGACCCTTTGCTGAGTATCACATAACTGGCAAGTACTATATTTTCGCGCAGTTGAAAATTATTTTGGTTTTCGATATAATAACTTTCAATTTCACTCATTGGAACAACCGTATCCAATTTTTGCTTTACCAACTCCGATTCGTAGGTATAAATGATGAGCGAGTTGCGGTATAGTTCAATTTGTTTGCTAAAATCGCGGTTGGCCTCGTCGAGGTTATCTTCTGCCTGTTTGAGCAA
The DNA here is from genome assembly GCA_903878265.1 of uncultured Bacteroidales bacterium. Classification (GTDB taxonomy): domain Bacteria; phylum Bacteroidota; class Bacteroidia; order Bacteroidales; family UBA4417; genus UBA4417. The sequence continues at coordinate 22,478 of CAIRHD010000068.1, read as the reverse complement.
AAGTTCCTGCCGAACCCAATTGTTGATGTATGCTGTCGAAATTTCGATGCTGTCGTTTGCACCTGTTCCTTGTGGGATAAGGCTTTTTAGTTCGTCCTTGTACAGGTATTTGTCGTAAACGCGGGCAAGAGCATCTTTCTTGTTGTTTTCTTTATCAGGAAACAACTTACAGGAAACCAACAGTATAGAAAGAAAAGCTGAAATTACCAGCAAGCGTTGCATCTGCTATTTTTGAATTAAAATAGAATTGAAAATATCTCGGTTTACAACAACAGGATATTTGGCACGAAGTTCACTTATCCATGCTTTTTCCAGATAATTTTGGTAATCGGCAGTCATTGCACCACGGATTTCGTTGAAAAGTTTTGGCTCGGGTGCTACCACAGCATGAACAATTACTATTGCGTTTTCGTTGTCGGCCAAAGGGATTAGGTTTGATGTGCCCGTTGTCCCGGCAATTCCATCAATAGTCATGTTTTCGCCTTTCACAAATTTCTTGCGTTCGATCGTAACTTTTTGAATGGTATCGTGATTGAACTTTGCTAAAATCTGTTCGTCGGTTGCCCCTTTTTTGAGGAGTTTATTCAGGCTTTTAATAACAGAAGGATCTTTAATTGTAATTATAGACGCATCTAACCTGTTTTCCCACATGTAATTGTGTTTGTTTTGCTCGTAATATTGCAACAAGCCAACAGTGTCCTTCACAGCTTTTGACCACACTTTTTTATCGGTAAGGTCGAAAAGTAATATCCCATCATGGTATTCGCCAATAAGGGCTTTAAATTCTGGATTTTCGGATTCGAGTTGGGAATCGGCATATTTTACTACAGCATCGTTAACGAAAACACCGTATTGTTGATTTACAAATGCCGGAATATCGTGCTTTGGCCCACGACGTTGGGTTGTTGCGATATTTTTGGCAAAATCGGCTTGGGTATAGGGTTTTGTGCCAATGGTGAAAAGATTTTTGTCCAAACCTGCAGCTTGTTCAACAGTCCAATTTGCGGAATAGATTGAATCGGTAACGGTTTTCGTAAGTTCTACAAGTGCAGGAAGGCTTTCGGTAAATCCATAAGTGGTTTTGGTTTTGGCGATAAACGCATTTTGTACTTCCATGTTTCGGTCGCTGCGAGAAATGCGTTGCTTAATATCTTCCTTTTCTTCATCGAAAGAGCCAACGGGTTTACGGTCAACAAGTTTGATGATATGCCATCCGTACTGTGTTTGGAAAGGTTCGGAATATTCGCCTTTGTTCTTCATTTTTAGGATTTTGAATACGAAATCAGGCAATAAACGGTTTACACCGAACCAAGGCAGAACCCCGCCTTTTCCAGAAGTTGAAAAATCGTCGGAAAACTTTTTTGCAACATCGCCAAAATCGCTTCCACTGGTGAGGAGCTTATAAGCCATATTTGCCGAATCGGCAACTTTAAGCGAATCGTCGAGTGAACCTTTAGCTGGATATACCAAAATAATATGAGCAAGTTGTATTTTACCCAAAGCAGGGATTTTTTCGGTAACTTTTATCAAGTGATATCCAAAATCGGTACGGACAGGCATGGTAACTTCGTTCACTTTGGCATTGTAGGCAGCACACTCAAACTGATAAACCATATCGAATGCCCCAAAAAACCCAAGATCGCCACGGTTGCCTTTTATTTTTTGACCCTCTTGATCGCGGTCTTTTGCCGAAGGGTCTTCGGAACCATCGGCGGCTACTTTTCCAAAATCTTCACCTTTGGTAACAATACGTTTGCGCAGCTCTATAATTTTGTTCCACGCAGCAAGTGTATCAGCCGCAGAGGCAAGCCTTTCGCACCGAATTAGTATATGGCTGGCGTGAATATCGAACTGTTTACGGTCGTAAGCTTCCTGAATAATTTTATCATTTGCTTTGCTATCGGTAAGATATGGCTGAGCCAATTGTTTGCGGTATCCAGACAGTTCGTCGCGGAAGGATTTAACCGTATCCATACCCAAGGCTTTTGCTTCGGTAACCTTTAAACGGAAGTTGATGAACAGATCCAGATATTCATCGAGAGCTTTGCTGTCGGGTTTCTCGCTTTTGGTGTTATTTTTTTCAAAAACTTTAATGAATCCGTCTTTGGTGATTTTTTCGCTGGCAACCTGCAATAAAACAGGATCGGTTTTCTGGCTGAAAACCGACAAGGTAAAAATGCCTAATAAAATGGTTAGTGAAGCAGTAAAAAGTTTCCGTTTCATAAGTGGTTTTAAATTATTGGTTAATCGTGTGATGTGTTGGTTAAAAATTGAATTTGAATGGGTTACCTGCTATAATTAGGTGCTTCGCTTGTTATGGTAATATCGTGTGGATGGCTTTCGACCACACCCGATGAGGTTATTTTAATAAATTTCGCCTTTTGCAAACCTGCAATATTTGCCGAACCGGTATAACCCATCCCGGCACGCAAACCACCCACCATTTGGTGTATAACTTCGGATAAAGCACCTTTAAAAGGAACCCTGCCAACAATTCCCTCTGGAACTAATTTGTTGATATCGTCTTCGGCATCCTGGAAATATCGGTCTTTTGAACCTTTTTGCATAGCTTCGACCGAACCCATGCCCCGATAGGACTTGAATTTACGACCTTCGTAAATAATAGTTTCGCCAGGCGATTCTTCTACACCTGCAAACAACGAACCCGCCATTATGCTTCCCGCCCCAGCGGCCAATGCCTTAACAATATCGCCGGTATATCTAATCCCGCCATCAGCAATAACGGGGATTCCGGTTCCCCGGAGTTCTTTGGCGACAATATATATTGCCGATAACTGTGGGATTCCAATGCCTGCTATAACACGCGTGGTGCAAATTGATCCTGGGCCAATCCCAACTTTAACTGCATCGGCACCGGCCTCAACCAAGGCACGCGCGGCTTCAGCAGTGGCAATGTTGCCAACAACAAGCTGGAGGTCAGGAAAATGTTTTTTTACTAATCGGGTGGTGTCGATTACGCCTTTTGAATGGCCATGGGCAGTATCGATAACCACGGCATCCACACCGTTTTTAACCAATTCGGTTACGCGTTCCAGCACATCGGAGGTAACGCCAACGCCGGCAGCCACGCGCAAACGACCAAGTTCATCCTTGCATGCATTGGGGCGGGCTTTTATTTTACTGATGTCCTTATACGTAATTAGGCCAACAAGTTTGAAATTTCCATCAACAACGGGTAGTTTCTCGATTTTGTATTCCTGTAAAATATCAGATGCTTTTTCGAGGTCGGTGAGGGTGTTGGTGGTAACCAGGTTTTCGCGGGTCATAATTTCGACAACTGGCCTTTGGTGGTTGCGCTCGAAACGGAGATCGCGGTTGGTAATAATGCCAACAAGGATGCCATGGGCATTTACAACAGGTATGCCGCCGATTTTATTTTCGCGCATAATGTTGAGGGCATCCTGTACAACTGCATCTTCCAAGAGTGTGATAGGGTCGGTGATCATTCCGCTTTCTGAGCGTTTTACGCGCCTTACCTCTGCAGCCTGATCCTGGATGCTCATGTTTTTATGCAACACTCCAATCCCGCCTTCCTGCGCAATCGCAATGGCCATGGTGGAATCGGTAACTGTATCCATGGCAGCGGACACAATTGGGATATTGATTTTTATTTTTCTTGTAAACCACGACGACGTATCAACATCGCGCGGAAGCACTTCGGAATAAGCAGGAATGAGCAATACATCATCATAAGTCAGGCCATCGCCAGCAAATTTTTCACTATCAATAAACATAGCTTTTTTTTGAATCTGCAAATTTACTAATTTTAATGGAAGTCCTTGTTAAAAAATCTTAACGCACCAAGTTGTTGATATGCTGTTTTGTAACCCATAGAATATAGGTGCTTGTTGTGAAAACCTAATAACGATAGGCTCGATATATTTAAACCATGCTTCGTTCGGTGTTAAAAGTGCAAGAGCAAAAGTAATGCAAAAGCAGAAAAGTGAATCGACTTGAATAGAATGAAGGGTTATAGAGTATTTGAAAATGTGGGAATTTGAAAATTTGAAAATGGGAGTATTTGAACAAGGTAACAATTGAACAGGAGAGCAATTGAACAATTGAACAAGAGTACGACCGGGAGCATCAGGAGTATGACCGGGAGCATCAGGAGTGCGACCGGGAGCATCAGGAGTAGGACTGGGAGCATCAGGAGTACGACCGGGAACGTCAGGAGTACGACCGGGAACGTCAGGAGTACGACCGGGAACATCAGGAGTACGAGTGGGAACATCAGGAGTACGATTGGGAACTCTAAGGGAATGAGCGTATTGAGACAATGAACTTGTCCAAAGTTTTGAACTGTGGACAAGTTTGTTTATTCTCTCAAACGTAATTTTTCTGATTTAAAGAACTTGAAAACGTACAACATTTTCAACTTTGTAGGAATTTGATTCGCAATATTGTAAAATGAGCTATTAGATTCTGATACTTCTGGCCTGTTTTGCACTTACCTCACCAATAAAAAAGTCCCTCTTTTGGTATATTCCGAACCTTGGACCGATGAGTATTTAATAATATAGGCATACAATCCGGCAAGCGAAAGCTCGTTGTTTGTATGGCCATCCCAACCTGAAATCATATCGTTGGTTTCAAAAATCTGCTGCCCCCAACGATTAAAAATCGTCATGGTGAAAGTTACAGGATCAACATACAAAGCTACCGGCCTATACCTATTGTTAACGCCTTCCGGACAAAAAGCATTGGGCATAAACAACGAAGCTGCTTTATAAATACAGCAGGTATTGGATAACGAAGTTGCAAGGTTCAAATAAGGGTTTCCGGGTTTTTCGTTGGCTACAATCCAATAACACACTTTTTTATTGGGATCGATGGATGTGAGCGGGTCGGAATAGGTGTTGATACTTGGATTGAAGGTTGAAACAGACTCGCCATTGGCAGGCTGCCCGTTCTCGGTGCGGAACAATTCGTATCCTTCCACATCTTTTTGCCAAGTTTGGTATCCATTCCAATACAAATCATTTGTGGCTTCCAACCCATCGCACTTGAGGCAAATAGATTTTGAAACATTCGAAAGTATTCTCCTAATGCCACAGTAATCAATTGCAACCAAGCGGTAATCGTAACTCCGGCTATGCACTTCGGCGGCGGCATCGTCGATAAAATAATCATGTGGAACAAAATCAGTTTCAAATATGAGCGAGTCGATAGGGAGGAATGTGCCTCCGCCATTTACCGAACGTTCCAAAATCAGCTTTTTCACAGTGCTATCGGGCGAACTATGGAAACTTACCCGCACAAAACTGTCGTCTTGCACGCTCGCCTGGGTAATATAAACCGAATCGGGTATATTGTAGCCGGTATATTTCCACCCTTGCCAACATGATGAAGAAGCAGCTGCACCTACTATACCAAAAGCTTCGACAAAATAATAATAATAATTCCCCTTTGTAAATTGGTAAGCATCCGTATATAAAGTATCGGTAATAGTTGCAATAACTGATGGAGTTCCGTAAACTATTGGATTTCCCGAATCAATCCTTCTCCAAACCTTATATCCACCAAGGCCGCCAGGCATCAACAGGTATTTGTTCCACGTTAGTTTTTCAAGCCTTTCGCAATCATCAATTGGCGACACATCCAAATTAATTGTTTGTTTAAGATTAGTTTGGTAGAGTTGGGTACTTGGTTGCCCACACTTATCGAACGTTGTTATAACGTACGAATAGCTTTTGGTACAGCCATCAATCACCTGTTGATCGACGAAACCAGTTGAGTTGGCTGGCACGGTTGTAATACTGTCCCATTGAAAGCCGTTGTAACGTGAAATGCGGTAGCCTGAAATATCATCACCAACCAGCGGAGTCCAGGTGAGTTGTGGCTTCGTGCTAATGTTGATAGTTACAATATCATCTTTTACAAAGTCTGGGGGGGTAATATCCGAAAGTGTAATATTAGCCGTATTTGAAACCGCATTATCAGCCGGTGCAAGGGCAATGAAACGTATTCGGTACGAAAAAGCAGTCGGGCCGCAATAGGGATAACTGATAGTGTCGTTATATTGCAGCGGTGAAGTGTTGTAAGGGACCAGGGCGATTTGAGTCCAGGTACCAGATGCAGTGGCATCCCGATCGACAAAATAACTCCCAGCCAAGGCAGGGTCTGTGGTGCTCCAGCTTAAAAGTGCAATCCCAAAATCAACGGTAGAAACCGTGAGGTTGATTGTGGGTGCGACAAGTTTGCTATCAGGATTGTATGAAGCTAAAGGAGTTTGCTGCCCGTCAACCTCTGACAATTCCGATATTCTTGCGGCTTTGGAATCATAGCCGATAAAATGAACCGTTTTGGCAGAAAAAGCAGGCACGCTCAAATACAAAAACGAAAATAACAACCAAAGGGAAATGGTTTTTTGTGGATTAAAACAGGTTTTAAAATGTGATGCTAACATACAGCAAAATTAAACATTTAGTTTGTTATAAAGGAATCTACAAAGTAAAAATGCCAGCAGGCTATTTTTGTTTTTGTTAAATAGTGGTTTTGATCATTAGATTCAAGTTAGATTTCAATTGAATTAAGCAATCACAAACCGGCGGCTATTTCAACCTAAAATGATATTTACGGTCTGTTGCACTTGAATTTGATTTATTAGAGGTCGAATGTGGTTACAAAATGCATTGAAACTGCTCAATCAATAACGCGAATTTTCTGTTTTAGTTTTTTACAATTGGTTAACTTTTCAAACCTCATCAAAACTGTAATTGAGTAAAAGTGTGCTACTCAGAAAGTAAATTTTTTTAATTATTGTTGAAGCAACTGAAAATAAGAGTATAAGATTTAAGCCTAATTATTTTCGATGTATTTTGATTATTTGATGCTACCTGACTAAAACCACGGTTCCAATTGTCTTGATTTTTTCACCTGAAAGTGATTGGAAATTAATCACATAAGCATAAACCCCAGATGGTGCTTTTTCTCCATTTATTGTCCCATTCCAACCGTAAGTATAATCAGAAGTTTCAAAAATTGCCTGTCCCCATTTGTTATAAATAATCATTTTGAAACTTTCTGATTTAATAGAATTGGATTTCGGCCGGAACAAATTATTGACCCCATCAGGCCGGAAGGCATTTGGAATATCCAAAGAAGCAGTCTTTGTCCTACAACATGTATTGGATTCCGAAAATGCATTGCTGACCATCGGGTTGTCATTGTTTTCTTTAGCAACTACCCAATAACATATATTGGCTTGTGGAGCAAATCCTGTTGGTATATCCGAGAAATTATTGGAGGTGCCAGATACGTTGCCAATGACTTCCCCAATCAGAGGTAAATTATCAACCTGCCGATAAATATCATAACTGCTCACACCTTGCATCCAGGTATTATAAGAATTCCAACTAACAATGATTTCACCGTTCAAAATTTCACAACCTAAAAGTAGTGAATTTGATGTATTTATCGAATAATTGCTTTGTGCTTTACAACTATCAATTGCCACTAGTCTATATGAATAGCTTAAATTTTTAACTTCCGCTGTCCGATCGTACATCGAAAATGTTTGTGGAAGATTATTCCCGGATAGAGCTGTCAATGAATCTATCGTTATCCAGTTGTTCCAGATTGTATCCAATCGCTGAAGCAACAGTTTTTGAAGTGTGTTAGCTGGAGAATAAATGCAACTAACCTGTACATATTCATCAGCTTCGACACTAACTTGCGAAATATATAAAGTGTCAGGTTTAGTGGCTGATTTGTAAAGTATGCTTTTTTCGCATGACGAAGATGTAGCAGATCCAGAAGTTGCAAATGCTTTGACGAAATATGTGTAAACAGAGCCATTTTTGAATTGAAAAACGTCGGAAAAAGAATTAGAATATGCCCCGAGCGTTTTTATAAGCGAATAAGGCCCATTGTCCTGTTTACGGTATATTTTATAGCCTTCTAATTCCTCAGGCATATTGATGTACCGGTTCCAATTAAGCGTTGCTTTTTTTTCGCAAGGATCGATATTTGGGATGGTAAGTAAAATGGTTTGAATTTCTTTTGTTGGCAGAGAGGCGGTACTCATTTTCCCACATTTGTCTATTGCAACAATAGAATAAATATAGGAGGTTTCGCAAGCATTGACAGTTGTATCTGTAAAAATTGAAATTTCGGATGAAACTGTGTCAATCGGGAAAAATCCAGTTGATGGGATATCGCTACGCAGAATCTGATAGCCAGCTATATCGTTGCTGGCCGAAAAAGACCAACCTAAAACTGGGTAGCCTGATTGATCGTGTGTAATGCTTACTGTATCATTTCTGGCATTTGTTGGTGGCGTGTTATCCCTGAAAGGCCCATTGCTGCCAACATTGGAAACTGATTCACTGAAAACAGCTGATCTTATTTTAAACCGTATCCGGTAGTAAACATCATTATAATCACAAAATGGGTACGAAATAGTATCATTACAAGTATAGTCTTGATTGCCATTGATGTATGGGATTTTTTTAATTGGTTTCCAGTTTGGTGCTTCATAACGATCCAAAAAATAATCACCTGCAAGGTTAGTTTTTATTGTATTCCAATTGAGTATCGAAATGCTTGCAGAGCCGTAAATTACACCAATATGATGAACCTCAAAAAAAATTGTATAGAAATTATCCAACAAAATAGTATTGCCAACAACTATTTTTTTCACTTCGATAAAGTATGACTTTGTTTTGCCATCAAAGGAGGTAATCAGGAAAGAGTTTTCAGTTTTGGGAAGGATTTGTGTACCTAAAATCGCTATAGATGATAATCCCCAATTTATTTCGTAATTTATAGTTGATCCTGGATTTGGATCGTTCCAACTTACCTTAATGTTTCCGGTAGCACTGTCAACAACAGCACTATATAGGTTCTGGGATTTGGCGTTTTTTGTAAAACAACAAACCATTATGAAAAGGACAAAAACCTTGAAAAGGTATATGCTGAACTTTTTTTTAGATTTGTACATTTAGCAAATGTAAGAAATATTTATACCATTTCTGGCCCAACCACTAAAGTAAACAAGTTTTCAGGGTTCAGGTATTTGATAGCCAAATCCTGCAACTGCTGAGCGTTTATATGTTGAACGGTATCGATCAAACCTGTAAAATGCGAAATATCGAGACCACTTTCGATAAGTTCGAGGTAAAGGTCGGCTTGGGCAAACGGGCCATCCACGGCCCGCAGCATTTCGCCGGACAAATAGCTGCGCACCAGCAAAAGTTCGTTTTCCGGTACCTGTTCGTCGCATAAGCGGTGGAGTTCTGCATTTATTTCGGCCAGCGCATCTTTTGTTACGTCGGCGCCCACTTCGCCCGAAATCACGAAATATCCTCCATCCTGCAAAGGCACAACAGCCGAACCAATTCCATACGTATAGCCTTTGTCTTCGCGCAAGTTCGTCATCAACCGTGAGCCGAAATACCCGCCAAGTATGGCGTTAAGCACTTTCATGCCAGCAAAATCGGGGTGCCTGCGGTCAAAAAGTAATCCACCCATACGTATTGCCGATTGCATTGCTCCTTCTTTGGCAATAAAATGTTTTTTTTGCAACGAACTCACAGCAGGACATGTAATACGGTTGCTACCGATGCCATTCCAGTCATTTCCCCCAAACTGGGCTTCGAGTAAATTGGCCAAATCGGGTTTTATGCGCCCGGAAACTACAACGGTACAATTTCCCGAGTGATACTGTGCCTTATAAAATTCGCTGAGGTCGGCAGTGGATAATTTTTCTATATCGTTGGGATGCAAATACATGCCATAAGGATGTTCGTTTCCATACAGCAATGAATTGAAGTGCGTACGGGCCAGAAAGTTCACTTTTTGCCGGTTTACTTCCAGCATCTGCCGTTGTTTGCCCGAAACGACAGAATATTCTTTTTCGGGGAAAATAGGGCTTTTAACTATTTCGGCCAATAATGGCAAAGTGTTGTCGAGGTGCTTGTTAAGCGAATACAAAGTAACATAAGCATTGTCGCGCTCGGTTGTATTCTCGAAATGTGCCCCAAAATAGTCGAGTGTTTCCGAAAGAGCCTGTGTGGAATAATTTAATGTGCCTTCGCGAAGCATGAGGTTGGTAGCCATGGCCGTGAAAGGTTTTTTCTGAAACCAGCTTCCGGCAGAAAATACCATTTGTATAGAAATCACATCTTGCGTCCCCGAATTGAACTGATATACTTTTATGCCATTGCCAAGCTGATAAATATCAGGTTTTGGGAAGTTTATTGGCCCAGGTGGCTGTATTTTGGGTTGGGTTTTTCGATCCAGTATTTTAACCATTGAAATTTGTTTTTAGCCCGCTTAGTCCTTATCGGTTTGTTGCTTTGCAAAATAATACATGGTGGAACAATTCTCCGGTCTAAAAATCTTTCCGGCTTCGGATTGTATATCGGTTAAGCTTACCGAGGAATATTTTTCGTAAAGATTGTTTGCCTGTGTGGCATCGCCAAGTAATTCGTAATAGGCAAGGTTCATGGCTTTTTCGAGAACGCGCATCTCGCCAAATTCCATCATAGCTTCTATGCGGTTCTTCACCTTCTGCAATTCATCGGGTTCAACCGGCACATTGCAAATTTGGTCTATTTCCTTTTGCAGGGCAGTTTCGGCCTCCTCCATGGAAATGCCTTTGATCAATTTGCCCGTAATCACAAACAAACCAGGTTCGATATCGCCAGTGATAAAGGCATTCAAATCGCTAAAGAGTTGTTGCTTTTTTACCAATTGTTGGTTCAGCCTGCCCGAATGTCCTGCCGAAAGCACATCGGAAATCAAGTCTGTAGCATAAAACCCTGAATCCTTGCGGCCGCAAATATGCCATGCTTTATAAAGTGCATCGTAAGGCACATCGCGCTCCACGCTGAGTGTGCGGGCTTCGGTTTGTATAGGTTCAACAGGAAGTTTCCGATGATAAACGCTGCCTTTTTCAATAACCCCAAACCACTTTTCGGATAACTCCTTGATGGTTGTGGTTTCCACATTTCCGGCAATAACCATAATGGCATTGCAGGGGTTGTAGTATTTTTGGTAAAACTCGCGCACTTCCTCCATTCCTGCTTGCTCGATATGTGATGGATCGATGCCAATGGTTGCCCATTTATAAGGATGTACTTGATATGCCAATGGCCTGAGCAGCAGCCATGCATCGCCATAAGGCTGGTTGAGGTAATTCTGACTGAATTCTTCTACCACCACATTGCGTTGCACATCAAAACTCTTGGTCGAAAAGGCCAGATTCAACATCCGGTCCGACTCAAGCCAAAAAGCAGTTTCTAAATTATGGCTGGGAACGGTAAGATAATAATTGGTGAAATCGTTGTTGGTGAAGGCATTGTTCTCGCCGCCAACCCTTTCCAAAGGCCCATCGTAGCGCGGGATATTCTCGGATCCGCCAAACATTAAATGCTCAAATAAGTGGGCAAAACCTGTACGTTCGGAATGTTCGTCTCGCGAACCCACATTATAAAGGATATTCATGGCAACAATAGGTGTGCTTGCATCGTGGTGTACAATTACACGCAAGCCATTGTTTAATGTAAAACGGTCAAATTCAATCATATATTTGTATTAATAAATCATCAAATCGATAGATTAAAGTTTAAACTGTAATCCGATTTGCGGATCTTGAAGTAAAGTAACGCACAACGCTCGCTTTTGTTATTATTTTGGGGCAAAGGTAAGGGAAAAATAAGGTTGGGGACGAAATAGGAATATCTGTTTCCAAAGTATTGAGGCAGTTTTCGAGCATGCCGGAATTTAGTGCGATGCGATATTTTGCATTTGCTGACCCTAAAAAGTTTCAACAAGTTTTTTTTTATAAATTTGTCGTTTTTGCAATCTATGAAAATTCAGAAGCAAACTGTCAAACAGAAAAAGCCAGTACCTGCAAAACCCACTGTTCCCCAAAAGCAGGAAGTGGGTTTTATTGCCCAGAATAAGGAAATCCTCCTTCTGGCAATGGTCATTCTAATCACATTTTTAATTTATTCACCCGCTTTGCACCATAGTTTTACCAATTGGGACGACAACGACTATATCACGGATAACCCTTATATAAAAGCACTTACGCCATCGAACCTAGAATATGTTTTCACAAAACCACTTGCTTTAAATTACCATCCGCTTACCATGCTTTCGTTGGCGCTCAACTATAAGCTATCCGGCCCGGAACCATTCTCTTATTTTCTTGTAAATATCATCCTCCATCTATTAAACACACTGCTTGCATTTTATTTTGCGTTTCTCATCCTTGATCGGAATAAAATTTCAGCATTGTTTGTAGCGGCCATTTTTGCCACTCATCCCATGCATGTGGAATCGGTGGCCTGGATCTCGGAACGCAAAGATGTTCTATATGCTTTTTTCTTCCTTGCAGCTTTAATTTCGTGGAGAGCATATATCGGGAAACGTAAATGGTATTGGTATCTGACGGCTTTGATATTATTTGGGTTTTCAGGATTATCGAAACCATCGTCGGTAGTTTTGCCTTTGATTTTGTTGTTAGTGGATTATTTGTTCAAACGCAGGTTCAACCTGATGCTATTGGTTGAAAAAATCCCATTCTTCGCCATTTCTATTGCCATAGGTTTTGCTACTCTAAATGCACAAATCGATACTGCCGTGGTGGATATGAAACATTATAACGCCTTGCAGCAATTCCTGTTTGCTTCGCACGGTGTTTTCGCATACATCATCAAACTAATCATTCCTTCTGGATTGTCGGCTTTGCACCCCGTACCAGGCTTTAACAATTCCATTCAACTGTCGTGGGCTTATTATGTTGCACCTGTTTTTAACCTTGCGATTATAGGATTTGTTGTGTATTCGCTCAGGTTTACCAAGTTGTTGGTTTTTGGTTTCCTGTTCTATTTCCTTAATATTATGCTTACCTTACAGTTTGTGCAAGTGGGTAGCGCAGTAATTGCCGAGCGTTATACCTACCTTTCATATATCGGCCTGCTGATTGGAATGGCTTGGCTATTAGACCAAATACCCGAAAAGTATTCTGTACCCAAATCCATATATTTCACTGGTTTGCTTGTGTTTTTTGCAGTTATGGCTTTTGTTTCGAGCCAGCGGGTTTCGGTTTGGAAAAACAGTGGGACACTTTGGTCGGATGTAATTGCCAAATATCCTGATAGTTATACGGCATACAACAACAGGGCATATTACAATGTGCAGCAGAAAAGCTACGAAAAGGCTTTGCCCGATTTTAACAAGTCGATCGAACTTTTGCCAACCTACAAAGAAGCCTTGAACAACCGTGGCAGCCTTTACCGCTTAATCGACAAACCGCGCGAGGCTGTGGCTGATTACACAAGGGTTCTGGCACTGGATCCCGTTTATGTGAAATCGCTTTCGGGCCGTGGCAATGCTTATGCAACTTTGGGCGTTTTAGATTCGGCTTTGGCCGATTTTAACAAAGCTTTTGAACTCGATCCTGTAACGGCTAACGCTTTAGGCGATAGGGGTTCGGTGTATTTCCGGTTGGGCAAATTTGAAAATGCAATTGAAGATTGCAGCCGAAAGATTGCGATTGACACCAGTAATGCTGAGGCATATTTGAATCGGGCTGTAGCATATAGTTCGCTCCAAAAGTGGGATTTGGCCATAAAAGATTACACTGTTTTTTTAAAAGCTCATCCCGGTAATACCAATGCCTACGAATGGCGTGGCGTAGCTTATAGGAGCATTAAGTCTTACGATTTGGCGATAAAAGATTTCTCTCAAGGAATCAGCCTCAGCCCAACTAAGACTTCGTTTTATACCAATCGGGCAATTGCTTACAAACAAGTTGGCTTACACAAAAAAGCTACTAACGATGTTAATAAAGCCAAGGAATTGGGCGCAGATGTTTCTGAACAATCTTTGTTTTTGACAATAAAATAAACTGTTTGGCATTTTTTAACAAGTGTGGGGGATGTTGTGGGGTTGGGGTTTTGGTGTTAGGTTTTGGTGTTCTGAGCTTTGTGTTTTATTTTTATGGCCAAAAGGCATCATTTGAATTTTCATTGCTCAAACAGCCTACAGCCTAACAGCCTAAATACCTACAGCCTAACAGCCTAACAGCCTAAATCACATAAAGGGTGTAACCAGCTTTTTCTTCAAGGGGTGATTAGTTATCAATTTCTTAATAAAAAATTAACAAAATTTTGAGTAAAAGTACTTCGGGCTTGTCAATATCAGCATATTTTTTACCTTTGCCACATAATAACCAAGGTCAAGGCTAATTGATTTGTTTACAACACACTGCATCTATTAATATGAAAAAAGACAAAGTAATTTTCGACCTCATTAACGAGGAAAAAGACAGGCAGATGCACGGCATCGAACTAATTGCTTCGGAGAATTTTGTGAGCGAACAGGTTTTAAAGGCTATGGGATCGGTGTTGACCAACAAATATGCTGAAGGCTATCCCGGTCGCCGATATTATGGCGGATGCCAAATTGTTGACCAAACCGAACAGATTGCTATTGATCGCGCCAAAGCACTTTTCGGTGCTGAATGGGCCAATGTTCAGCCACATTCGGGTGCTCAGGCCAATATGGCTGTGTTGATGACCATATTAAAACCAGGTGATACTTTTATGGGTCTCAACCTTTCGCATGGTGGACACCTTTCGCATGGTTCACCTGTAAACTCATCAGGCATACTATATAAACCGGTAGCGTATGGTGTGGAAGAAGCAACAGGCACAATCGATTACGACAAAATGGAAGCCATTGCCCTTGCCGAAAAGCCAAAACTGATGATTGCCGGAGCTTCGGCTTACAGTCGCGATTGGGACTACAAACGCATGCGCCAAATCGCCGATAAGATTGGGGCTTTGCTGATGGCCGATATTGCCCATCCTGCCGGACTTATTGCACGTGGATTGCTCAACGACCCGGTTCCTTATTGTCATATTATTACCACTACTACCCATAAAACACTTCGCGGCCCACGCGGTGGACTTATTTTGATGGGCAAGGATTTTGAAAATCCATGGGGATTGAAAACACCCAAAGGCGAAACAAAAATGATGTCGGCCATGCTTGATAGTGCTGTATTCCCTGGAATTCAGGGCGGACCTTTGGAGCATGTAATTGCCAGTAAAGCGGTTGCTTTTGGCGAAGCCCTTTCTGATGAATTTATGGATTACGCATTGCAAGTCAAAAAAAATGCACAGGTTATGGCCAAAGCCTTTGTTGAGAAAGGTTTCAAGGTTATTTCGGGTGGCACTGACAACCATTTGATGCTTATTGATTTACGCACAAAATATCCTGATATTTCGGGTAAACTTGTCGAAAACTTGTTGGTTAAAGCCGATATTACCATTAACAAAAACATGGTTCCATTCGATAGTCGCACACCGTTTACCACTTCAGGCATACGTGTCGGAACCCCTGCAATTACCACCCGTGGGCTTAAAGAACAGCACATACCCATAATTGTCGATTTGATCGATGAAGTGATTGCGAATCACGAAAATGATGAAGTGATTGCAAAAGTACGTTCACAGGTAAACGAAATGATGAGCGAGTTCCCATTGTTCGCATACTAATTCTGCAAAAAAAACATTTTGCAAAAGCGGTATGCCTTATTTTTTGGTAGCCGCTTTTTTTATCAGTTTTATTGGGGAAATAGGAAATGGTTAATAGAAAATGGTTGCTAGGAAATAGAAAACTGAAAAAAAGGGGCAACAGCTACATGGCAAAACCTGATTGGTATTGGGTTATAGCTTTAAGAAATGGACTTCGGTTCGTTTCAGCAACAGCTCAAAAACAAACGCTCCAATACTCAAACACAACCGATTAACGTTTTACAACCAACCACTGACGAACAACCAATAACCATACACCAACAACGAACAACGAATAACAAATCACCAAATATCCCACATATGAAAACTGTATATATTGTACGACATGGTAAAGCCGTTCCGGCAAGTGCCAATGTTGCTGATGCTGACCGAATGTTAACCGATACGGGTGTTGCCCGTACTTGCAAGATTGCCGAGTACATGACGGAAAACAAACCTGTTATCGATCATATTATTGCCAGCCCGGCCGAAAGGGCCTACGACACGGCATTGATTATTGCCGATAAACTTGGCATACCGGTAAACAAAGTGGTGGCTAATGAGAAACTTTTCACTGGTGATGATCTCGATGCCCTCGAAATACTTGAAGGTCTTGACGATTCAATCAATAGTGTGATGATTGTTGGGCATAATCCATTTATCACCATGGTTGCCAACCGTTTCGCCAGTCCAAAACTGGATTCGTTGCCTACAACAGGCATAGTTTCTGCCCATCTGGAAACCGAAAAATGGGTTAATCTAAAAAAGGCGAAAGTTATACAAAACTTTACCGTTTGGCCGGGGATGCTATAGGCGAAAGCTATTAGCTAAACATTGGTGATTCAAAGCTGAGATTTTCAGTTTACATGTATCGCGTGTCTATTGATGCGCGGTATTTTGCTGTTTTTTATGGCGAAGAACGTTTTTATTTTATCTTTCTCTCGCTTGGATACATTATAATACTGTAAGACTATTCTGATAAATGTAGCCTTTTATCCATTTTAATTCTAATCTTTGAGTAGCTTCCAGAAAGCAGCTTACTTACCCTCAAAAGGATAAATTTTCAGTTTATTTAACAAGCCTCGAATTCCTGCGGAAGGCAATTAACCATACCATTCCACTTAATAATAGAGACAAAATCAATTGAGCGGAAAGGAATACCATTTCTGTTTCAGATTTTACAAACGCTATTGAAAATACCATAAGGTACATAGTATAGCAGAACACTTTACTGATAATAATTGAACCAAACGAGCTTAGGAACGACTTTCTTGTTTTTTCAAAGAATAATAGGAATAGCCACGCATTGACCAAAAGTTCAGCCATAATAATCATCATTTTGATTGGTGCAGGATGACCTGATACCAGAAATGAAAATAAAGGCAACGCAACGGCCATCGCGAAAGCATTCCATCGCGACGAATAAAGCAAAGCTAACACAAGCATTACGCGCATCGGCTCGATATAATAAATCGGGATTTTAAACAAATGCGAAGCAGCAGGTACAATGCCAACAAAAACTAATGCTGTAATATCGGTTATGGCTGTGCTGTAGCGGAATGTGCCAGAAGGGATAATTGTTGTTTCCAAAGTATTGTTATGGATTTATGAGCAATTAAGGTAAAGTATTTTTGGTTTTGATGCTGGCAAACTGAGTAAATCGTTTTCTTCCAGCTTCCTTCTCCCCTTTATCAAACCGCAAATTTAATTTTTTTTATCGATTTAAAAGTATTTTCCGTTAACGTTAACGGATATTGAAAAAATGTACATATATTTGCCGTGTGCGCTAACGGAATGCAAATCCCCACATTTTGTCAGGTTTAAATAGGAAATATTAATGAAAATCGGAATAAAAGATATTGCCAAACAAGCAAATGTCTCCATTGGGACTGTCGATCGTGTGTTGCATAACCGCGGCGAAGTAGCTAAATCAACCCGGGAACAGGTTCTGAGTATTATTGATGAATTGGGTTACACCCCTAACCTATTAGCTAAATCGCTGGCTTCAAAAACCAAATATACCATTTCCGCCCTAATTCCCGATCCAGCCAGTAATGCATACTGGCAAAAACCTTTTGCAGGAATAAAAGCAGCAGCCGTTGAAATTAAAAAATTCAACTTTGAACTTCAGATAGCCTATTTCGATTATAGTAACGAAAACTCTTTCATAAAAAAAACAGATGAAATTTTAAGCTCAAATCCTAATGGATTCATTTTTGCCCCTGTTTTTTATAAGTCATCGTTAGATGTTATTGAAAAGTGCGATCAACTTGAACTGCCTTATGTATTTATAGACGTATTCATCGAAAACTGTAAAAACCTGGCTTATTTCGGTCAAAATTCAGCACAAAGTGGTTATCTGGCAGCCCGACTGATGAACTTAAGTATAAATCAGGCAGTTAGCCATATCTATATCGTAAAGCCCTTAAACCCATCTGCTCCTGTTTATCATTTAAGTTTACGTGAAAAAGGTTTTACAACTTATTTTTCGGAACAAACCTCAAACCAGGCAATCCTTCATTCCTTGGATGTTGATATTTCTTCACCTGCCGTCCTGTTCGAATCATTGGATACGATTTTTTCAAGCAATCATAAACCGTTTGGTTTATTTGTAGCAAATTCGAGGGTTCACCTGGTAGCCAGCTATTTCGAAGAGAATAAAATCAAAAACGTTGTTTTAATCGGATACGATTTATTGCAGGAGAATGTCGAATACCTCGAAAAAGGGATAATCCAGTTTTTAATTTGTCAGAAACCAGAAGAACAGGGTTACAAAAGTGTATTCGCACTCTTCACACACTTGTTTCTTAAGGATCCTGTTAAAAAACTAAATTTCAGCCCTATAGATATAATCATGAAAGAAAACATAGAGTACTACAAGAATTTCAAGATTTAGTTTTCCGCTTGAATCACTTAACCCACTAAAGATTACTAATGCTAAATAACATCAACAAAATGATTTTTGATTTTTCAGACCTGAAAGGAAAAGTGGCCGTAATTACCGGTGGAGCTGGTGTTATTGGCTACGCGGTATGTGAAGCCATGGCTTCGGCAGGTATAAAAACTGCCATCATCGACATTAATAAGGAAGCTGCCGAAGACACTGCCAGGCAACTTTCGGAAAAGTTTAACATTGTTTGCTTTGGGGTTGAAGCCAATGTACTCGACAAACAATCACTTATTGATGCCAAGAAAACAATTAATGAAAAACTTGGGGCAATCGACATACTGATTAACGGTGCGGGTGGCAATTCACCCAAAGCTACAACCCAGATTGAACAACTTACCGACATCAACGATCTGGAAAAATCATTCTTTGGTCTCGAAATGGATGGTTTCGATAAAGTTTTTGCCTTGAACTTCAATGGCACCCTCCTTCCAAGCATGGTGTTTGCCACAGATATGCTACAAAAAGGGAAAGGGGTAATCCTGAATATTTCGTCCATGAATTCATTCCGTCCCCTGACAAAGATTCCTGCATATTCGGCGGCAAAAGCTTCAGTGAATAACTTTACCCAATGGTTGGCGGTTCACCTGGCCAAAACCGGTATTCGCGTTAACGCCATCGCTCCGGGATTTTTCCTCACCAACCAGAATCGCTTTTTGCTTACCGATGAAAAAACCGGCGCCCCAACACCACGTGGTTTGAAAATTATATCAAACACTCCGGTTGGCAAATACGGGAAACCTGAAGATTTGCAAGGTGCCACACTTTTCTTGCTCTCCGACCTTTCGGGATTTATTACAGGTATTATTCTTCCTGTCGATGGTGGTTATAGTGCCTACGGGGGAGTTTAGGGATCCTAATTTATTAGTTCAATTCAACATCATAATACCATGGGCATAAAACTTAAAAAAGACTTTGCATGGTCGCTTCTGGTTCCAACCAGTATGGGCGTGCGGATAACACCTGTAAACGGGCAGCCAGTCCACAGCAGTGATACATTTAAAATGCAGGCCACCAGTGCCGAAACCAATGTTGCCAGTATTCCGGCTTATCTGGGACTTCCAGTTAAAGTACTCACTACTTTCGTGAAAGACAGTCCGATAGCTCAGTTTATTAAAAATAACCTGGCCGGCAGACGTATGGCGTTTGAAGGAAAAGACATTGAACAGGGCGATCCATGGGGGTACCGCCACCAGTTCAATATTGCCGATAGTGGTTTCGGTTCGCGCGGTCCGCGGGTGCAGAACGACCGAGCAGGCGAAGTTGGACGCACATTAAATGTGAAAGATTTTGATCTGGAACGAATTTTTATAAAGGAAGGAGTACAGATTATGCACCTTTCGGGTCTTATTGCAGCCTTGTCGCCCGAAACCAGCACTTTTTGCCTCGAATTGGCCCGTGCTGCTAAAAAGGCCGGCACTCGAATTTCTTTCGACCTGAACTACCGGGCTTCATTCTGGAAAGGCCGTGAAAAAAAATTGCATGATATCTTTGTTGAAATTGCTTCGGTATCCGATATATTAGTTGGGAATGAGGAGGATTTCCAGCTTTGCCTTGGCATTGAAGGACCTGAAGCCGGGGGAAAAGATATTGATTCTAAGATTGATAGCTTCAAAAAAATGATTCAGCGTGTAAAAATTGCATTTCCGGATGCTTCAGTTTTTGCCACAACATTACGACAGGTAATTAGTACTAACAGGCATTTGTGGGGCTCCATCATGCTCGAAGGCGAAAACTGGCATGTGATTGAACCACGGGAGATTAATGTACTCGATCGCATTGGTGGAGGCGATGGATTTGTTGGCGGATTGCTTTACGGCATCCTTAAAGAATGGACTCCTGAAAAGTGCATGCAATTTGGCTGGGCAAGCGGTGCACTGGCAACAACATTCTTAACCGATTATGCCCAGCCTGCTGACGAAGATATGGTATGGAGTATCTGGCAAGGGAATGCAAGGGTGAAAAGGTAATTTCAGATTTATCTGATAAAAAAATTTGGACAATAAATGCTGAAAATCATTAAAATATGATCTATTACGACCAGGGTTCTGTTGCTACCGAAATGAGTAACGAAGAACTTAGAATAGGGCTTTATGAAGCCTTGGATAAGTTAGGCCCGAAGCGGAAAGTGCTGATTGTGCCACCCGATTTCACACGGTTCCATTCACAGGCTGGCATCCTGACCGAGATGGTCTGGGAATATTATGGCGATGCCGTCACTGATATTCTGCCCGCTCTTGGTACACATGTTGCCATGTCGGAAACGGAGCTCACAACAATGTTTGGTAATATCCCCCATTCCCTTTTCCGTGTCCACAACTGGAGAACCGATATTGTTACTCTTGGTGAAGTTCCGGCTGAATTTGTTCAGCAAGTTTCAGAAAATCAGGTGGATTTTTCATGGCCCGCACAGGTGAACAAACTGCTTGTCGAGGGAAATTTCGATCTGATCCTATCTATCGGTCAGGTAGTACCTCACGAAGTGATTGGCATGGCCAATTATAACAAGAACATATTTGTCGGCACAGGTGGCAAGGAAGGTATAAATAAAAGCCATTTCCTTGGTGCAGCTTATGGCATGGAACGGATTATGGGACGGGCAGATAACCCGGTACGGAAAGTCCTCAATTACGCTTCCGAACATTTTGCAACACACTTGCCAATAGTTTATGCGCACACCGTAGTTGGTCGCAATGGAAATGGCAAAATGGCAGTTAAGGGACTTTTTATTGGCAATGACAGTGAATGCTTTAATAGAGCCGCTGAGTTATCGCTGAAAGTGAACTTCGAATTGCTGGATGAACCACTTGACAAAGTTGTTGTTTACCTCGATCCTTCTGAGTTTAAAAGTACCTGGTTAGGGAACAAAAGTATTTATCGAACGCGCATGGCTCTAGCCAATAACGGGGAACTGATTGTTCTTGCTCCCGGACTAAAGGAATTTGGAGAAGACAAGGAAATTGACCGGCTAATCCGAAAGTACGGTTATTTAACAACCCCCGAAATACTGGCTTTGGTTAAGAACAACCTTGAGTTGCGCGAAAACCTGAGTGCAGCCGCCCATCTTATCCATGGCTCACACGAAAACAGGTTCAAAGTAACTTATTGTCCTGGAAAGCTTACCCGTGAAGAAATTGAAAGCGTAAATTTCAGCTATGGCGATCTGGATGAAATGATGAAAAAATATAATCCTGAAAAGCTCAAAGATGGATTTAACATGGTTGATGGGGAAAAAATATTTTTCATCTCCAATCCTGCACTTGGATTATGGGCATGGAAAAACCGCTTTTAGTGTCTGCACACCCAACGGGTGTCTGACACAGATTGACAGTTGGGCTTAACGCCCAACGGGTGTCTGAAACTGGCTTATAAGTTAAAAAATGTTGTAAAAATTAATAAAACACAAAGAATTGTATGAATAAATTAGCAGACATTGGATTGGTTGGACTCGCAGTAATGGGAGAGAACCTGGTTTTGAACATGGAAAGCAAAGGCTTCACTGTAGCCGTTTTCAACCGCTCGACCGACAAGGTAGATAACTTTGTAAATGGACGTGGCAAAGGGAAAAATATAATTGGGACTCACTCCATTGAGGAATTGGTCAAAAACTTGGAGCGCCCAAGAAAAGTAATGTTAATGGTTAAAGCGGGTAAAGCAGTGGATGATTTTATTGATTTGCTTTTGCCATATCTCGAAACAGGAGATATCATTATCGATGGTGGCAACACTCTTTTTACCGATACCGATCGTCGTACAAAATATGTTGAAAGTAAAGGACTTCTGTATATCGGAACCGGTGTTTCAGGTGGTGAAGAAGGTGCTTTGCTGGGGCCTTCGATTATGCCTGGAGGTTCAAAAGCAGCTTGGCCATTTGTAAAACCAATTTTTCAGGCTATTTCGGCCAAAGTTGATAATGGCACACCTTGTTGCGACTGGGTTGGCGAAAATGGTGCCGGTCACTTTGTAAAAATGGT